>CANLJX010000005.1 GCA_947491545.1 Deltaproteobacteria bacterium
TCATTGAACCCCTCGTGGAGATGTTCATAACCCCAAGCAGCATGCGCTACGTGTGGGAAGAGAGCCTCTTCATCGTCCTATCCGGGTACCTCTTCCTTGTTGGTCGCCATAGCTGGCGCGAGTACAGGAAGACGGGAACGATTATTGGCGACCTCTCCGTCTCTTCCCTCGTCAAGGATAAGCACCGTCGCCCGAAGCGCTCGATGACGAATGAGCTTGGCTCAGGCGATCTGGCTAATACTGAACAGATTGCGAATTGGACAAAATCTACAGGGAAAGCGGGAGATACCTGTCTGTTCGTCAAAGAGCTGCGAGGAGCTGAGGGGATCGCATTCAACCAGGCGAAAGTCATACTACCGCGTGAAGAGCGAAATCGGCACGTTCTGATCGTAGCGAAGACCGGAGGAGGCAAGACAACCAAATTCATCAAGCCGATTTTGTACAACGACTGCATGGACCCTGACCGGTCCAGCATCGTAATCGACTCAAAGCCTGAGATGTGGCGCACGCTTGCGGCGATGACCCGCAAGTACAACCCTAAGAAAAACATCTTGCTCTTCAATCCGCTCGATAGGGAGCGGTCGCTAAGCTGGAATATCCTGGCAAAAGTCGAGGATGACACAGACGCCAAGCTGATCGCCCAAACTGTCATCTCTGCAACGGATCAACCGCAGGCAAAGTCGGATAGCCCGTTCTTCCGAAATAACGCTTTGGCAGTGCTCAACTCGGTCATGGTTGGTCTCCTCCACGATCCCACCGAGGTTCTGTCGATGCCCCGCATCCACCAGCTCGTTCAGTCGGGCATGAAGGGGCTGTGTGACTGGATCGAGGCGCACCCGGAAGCTATCCGAAATTCACGCGCATTCGTGGAGCTAGCCCGCTCAGGTTCGCAGAACGCTGACACGATCATGTCTGAGTTGAGTATGCGCCTGAGCGCTTGGGACCTCACGGCCATCCGTGCGACGACCTTCCACAACGAACTCGACATCGAGGAGCTAATCGAGAAGCCAACCTTGTTTATCGTGGAGCTTCGTGAGTCCGAGCTTGAAATGCTTCGGCCTATGGCGAACGTTATCGTGGTTGAGCTTCTTCGCTTCCTCACCAAGCGCGCTGAGCAGTGCCCGGGGAACTGCCTCCCCCGCCCTGTCGGCTTGGTTATCGACGAGTTCGCGAGCGCTCTCGGGCGCCTGCCGGACATCCACGTGAAGCTCAACACTTTGCGTTCACGAAACGTGAGCATTGTTGCAGCCATCCAATCTACGGCCCAGATTAAGGCCAACTACAACGACGACTCAGACTCGGTACTAGCTGGCTTCAGCACAAAGATCTTCATGCCGCCGCTCGATCTGGCTGACTCAGAGTGGGCCTCAAAAGAGAGCGGCCAGATGACGATCCGCTTCCAGACTCAGTCCGTGGGCGCAAACCGCAAAATGATCGAAGTGTTCGCCAGCCGAAACGACAGCACCCAGGAGCAGGTCCAGCAGCGCGCGGTGCTAACTCCAGACGAGATCGGACGTCCTGCGGACAACATCTGTACCTTCTTCATGCCGAGCACGCCTGTTTTCCAGGGGCACCTGATCCCTTTCTACAAGCTGCCAGAGCTGCTCAAGCCCCTAACCGAATTTGAGAAAGGCGACTACGAGCTAAAGCTTCGCACCACGGCGATCGACTACGACGAGAAGCCTATCGAGCTGCCGGCTGGCGCTGGTGGTGCTCCCGCTGCCGCAGGTGGGGCTCCTGGCCTGCCTCCTGGAATTACGAACACGAAGGGCTGGACCGATGCACAGGTCGAGCAGAAGCTGGCAGAGGTCAAGAAGAACCTTGATTGGGACAACACCACTGGCAGCGCGAGGAAGTGGTGGGAGGCCTTCGAGAACGAGAACAAGACCCGCACAGCTCTTGTGCTGCGGCTCGCTGAAGAGCTTCAGAACCGCACCGCGACGATCACGGAGTTCTTCCTCGCCTACGTCTACAGCAATACCGACAACATTCAGGCAAACCTGAGCTACCTCGACTACACTCGCCTCAAGAAAGAAGAAGAGAAGAAGAAGAAGGAAGCTGCGAGCAAAGCTCTCGCTGGCGGCGCAGACGGCTCCGGGAGCTAATTCACTTGTTCGCCCTAAAATCCTCCGGATAGTACTGCTTTTTTCACACGGCCTCGGAGTTGCTCGCCCTACTACGAGGTCCCTACTACAAGGCCCCTACTACAAGGTCTCAGAGACCTTGTAGGAAGCAATTCCAGAGGGTTATGGGCTCACTACAAGCTGTCAGAGGCCTTGTAGTGGCCTACTGTCAGTCGTGTTTCCTGAAGCCCTATCAGTACGGACAGTGCTTCTAGTCCTACTAAGGTGATGGTGGGCAAAACAGAGCTCACGCAGCCAGGTGCCGCATGCTCGTAGCCCCGCGGATCAATTGATCGGAGGGTCGAAATGATGAACAGTCCTGAAAACCAACCTGAGAAACCCAAAGGAAACGCCGGAGATTTGCCTAAAGACGGCGAACTACCGCAAGGACGGGAACTCCCCCGCGGAGAGCTCATGACATACCGTCAGATTTTTCAGGGCTCGACCGTCGGAGATGGCCCCTACACGGGGGTCGGTTTTTGCATGAGACTCAGTCCTGACCTTACCGTTCAACAACACATTGAGGCGTTATTAGGACCTGCAGCTTCGGACCACTACCTTCGTGACTGGTCCGACCATCTCTCCCCTTGGCTCGATGGGAGCAAGTTCGACAGGGTATTCGGCTCTCGAGTTGAGACCGTACAAGCCATTCTTTTGCTTGATCAAGACGGCGTGCCGCTTGGAGTCAATGATGCCCTTCGTTACACGACAAAGTCGGACCCAGAGCTTGCCCGGGTAGCGGGGTTGCGTGTAGCCACCTCCGCAGATATTGCGCTGGTCTGTGCCGCAGTCGTAGCCTCAGCCAGCAAGCTCTCGCTACACTTGGACGGCTTTAACCCGGCATATAAAGAGCTGCACCAAGGGAACGACAATCGGGTAACCCCAGACGAAGCAAAACTACTGGAAACCCTTGCTACTACTTTCATCTATGGACCCAGTGGTGCACAGGTCTTCATCAAGGAGCAGCTCTCGGTCTTTAATTTTCACGACCATACGGTTTACGCGGTGAACAAAGGCAAAGGCGCACTACTGCTACGCCCCTAAGGGCTCCCGCCCTGCTGCAAGGTCCCTACTACAAGGTCTCAGAGACCTTGTAGTAAGCAATTCCAGGGGCTTAGAGCGCCTCTACAAGGTCCGCTACAACGTCTCAGAGACCTTGTAGTGGCTTTAAGAGGGAGAGCGCTATGCGGATGGCGCGGTTTAGAGAGGCGCTTTGGGGGGTCACGTAGGCGCGCCAGCGTCCGATTAGGTTACCTTCCCGGTCGACGAGGAACTTCTCGAAGTTCCACCGGACGGCTCCTCGCAGGTCGCGGGGGCCTCGCTCGGTAAGGAGCTTAAAGAGAGGCTGAGCACCCTCTCCTTTCACGGGTCCCTTTGCGAAGAGCGGAAACGTTACCCCGTGGTTAATGCGACAGAACTCCTGGATGTCGGAGTCAGACCCGGGCTCCTGCCCTGCGAAATCGTTGCTCGGGAAACCCAGCACCTCCAGCCCTTCTTGATTGTAGCGCTGGTAGAGCGCCTCTAGACCGTCGTACTGCCGGGTGAATCCACACTTAGAAGCGGTGTTAACTATGAGCAGGACTTTGCCGCGGTACTGCGCGAGGTCTACTTCACTCCCCCGTCCGGACTTGACCACTAGCGGGTACACCCTGCTCTCAGCGCTACTACCTGCTGCTGTCACGCCCCCGTACAGAGCCGTAATAATCCCCATCCTACACCTCCCGTGAACGGCGTCCGAAGTCATCAGCCGGCTCTACATGCACTAGAACCTTTGACACAAACGGCAGCGCGGCGTGGATCGCTTCGCCTACGTTGTGAGCGACTTCATGCCCGTGTCGAATACTTGCATCTGGGTCACACAGCACATCTAGATCAACGAAGAAATCGAAGCCAACTTTTCGCACGTTACATTTGTGCGTGCCCAGTACACCAGCGACTCCCTGGGCCACGTCTCGGACCTTCTCCGCAATAGCTGGGTCTGGAGCTGTGTCAATCAACTCGGCCAGAGCCGGCTTAATAACCACGATTGCATTCGCTACGATAATTCCCGCCGCTATCAGAGCGGCAAAATCATCCGCACTCTCGTAGCCGGGCCCGCCAATTAGGGCTACCGAGATACCGACAAAAGCTGCAGCGCTGGTGAGGGCATCACTGCGGTGATGCCACGCATCGGCCCGAACTGCGATGCTACCGGTTTCTGAACCAACTCGAATGACGTAGCGGAAAAGGATCTCTTTAATTGCGACTACACCGAGCAGGACGGCGAGCGTAAAGGTTTCAGGGGCGTGGTGAGGAGTAATTATTTCCCTGACGCTCTCAACTGAGATGAGGATCGCGGCTCCAGTCAACGTGAGCCCCACCGCCAAAGCCGCGAGAGGCTCAAACTTGCCATGTCCATACGGGTGATTTTTGTCAGCCGGCTTCCCAGCCATCCGCAAGCCGAGGAGCACCAAGAGAGAGGTCAAAATGTCAGACGCTGACTCGATTGCATCAGCAACAAGGGCGTATGAGTGCCCGAGCACTCCCGCCACCGCTTTTACCGACGCCAGCACTGCGTTAACGAGCATGCCGATCGCCGTTGCCCGCATGCCCATCTGCGCAGAAGCTGCCCTTGTCGAACCGACCTGTCCTACATTCATAAAGCTTTTAGGGATGATACTGAGATCCAGGGGCTTCAAAAAGCCCCGACATTCAGGGCTCGCTGCTAATGCAGATCAATCGGTCTTGCTCCGGGTCGACGCCTCTCACTACCAAGACCTATCAACATAGCGAGCATCTTTTTCTTAATGTGAGTGTCTCTAAAAAACTTCGCTATGTCATCGACGAGGTGTCCGAATCCTGGCATGTGCGCCCAGTGAGAGTTGTACGCCCGTAGCAGTCGCTCTCGGTGCCGAACGCCTCGGCTCTCCAGATAGCTGCACATTCGCTCCTCGGAGTAGTCAGGGGACGTTTGCCCTTCCTTGTTGAGCTTCATGATGTTGTAAATGTCGCGGGCCGACGAGCATACCTCATGACCAAAGAGCCGTGTCGTTAGCTCCTCCAGCATCTGCACAGGGACGCCCTCTTTACGACACATCTCAACCATGTCACTCCCGAAGTCCCGCTGGAAGGCAAGGCCGACCTGGAACATCATCTCATCAGACCAATTGATATCCTCGGGTATCCGCTTGTTTCTGCGCGTCGCTGAAGGAGGGGCAAGCACATCCAAAACTCCAGCGCCAAGCTCCTCACTCGACATCGTAGAGACAAGATCGTAGATCTCGCCGGCCACTTCCCGGGCGGAGTGTCCTTCAAGGTGCAGAAGCGTCTCGTTGATGAGGTCCAGGTCTACCTTCATCTCCTTGATGCAACGTCGGAGCTGCGCGTCTGGATAGAGAAGGTCGAATACTTCTTCGATTGTCCGCTGATCATCACGATTAGAGCGTAAGATATCCTGGAGCATGTCAATGTTGACTGAATCGAAGCTCTCAAGCAACCGCGCCACAATCTCGGGGTCAACACCCTCGAAGTGCAAGATGGCGTCTGCGAAGAGTTGCGGGGCAAGCGCCTGCCGTGCCGCACCATACTTCAGGTGCTGCCTCAATCGAGGGAACTCAAGGTCAAACGCGCGCTCAAGCGACAGCAGCTTGAGCAGAGGAAGCCCACTCCAGTGTTGGCGCAGACTCTCCATATCTGCAGCCGTGTCCCTCCGCATGGAGCGAAGTGTCTTATGAAATGCATGGGCCTCAGGCACCAGCACAATCGAGAGCGTGTCGATTAGCCCGTCTTCATCCTGGAGTCCGCTGTAACGCTGAAGAAGGTGCTCACTCACATCTACAAAGTGCAGCTTCTCGAATATCTCTCGCACCATGGATATGTGCGACGGTGGGAGCTCTCGCAAAACAAGCAACGCGGACGGATCCTCGTATGCTCGCTGCGCAACATCGCTTGCGTCGACACCAGCAAGGAACAGTTCGATGGTACCAAGAGCCTCAAAACTTAAACATTCATCAAGAGCCAGCCGCAGCGGAACCTTCGGATCGGTTAGCTCAAAAAATGCCCGCTCTATGCGGTTGAGCTCATCGTACGAACAGTTCCACAACAGCTCCCGAATCGGCCGGTCGAGTTCGCCGATATCTGCCTCGCGATCGAGCAGCTGAGCGACCTCGATAGCTGCCTGCTCGTCCGCCTCCGACGGCTTGAACTCCGGGTCCCAAACACCCGAAGGGGGCTCGCCGCCACGAAATCGCGCTAGTAAGTCTAGATTCAAGGGCCAGCGGCCATGGCCATCTACGAATCGGTGGAAGCTCTCCTGCAACTCGCGTGGCGTCAGCTTTAGCTTGAGCACAGAGAGTCGAGCTTCAATCGCCGCTTTAGCTTCCTCGCTGTACAGACATCGGTACGCCTGCTGTACAGCTAAGCAGCTTCGAGGCGCTAAAAACTCGAATGCGCGAAGCATCTGCGAGAGATCAAAAGCCGACGCAATCGCGTCATGCAGGATGGTTGCTCGCCGGCGCGGATCAAAGAGTCCCAAAGACGGAAAGAGTGTCGGGTCAATTTCGTAGCCGTACAGCTCATACAGAGCATCATTTGTCTTCAGAAACCTCTCAAGCGAGAGTGCTTGCAGACGCTCGCCTATCACCTCATAGGAGACTAGCACGCGGTGCCGTACGCTCGTTTTCCCCCGCCACATTCGGCGCTTCTTGAAGCGGCGAAGAAAGGGACCGATCCCTTGGGTAAAGTCTCGATCAACCGAGTCTCGGGGATCACTCAGAGTGTCTTCGAGCTCCTCGGAAAGCGTTGCTGGATACAAAATCTTATGAATCTCCTCTGCCTCCGTGTGAGCACTCCACCCTGAAAACAGCGAGCCGAGCTTGTCGAGCTCAATGGCTGAGAAGTGCTTCCGAAGATGTGCGTCTAATCCAGCCTCGGCTTCATTTGAATCTCCATCCGAACAGTCCACATAGAAACGCCGGATGAGCGTGAGTTCTTCGGCACTTCGACCAAGCAGGAGGTACTTGATAGCCTGCAGCTGGTCACGCGTTTTAACCGCATTGAGTCGCTTCGTCTCATAGACTTCGGTCTTACCGATAGTACGCCTCCCGCCCCCTCCAGAATCCTGAGCGGACGGGTGTATAATAGAAAATAGCTGTCGGGCGACGTCCTTGTAGGGAAGCAGCAAAAACTCCTCTCGAAGCGCGCGCACCTGCAATTCAGTGCAGTCGAGTAAGATTGCCGCGATACGGGCAGCCTTATCTGCGTGCTCTCCGTGGTAGAGGTCCCAAATAGCTTTGGCCGTTCCTTCGACATCAAGGCCCTTTACAATCCGGCTGATGCGGTCTGAAGCGTCATGGCCGACTCGCTTGAGAATCTGGTGGTAGATCTCTGGTCTCTCGCCACGCTCTCGGATAGGCGTGTAGTAGTGTTCAGTGAAAAAATCGTTCGCTTTGTCGAGAATGTCCTTCATCTCCCTCGCAGTCTTCTCGGCGAGAACAACATTGAACGCACTCAGGTACACATCGATGTCAGTTTCTCGAACTTTCTGCGCGAGGTTGTAGATCTGGTGCGCGAGCGCTTCTGCTATCTCCTGCTGCTCTCGACCGCGAGCCTCGCGAGCAAATCGATCGAGCTGCGGCTGCGGAGCTGGTGCAGTAATCGGCTCAGCTGCCAATTCAGCAAGCTTTGCTTCTCCACCCTCAATAGCGAGCGGGCGGTAGTATTGGTCAAAAATTTCTCCCTGGTAGTAGTAGTGGGAGTAATCTACTTGCTCGGGTGCTTCGTCTTGGCTGACCTCTTGCTGCTGTGCAGCTTCCTGCTCAGGCAAAGCCTGCGCAGCGAGTATCCGCTTCTTAAAGACTATCTTCTTCCCCCCAGCCCCCGACTGTTCCATGCAGGCAGCTCCAGCTGTCCCTTAGACGTACTCCATCTCAAGCCAAGCACGCTCGCGCTTGTCACGATCCGGATCTTCAACGATGTCCTGCAGTATTATTCGGCCGAGTCGGGCGTAAATTACATCAATCGTGGCGTTTTTTCCGTCCATGTGCAGCGGATCCAAGAAATCAGGATGGAATCGCAGCATGTGCTCCATAACCGCCCGATCATGCTCAGATTTGGCGATCATGCACCACACGTTTTTGCCCACCCAGCCAAAGTCAGCGGCCCCCCAATCGAGCATTTGCTGCACGTAGTGCCCGATTGAAAGCAGCTCCTCTGGTGCTGGCGGGCGCTCGAACTGGTACGTGCCTTCGCTGTTTCGCATCCGGTCTGCTACCCAAACGAGATTCGAAACAAGCTGTGGCTGGCAGTGCTTGGAGAGCACCCGGCGCTCAAGCGTTGAATCGAGGTACGCCATCCGAATCGGGTGGATACGTCGCAGGAACGCGTCGTCAAGCCTGCGGTTAAAGTTCTTCGTAAAGATAACCAGGAGGTTGTCGACGTTACAGTCGATCGGTGGCCGAGACTCAAGCCAGATGCGGGCATCCTGAATCGGCCCAAGAAAGAAGGTGTCGATGTGGCTCTCCACCTTGTCGATCTCATCGATGAGCAGGATGACAGGCTGGCTCTGCGACTTAAGGAATGCACGAGAAAGGATGCCAAGATTCATCAGCTTGTCTTTCGCCTGTGACTCCTGGCCCGCCATAGAGCTCGCTATTGCGAGAGCCGACGGGACCTCAATCAGGTGAGAGGTATTCATGCCTTGGTAACAGCTCAAGCACATAAAATCTGCGCCCGTGACTTTTGCAAGACACTTCGCCAAGAAGCTCTTGCCGCAGCCAGACGGCCCCTCAAGCAGAACCGCTCGCGTGCGGTCGGATGGCGTTGTCAGCAGCAGCGACATCTGAGTCGCAGTAAAGCGTGCACACTGGTAACCAACCGCCGCGAGACGGCGCGCCATCTCCTCCGGTTCGTCGAACCGCGTGAGGCCAACCTTCTCAGGCTTGTAGGCCTTGCCACGCCGTTTTGCATCAGGATCGTCAACTATCTCCTCAAGCAGCCAACGGCCGAGGCGCGCATAAATCTGCTCAATCGGCGCATTGCGATTATCCGGAACGAGCGGGTCCGCAAACATCGGGTGGTACCGCATCATCTGCTCGAACACCGTCCGATCATGCTCAGACTTCGAGAGCATGTAGAACAGGTTTCGCCCAACGAACGCAAAGTCAATAAGGTCCCACGAGAGTAGGTGCTGGAGGTAGTGGGCTGCTTTGAGCAGCTCCTCCGGTGCCGGCGGACGCTCAAACGGATAGCTTCCGTCAGACGCCCGCATGATATCAGCGATACGAATCAGGTTCTCGGCTAGGCGCGGCTTACAGTGCGGCGCAAGCACTCGGCGCTCAAGGCTGGAATCCATGAAACGCATGCGAAGCGGGTGCACACGACGAAGGAGGGCCTCGCTGATGGGGCGCTCAAAGTTTTTGGTGAAGATGATTACGAGATTCTCAAGGTTCGCATCGATTGGCGCCCGCGACTCAAGCCATACCCGCGCATCCTGAATTGGGCCGAGGAAGAATGTGTCGATCGCCACATCAACCTTGTCGATTTCGTCGATGAGGAGAATTACCGGCTTTTTCTGGGACGCAAGGAAAGCTTTTGAGATGACGCCAAGCGTCATGAGCTTCTCGTGGTCGAGCTCCTCTTTGCCTGCCATCGCATTAACCATGCCGAGCGTCGAGGGAATTTCAAGCAGGTGCTGGAGGTTCATCCCTTTGTAGCAGGAGAGACACATGAGCTCTGCACCAGTGATTTTGGCGAGCGACTTAGCCATGAAGCTCTTACCGCAGCCGGATGGGCCTTCCAGCAGAATACATTTAATGCTGTTAAGCTGCGTATTGAGCAGCAGGGACAGCTGCACGGCGTAGAACGGCAGACAGTGGTAGCCGACTTCTGCGAGCTTAAGCTCAAGCTGCTCTGGGCTGCCTACCTGCTGAAACCCAACCGAATCGGGCTTGTAGCTTGAATGAAAATTCGGGTTGACGATACCGAGCTCACTGCCGTCAGTCTTGGCCTTGCCATCATCGACAAATTTGCCGAAGCGGAACTGATAGCCCTTGGAGCCTGTGTCTTTGGTCCCGTCGTTGTTGTTGTCCTGTGTCATGCTGAGAGAAACCTCCGGAGCGCCCGCATTGGGAAAAACCCTTTTGCTCTCAGGATAGTTATGGTCACTTCCTGGCACGGTGTAGCCTTGGGGTTCTTCTGGTCCCTAACTGATCGTTGAAGTTCTGCATTTTGCTTCTAAAAATCGCTAACGTATTGACGTTGCTGGCTTTATTTCCAGCAACGGAAAGCAAAAAAAGTAGCCACAAAACCTAACGTTGGCTCACAGGCAGCCGTTATTATCAATCAGAAGGTCGGTGAATCTAGCGAGAGCTCTCGCTTCAGGTCAGTCGCACGTGCCTCGCGCCACAGCGTCGCTTGGCTCCGTTGGTCCTGTTCACCAAATCTTCAAGAGATTGAATGGCTCCAAGGATGTGGGCCAAAAGGTAAGGACACGATGTCTGTTGTAATCGCCGCCAACCTCGTCTCGCTGCGTCTGCAAACTCAGCTGAAGAAAACGACTGCGGAACTCGGAAGCGTGTACACGCGACTTGGATCCGGTCTTCGGATCAATTCGGGAGCGGAGGATCCTGCTGGGCTGGCTCTTGCTGACAAGCTTCGTTCGCAGAGCAAACTTTTCGCCGTGGCAGTACGCAACGCAAATGACGGCCTCTCGTTCGCTGCGGTGGCTGATGCAGGGCTCTCAGAAATCACCTCACTGCTGCAGCGCATGTCGGAGCTGGCGAACCAGGGAGCAAACTCGCTGTACTCAATTACGCAGCGCTCCGCCATGCAAACCGAATTTGCTGCGCTCGGCTCAGAAATAACCCGCATATCCGATACAAGCCAGTTCAATGGATTTGCCGCTCTCAACAACAGCAGCGACAAGACAATACAGGTTGGAATATCGTCAGACGCCAACTCAAGGATTACGATTGGCTCCGTGACTGCGACGCTCGGAGACCTCGGCATCGGGTCCGGGAGCACTCTTACCTACTCACTGACAGGCATATCTATTGATGCAGCAATGAGCGCAAGCCGGCAGGCAATCACTGCCCTGGCGGCGGCCGTAGACGAGGTGGCATTCCGGCGCGGTGTAGTGGGAGCCGCCTCCGAGCGGCTGCGGGCTGCCGTTAACACCCTAAGCGTCATGCGAGAAAACGCACTAGCCGCCGAAAGCCAGGTCCGGGACGCGGATATCGCGGAGGATGTCGCTAAACTCGCAAGGCTCCAGGTGCTCGAGAAGTCTCAGGTTGCTCTTCTGGCTCAAGCAAACCAAGAGCCCAACTTGGTGCTTAAGCTTCTTGGAACTAGCTAGGGCTCGAACGGCCAAGACTCAAGCAGGGCTTCAAGGCCTGACAATTCGCCAATCACTCCCTCGCTCGTTGGCTTTCCCGGCTCAAACAACAATGCATTCATCCCGACTTGGCGAGCCGCTGCAACATCAAGCCGCGCACAGTTGCCCACGTGGAGCATCTTGTCCGGCGAAACCGCAATCCGCTGCGATACAGCCTCAAAAAATCGCGGCGACGGCTTCTTCCAGCCGAGATCTCCCGCCGTAACCACGAGCGAGAGGCTCGAACCAAAACCAAGCTCATTCAGCACCTGCCTTGTGCGCGCATCGTTGTTAGAGGCAGCGACGACAAGCAGCCCCTTATCGCGAAGCCCTCGGCAGGCTTCGAGCGCCCCAGGCATGACGCTTCTTGAGCTGCCAGCAGCAAAGAACGAATAGACAGATGAGATAAGATCTCCGCGACTGCCGAGTCCCGGCTGGCAATCTTCAAGCACCCTCCGCACAAACTCGTGCCAGAGCAGCATCTCGCGCGCCGGATTAGTCGCGAAATCCCAGCGGACATTCAGATAATCACCCTCAAAGTTTCGCCAAGCAGAGTAAATGCGAGCCTGCAGGACCTCCGGCGACAAGTGGACACCGCAGCTCCGAAGGGCCTCTGAATACAGATCGCCGATTCCTCTACTCAGAGCAACTAGAGTGCCATCGACATCGAAAACTACAGCCTTTATTCCCCGCATACCCGCTCTTCTCTGAAGCCCCTTCGCTACCCGCGTACGGTATAAAATATAGCATCGTACTACTATCGACAGCTTCGATCTGATGCGATTCGAGCCCCCTCCGACCTTAACCCCCGGACCCTATAGGTAGCCATTTGATTACAGGTTACGGCACGTTTACCATACGGACAGAGAGTCATCGCGTCGCGCTGACTCGGTTTTTCGCCTGTTTCTCCGCAGGGAAGACGGCAACAAATCAGCCAGGATCAGCCTGGCCCGGTTTTTGGCATCAGCGCTAAACTAACTCTTCGCCCGCAGCACCTATCCGGGCAAATTAGGAGACCGGTGTAGTATGAAATCGCTCCGTGAGTACGCGACTCTTCCGTTTGGCGTCATCTGCGTCATCGCACTAGGCTTAGCAACACTGAACATCTCCCCGACACTATCGAGTGCCCAACCCTCAGATTCCACCGCAGCTCCGACCGCCGATGACAGGGCGAGCATTGCGCAGCCGGCACCGATTGCGGAAGGCGACCCGACCGCCCAAGAAGCTGCCCTGAGGCAGGCTGAAGAGGATCTCCTTCAAAAGCTCTCATCCTCCCTTCCGCCAGCATCCGAAGCGGCAGGATCTGAGGCGGGCACAGCAATCGTCGTTGCAGACGCGCCCAGAGCCGCAGCAGCCGAGAGCACGCCTGGTGCAGTACTGACGGAGCGAGTCCAATCACCGACATCGCAGCAAATCGCTCCTTCCTCGCCCGCTCTGCCAGCTCAGGCTGCCGTTGCACCGCTGAACGTCTGTCCACCATGTGCGGTGCAGCAAGCCGCAATCAAGCCAGCTCCGAAAAAAAGGGCGCCGGCGGTCTCGGGCAGAAGCACGCGCAGCGCCTCTGCCGCCTCGACCAACACAATGAGGGACGAATTCACGTTCCATGGCCGCTCAGGAAGCTGCTCTGACTCGATTGACGACCCGTACGTTCCCACCTCAAAGCAGGCGCGGGTTGTGGCTTCTCGAGCTCACCTGCGCATCGCTCCAGGACGAAGCCAAAGCAGCCTCTTCGTGATGCCGAAGAATGCGATCGTGTCGGTCGAGCTCCGCGATGGCCAGTGGTACCGCGTAACCACAAGCACCGGCATCCGGGGCTGGCTCGCGACCCAGGACGTGATCTTCGACGTGGACGTCCCCGAGAGCAGCACCGTTAAAGTAGGGGCCTACAATGGCTCCTACGAGCCAACAGGGATTAAATTCTAGCTGCCCAACTCCTTGTAAGCAGGAAGATTCAGCGGGGCTTGGCTCCTAAGCCTCACGAACCGTCTGTGGCCTGACGATACTCTCGATGAGGAGTAGAGCCTTAGCTCAATCTGTCAGGCATGAACCTTCTCTGCTATCGATTGTTTGCGACTTTTGTCGCCTTGACCGCCCTTGAGGTCGCGCTATGCCGCCAGGCAATCGCGCAGCCCGGGGCTGGAAGCCTTGCCGCCAACGCCGTTCTTAGGGGAGACCTCCCTACGCTCACAAAGCGCGCGGCTAACGCCGCACGGCTCCCCTGTGCCGGTCTAGCATGCCGAAATCATTTTCCTCCGATCACGCTCACCTTGCATGGCCCAAAGACAGGTCGCCTTGCCCTAGTTGTAAACGCAGTCGATGGCGACTCGGCCGGTGTGCCAGAAGATGCACAATCTCCCCTGCTCCTGAGCGGCACAGCCCGTGCCTTCCCCGCCGGACGAGGCCGGGAGTCTCGCAGGTTCGCTGCGGTGCTGTACCGAGACACTCAGCCGCCGATGCTTGAAATCGCGCTGCCGGGCGAGGCCGCGTCTCGTCGCTCCCTTAGTCGGTCAATCCTCGTCAAAGCCTCCCTCGGGCAACCCGAACGAATGAGGGGATGCTTGAAGGGCAGAGCCGATGTGCCCTCGTCGTTCCATAGAAGGGCCTCCCTGTGCCCGCTACAGGCGCCTCGACTGACGACGCCGTTGCTCAAGCCACAGCAGCGCAAAACCTCAAGCGCACTGTACGATGTGCTGTACGTCGCTACTGACTTTGAGCCAAGCTTCGCACGAGTGAGTGGCTGTGGCTCAGCACGCCGATGCAACAACAAGATCCGGGGAACAATCCATCGAACCTCGATGCTGTATGAAGAGCCCTTCGGGCTAGTGCTCAAAGTTGCCCAGCAGTTCGGGCCAACCTCGTTTGGCCGCTCTACAGAGCCATCAATCATTCTCCGAAAGTTCGTCAACTTCAACAACACCAACAGGCCTGACGTAATCCATGACGGCCGCACCGAGGCACGCGGGCAAGCTGACCTCCTGCAGCTATTCACCGGCAAGTCCCTCGATGATGAGGTATATGGCCTCACCTACCTCTCAGTGGCGTGCCGAAATCAGATGTCAAATGTAGCTAGCCTCGTGGTGCAGCACGTGTCCGACTCCCTAGATCCGACTATCGTCGCGCACCACATCGGACATACCCTGAGCGCAAATCATTCGGCTGAAGGGATCATGCAGGCGACTCTCTCCGAGCCAGCAGCGACAACCTTCAATCAGGAGAGCAAGGACGCAATCGCGGGTCATCTCTCCATGCACTACAGCTCATGCCGCGGCGGCAAGGGCGCTGGCTCGCTAGAACCAACTCCTGCCCCGACGCCAACAGCGACTCCCACGCCAACGGCAACACCAACGGCTACGGCCACTCCGGACCCCTTTCCCGGAATTCCTCGCTCTCTCGAGCTGTCAGTCCGGCGAACTTCAGCATCTCGCATCGAAGTTCGCATAGAGGTTTCTGCGGTTCATCCGGGTTGCTCGGTAATCGTTCGCGCTGCCGGCACCGAAGGTCTCGTCGACTCCGGACGCATCATTCGACAGTTCGTTCCGGCAGAGCCAGTGGCCCGAGCAAGCCGATATTTTCAGCTCGGGATCGAGGCGCCCGCCGGAGGCGCCCCAATTGTGCACTTCCGGGCGGAGCACACTTGCGCTGACGGACAGCGGCTTGAGGTGTCGGAGGTTGCTCGCTTCAGCCCGAATGGCGGAGATGCGCAGAGAAATCTCGTTTCGAAGCCTCGATGGATCAAGCTATTGGCTGATGCTTTTAGCTAACAAACCGTGCGCGACCGACATTGGATTATAGCGTTACAGCAACGTCCTGCTCAGGCAGCCCCTGACCTCTCGTTTGATTTGGCCTCAGCAGCAACCGGTATTTACGCCGAGCCCCGTTGTGTGCAAAGTTTGGCTCATGACATCAGAATTAGTGAGAACAAACATCCTCTCGGGCTCGCCGCTAGAGCCCCTGCGTGGGTATGCCCGCGCCGTCCAGGTGGGCAATCACCTTGCAGTCTCAGGAACAACTGCGATGAACTCCAAGGGTGAGGTCGTCAGCCCCGGCGAGCCGTACGAGCAGACTAAGTACATTCTCTCTTCCATCAAGACGATTCTCGCAAGCCGCGGGTTCCAGCTTGCAGATGTTGTTAGGACTCGGCTCTTTGTAACCAACATATCGCGCTGGGAAGACTACGCACGGGCGCACCGAGAGGTGTTCGAGCCGATCCGTCCGGCCAGCAGCATGGTACAGGTCGTAAAGCTCGTGGATCCAAGGCTCGTGGTTGAGCTAGAGGTCGATGCGATCAAGGGTGCAGCGGAAGTAGAGAGCGTTTCTCTCCAGTACTGAGCTCGCCCTACACGTCGTAGATAAACTCGATCGCTGCCTGCACCTCTGGGTGCAGCGATTTGTGCACCGGGCAAGCTCTCCCTGCTGCCTCGACCCTGCGTCGCTCAGCATCACCGAGGGCCTTCGGAAGATGCACCGTCAGGGGAATATTTCCGATACGTCGAGGCTCCTGCTGCATGTGCTTCTCTACACGCATGTGCATGCCGTCCACGCTTATCCCAGCACGCTCAGCCACGATCGCGATGGTCGTCAGCACACAGGAGCCAAAGGCTGCTGCCACAAGGTCCGTGGGAGAGAAGCTCATTCCTTCGCCGCCGTTGTCTTTAGGAGCCTCCGTGACAAATCGCGAGCCCGACTGCTCATGGGTCAGCTCAATTTTTTTCGACCCGAGGTACTTACCCGTTAACTCAACGCTCATTCAGCCTCCTTGCCGGCTTCTTTCGCAGCTTGCTTCTCTTTCAACGCCTGATCGAGGCGCTCAACATCGGATTCGCTCGGAGCGTATAGGTCATCACCCTCACCGCTCAGGGAGTCATACTCATCTGTCTCAGCACCATCAGTCATCAAGCCGTACCGGTGCTGGTAGTAGGCGCCCTGCATGAAGCCGTAGTAGTCGAGCGAGCTCTCCTTCGCCGTCTCCACGGCCTGCAGCAGGCCAGAGCGAGTGTGGATAAGCTTCAGGCCCAATGTGCCGCCCGCGATCGCGAGCTTGGTGCTCGATGAGAGGTTTGAGTACCCGATCCAGCCGATCGGATCGAGAAACGCATCAACCACCCGGCCGACTCCGTCTCGGACGTTCGAGGGCCCGAGCACCGGAAGCATAAGGTATGGGCCTGCTGGGACACCGTGGTACGCCAGCGTGATACCGAAATCCTCTTCGTGGTCGGGTAGCCCCATATCTTTCGCGAAATCGATGAAGCCCGCTATGCCGATAGTCGAGTTGATGAGGAACCTGCCCGTATGGTCAAGCGCCTGCTCAAACTTTCCCTGGCATATGTCGCTGAATAGATACGACGGGTAGCGCAAGTTTAAGAAGAAGTTTCCGATTCCAGTACGAACTTCATCAGGCAGGACGTCTCGGTACCCTTCTGCAACTGGCACCAGCACGTACTCATCGAGATGGTCGTTAAACCAGAAAATGCCGCGGTTGAAGTCCTCAATCGGGTCGTACGGCTCCTCTGGCTGGGCAAAAGCGATGAGAGGCGCTGCCGCAGAGATGAGCCAAGCAGACAGGATACGAGTGAGAATTCCCTTCATGTGGCTCCTGTGTTTGGTAGCGACTAGTTTCTCTCTTGGTAGGCTTTGATGCCCTCTCCAAGCACCCGGATCGCCTCCTCAGTATCGTCCCGGTTCAGCACGAACGCAATTCGGATAGTGCTCTTCCCAACATTTGGGCGCATGTAGAAGCCGGCTGCCGGGGCTACAAACGTGGTTGCCCCCTGGTGATCGAACTCCGTAAGCATAAACGAGGCGAAGCTCTCCGCGTCATCCACCGGCAGCTGTGCTAACACGTAAAAACCACCCTGCGGGGCGTAGGAACGGACTCCAGGAATGCGCGAGAGGGCCGCAACGGCAACATCTCGCCGGGAGCGGTACTCGTCATGAGCCGCCTTGAGGTAGTCCGGCGCTATCCTGTCGAGCATCTCGGCTGCAGCGATCTGGTCGATGCTCGGCGCAGCCAGGCGAGCCTGGGCGATATGGAAGGCCGCCTGCCGCACCTCACGGTGCCACGTCATCATGCACCCTATCCGGGCACCACACAGGCTGAAGCGCTTAGAGAGGCTGTCGACCACGATAATGCGGGGGTCCTGCGGAGCTAACTCGAAAATGCAGCGCGGCTTAAGCCCGTCGTACACAAACTCTCGGTACGTTTCGTCAACTATCAGGAACAGGTCGCGTTCGCGAACAAGCTCGATCAACATGCGAAGCTCGTCATCCGTTGCAACCGTGCCGGTTGGGTTGTTCGGATTGCAGAGCAGAACCGCTCTCGTGTAGGGCGAGATGTAGGGCTCGATCTGCTCACGCGTGGGCAGAGCAAAGTTTTCCTCTAACGAACACGGCAGCGGCACGAGCCTAACGCCAGAGATAGCCGAGAATCCAATGTAATTTGCGTAGGTAGGGTCGAATATAAGAATCTCGTCACCTGGGTCGCAGCACACCATAAATGCGAAGATGAGAGCCTCGCTTGCTCCAACGGTGATGAGCATCTGCTCAGGGGCAATTCCGATTCCGTAATCGGCGTTGATGCTTCGGCTCCATGACTCAAGCAGGTGCTGGCTGCCCTGAGACGCCTCGTATGCGACAACTTTTTCGTGGTACGAGGCAACGCCGTCGAGAAACTCGCGCGGTGACGGCACGTCAGGCTGCCCGATGTTAAGCCTGTGCACCTTCAGCCCTCTACCGGCCGCCTCGTTAGCGAGCCCGGCGAGACGACGAATGGGCGACGGAGGGGTCTTGCGCGCGCGGTGAGAGAGGTCAGGAATCTTCATGTTCGAACAAGCACGTGCCCAAAACCGGGTTACGAGGCGAAACTGCCTCTAAGCATAGTAAAGCGAGCGACTCTAGGAAACTACTTCGAAGCTAAACCCTGCGCGAGTGATTTTTGAAAAAAATGAATGAGGCTGGAGTTAAATCCAGTGCTTCCTGCGAAAAAAGATCGTGAGCGAGACGGCCAACGTCAGCATCGCCGCCAGCACCACAGGGTATCCCCAAACCCAATGAAGCTCTGGCATGTACTCGAAGTTCATCCCGTAAATGCCGGCCACGAACGTCAGCGGGATAAAGATGCTCGACATGACCGTCAGGAGCTTCATCACCTGGTTCATCTTGTTGCTGACGCTGGAGAGGTAGACGTCGAGCATGCCGGACACGATGTCTCGCTGTGTCTCGATCGTGTCGATAGTGTGGATCGTATGGTCGTACAGGTCACGGAGAAACACCCTCGTTTCATGGGAGACTAAGGGAGACTCATCCCTGATGAGAGAGTTCGCGATTTCGCGCATCGGCCACACGGAACGTCTTAAAAATATCAGCTCGCGCTTTAGGTGGTGCACAGCCCTGAGGGTTGAGGGCTTTGCGTCACTGACAACTTCCTCCTCTACCCGCTCAACATCTTCCCCCACCTGCTCCAGCACCTGAAAGTAGCCGTCGACGACTGCGTCTACCAGCGCGTAGGCGAGGTAATCTGGGCCAAGCTTTCGGATCCGTCCTTTGCCAGAGCGAATTCTTGCTCTCACTGGCTCGAATACATCGCCTGCATCCTCAAGAAACGACAACACCCAGCCGTTGCCCAGGATGATGCTTGAGTGCTCAGCATCGACGCCCTTGTGCGCTGAGTTGTACGTGATCATCTTGAGCGCAATGAAGATGTAGTCATCGAACTGCTCCAGCTTGGGTCGCTGCGACGTGTTTGCGATATCTTCCACCACTAGCGGATGGAGCTTAAAGTTTTCGCCGAGGATACGAAGAACTTCGACATCATGCACGCCGTCCACCGTATACCAGGTTACTCCCTGAGGATTCGCTTCTGGAAGGCACTCGGCCGGCTTCAGGACTTGCAGGTCTTCGAACCCGTTCGGATTGTACCGCATCCTGGAAATCGTAACTGACTCGCTTCGCTCGCGGCCTACGTACGCCACAGTGCCCGGCGAGGCGCCTATCGGTTTTCGGGGGGCTTTCTTCTCTTTCGGCATGGGGAGACGATCTTAAATCGGTATTGGGCTGATGCAGAGGGCTGCAGCCCCAGGCCTCAATCGCGAGGCCCAGTCAGAGATTATCCTCTCCGCTTCGGTTCAAAAATACCCTTTTGGGGTCCGAGGCAGCTCGGGCACTAAGTCGTCCAGACACCCCAAAACTGGGCGCCAACCCATTCATCTAGGGCGCGCTCAGACACTGGGGGTTACCGACAATCGGGCGAAGAGATGCTGGTAAAGATATTGGGCTGCTGTCGTCGTGAATCGTGCCCAAGCAGGACAGAGCAGTCGATGTTGGCGATCTTTGCCTGGATTTGAGCGGTATCCTCTGCTGTGCGAAAGTAGCGCAGCTTCTGGCAGACGATAGGCTGAAGTGATCCGGCTCCAGGCTGTGTCGGCGCACTATCGGCCTGTGTGCTCAGGATATCCTTAACCTCCTTGAAGGCCTCTTCCAAGGCCCAGCGCCACACCCAACTTGAGCAGAAGCGCCCCGTGCGCCTCGCTTCGAGGTCGTCGTACATCGCCCTAAGCCCCTCGCAGAACGCGGGTCTTGAAACGAGCTCGCATTTGACTAGCTGGTCTGGCTTCGACTCATCTGGGGAATACGCATGCAACCCTACTGGACCACACTGGAACACCTGCGCTGTCTGTCGGAACGCCAATACTGAGTCCCTGCAATCTTTCAGGAGCTCCACGTAGTAATGGCGCTCCCGTCTTTCCGGCGACACTGCCACCAGGGGATGCAGGAAGCGTATATGGATATTTGGATCCCTGGGATCTAGCCCACCAGCATGTAGTGAGTTCGCTATCTCGAGCCGAAGCTGAGCCTCCATCGACGAAAACACCTGCTTGTCGTCGAACGTGAAGTTGTCACGGCCTCGCACCAACTCGTTTTCCCCTTTGGTGCCGATGCGGGCCCAGCCGAGATAAGCTTCATGGAGAACGCGTTGCGCCATCTCTGGAGACGAGCGCTCAGGATTCCGCAGATCAGAGAGATCGTTGAGATCGAGCGGCGTCTCAGAGTGCTTATCGAAGGATGAGGGGTCGCTATCTTGAAACATGCTTCAGGAGCTCCTCAAAGCGCTGTAGCAGCGGAGCCTAGCACTTTGCCTCCCTCTTAGGACCAGGAATTTGCGGTTTGGAAGCCCGCTGGTTGCCCCTGTTATCTTCAGGGGCTAGCTGGAACTGACTGCCGCCAACAGCTCGCACGCCACGGCTACTACAGGCCGCGTCGCTTAAGAGCCGCAACAAATTCAGGGCGACAGAGTGTGCCCAGCGCCTTGAGAAGATGCCGACACGCTTTAATGACCTCAGGCGAGGAGTCTACTTTCGAGCTTAGTGGCAGCACTTTTGGCCCGAAAAATGGCAGCTCTATTACGGAGATACCAAGCAGCCCTGCTACCTCAGGGATTAGGCCTTTCGCCGAAATGCCGAGCGAAGAGACTACGCTGAGAGCCCGCAGGCACTCGCTCTCCGAAACGGAGCTCTCTCCAAAATCCTTGCGCGCTTTTAGAAAATCGCTGACGAGCCCTCCTACCGACTTGAAACGCTCTGCAAACCACGGGTAACTCGCGTGAGAGTGGCACCAGTTACAAAAAGCGTCGGTTGCGTCAGACGACTCCAGGATGTTTCGTACGAGCTGCACTTGAACAGGGTAGTAGCTTGGATTGGAACAGGAAGAGAGGATATCCCAGAGAATCTGCGCCTCTCGCCTGAACCAGTCTCCTCGGATAGCCCAAGGGACGAGCTGTCGGAGCAGCAAAGAGTCCATCACGGGATTGAGGTGCGGGAGACAGGCTAGAACCTGATTGCTGATGGGCTCCACCACTTTGGCTTGTAGGCACGGGTCCAGTTTCGCAAGACTGTGCGGCAGCTGCGTTGCGAGACTAGAGAGCGTTGTGTAGCTGTCTGGGTTCCCAAGGTCATCCCGCAACCTTGCTACAATCGCGGGAGCAATGCCGACAAGCGTGGCGTCTGGCAGGCGAATTAGCGGCCCGAGTGCGTTGGTGGGCAAGTTGGGAATTCCGTAGCCAAGCAGCTCTCCGAGCCGAAGAAGCTGCTGTTGGACCGACACGTCGAGCCGCTGCGAAAGCGTATTGGCTGCTCGCAGCGCTGCCGCAAGCCCCTCCTCTGCCGAGGCCGATGGAGACTTTACGTATGCCTCAATGCAGCTGACGTACTCAGCCGCTTCGGCGCCCGGTTTCCGGCGGAGAGCCTCGCCCACTTCAAGCAGAACGGGAGCGGTCTCACCGGGCAGAAGTGGCGAAGTCACGCTGAGAAATCGCGCCACTCGTCTGGCTGACTGGATAGTCCGAAAGTCTTCTGCCCCCGTCAGATCTGCGAGGTACCGACGTTGGTCTGAGCAGATCTCCTGGGCAACCAAGCGCGCTAGCAGCGGAGACTGCTCCGCCCGCCTGAGCACAGCAGACAGATCGCTCCATGAATGCGCCGAGCAGCGGAAGTGAAGCCATGCGTCGAGCAGCATCTGCTCTTCGTTTCGAAGCAGCTCTGGCATTCGCCGCACTGAGTCGAAGAGCGAAAGATCATCACAAAATCGGGCCAATGTGTCGCGAAGGATCTCGGCGCGTTCCTGGCCAACTCCTCCCTGGTCGCAACTCCGCAGCTCCATGATCATCTGCTCGCCTCGCTCAAGCGAGACGCGTGGAGAGCCATCTGAATGCCGAGAGAGCCGGGCCCAGAGCCCCGACCAGGAGAGGTCGGATGGATTTACTGCTTTCGGGGTCGAGAGCTCCGCCGTAGCGTCGCGGAGCGGAGATTGAGGGTGTTGGTGATTTGTCTGCATACAGCCGAATACAACAGCCGAGGAAAGGTATCACAGCGTAAATTCTTAACAGAGGCAGAGAACCACTAAAGTCGCCCCTAGCCGCCGATTTTTGCAGGAAAATCACCAGCTCGCATTACCGTAATGATTCGTTTTAGTCGTTATCTGCCCTGTTTTTCATCGCGGCGATTTTGCTTAGCTTCCTGCCACGCTCTAGGCTTCTCCGCATGGCAGCGACTCAACAACCGGCCACAAAGCCAGTATCTCCTCCTGTGCATGGTTAGCGGCGTCCCTGTTCTTTTCAAGCGAGCCCCTCATAAAGGCCGAGGGGCACCTGGCTTCGCCTGCCATCCCGCAACCCAGTGCCGCGCCGGAGCCCCTGGCTTTTATTGCTCTTCCTCCAGCAGCTGCTTCCCCGCTACTAGACCCACTATTCCTGAATGAGCCGCGGGACCTGTCGCGACACATCACACTCCTGCCCCCCAAGATGATGCAGCCAAGGCAGATCCAGAAACTCTCTCTCCAAGGACGCCTACGACCCACGCCCGAGGGCACACTCCTCGACGAGAAACACTTGATGCTCGTCTCGTGGGATCGCCGGGGCGCAGTGTTTGAGAAGTCGATGTTCCAGCCCCCTTCGGCCTCGCACTCCGCCGGAGTCATGGTCCGTTCTCGAATTGAAGCACAGCAAAACAGCGATCAAAGACCCTCATTCGTGCTTCATCAGAGCTTCTCCGTTATCAGCTTCCTTCCGCACTCGACGCACGGCATCGCCGAGCACGTGCGGCTCTTTCCGTCACTGCTGCAAGATCCGAGAGGAGTGAAGGGGCGCAACTGGCAGAGCCTAGAACTGCTCTTCTCGCCGAATTCGTTCCTCGAATCTCCGCCGATTCGCGTGTCCGCCTCGCGCTTTATTCCGGTATCGGACTCCCTCTACAGAGCCTTTGTGCTTCGCGCCCATGACATAGATGCCTCAGGCATGCGCTACTTCGTCCTGGGA
Source organism: Deltaproteobacteria bacterium (assembly GCA_947491545.1). GTDB lineage: Bacteria > Bdellovibrionota_C > UBA2361 > UBA2361 > OMII01 > OMII01. The sequence continues at coordinate 23,276 of CANLJX010000005.1, forward strand.
TCTATTAACCAGGCGCCAGGTGTTGAGAACTGTATCGGGGCGCTCAAGGGGGTGTCCCTGTATCTGCCGGATGGAGGCGGGTCCCAGCCTCCTCCCCGCACTTTTTCCCTGCGCGGCGAAGATGCAACAAACTACGTCGCGCGGGACATCCTGCGGCGAAGCGGCATCACTGCCGCACCTCGCGCCACGTTCGACCGCCCAGATGAAGTTCTTCTCAATGAGTTTGTTGCCCCCGTCCCGTGCATGGCATCGCCGCTAGTGTCCTGGTACTCGCTCCGAGGCGAGAATTAAAACAAACTAGCGCCGCAGCCGATGGGCTCACTTCCCGGGCAGCTCCCAATCCGTTGTTTTGCAGACACTTACCACTCCATCTTTGAAAGTTAGAGCTAAGTCATGGTAACCTGTTGGGTTATCGGCACCCTATCCCCGGAGCACGCATGGCACCATTCTCCCTCGAAGAGCACGGCATAACGGTCAAGAAGATTCACAGAAACCTCGCGCCATGCCGGCTCTACGAAGAGGCAATCCTGAACGAGCCAGGCACCCGCATCGCCTCTTCAGGTGCCCTGGTAGCTTACTCGGGCGCAAAGACCGGTAGGTCTCCAAAAGACAAGCGAATCGTCAAGACCGACCCCTCGGCTCCGGACATCTGGTGGGGCTCAGTCAACGTGGCCCTTGAACCCAACGTGTTTGACATCAACCGAGAACGGGCCGTCGACTACCTCAATACACGAGACCACATCTACTGCTTCGATGGGTTCGCCGGCTGGGATCCTGCGACCCAGATCAAGGTGCGCGTCATCTGCTCTCGTCCGTACCACGCCCTCTTCATGCACACTATGCTAATTCGCCCGACGCATGAGCAGCTTGAGGCCTTCGGCAAGCCAGATTTCGTCATCATCAATGCCGGCCAGTTTCCCGCCAACCGCCACACTCCCGGCATGACTTCAAAGACAAGCATCGACCTGAGCTTTGAGAAAGGCGAGCTAGTTATTCTCGGCACTGAGTACGCAGGCGAGATGAAGAAGGGCGTGTTCACCGTCATGAACTACCTGATGCCGAAGCGCGGGATCCTCTCGATGCATTGCTCTGCCACAGCAGACAGGTCGTCCGGACGGTCGAGTGTTCTCTTCGGCCTTTCGGGCACTGGCAAGACTACCCTCTCTGCGGATCCGAAGCGCATGCTCATCGGTGATGACGAGCACTGCTGGTCAGACAGCGGGATCTTCAACATTGAAGGTGGCTGCTACGCCAAGGCTATCGATCTTACTCCTGAGTCTGAGCCTGACATCTTCCAGGCGCTTCGCTTCGGAGCGGTGCTTGAGAACGTTGTGCTTGACGACGAGAAGCGAGAGGTTCAGTTCCACGACAAGTCGATTACCGAGAACACCCGTGGTGCCTACCCAATCGAGTTCATCCGCAACGCGAGGATCCCGTGCGTCGCGGGGCACCCGTCGGACATTATCTTCCTGACCTGTGACGCGTTTGGAGTTCTACCTCCTGTGAGCAGGCTCTCGACGGCCCACGCCATGTACCACTTTATCAGCGGCTACACGGCTAAAGTTGCGGGCACCGAGGTCGGTGTCACAGAGCCTACCGCAACATTCTCGCCCTGCTTCGGCGGACCGTTCCTCGTTTGGCACCCGGCGAAGTACGCCGAGCTGCTTGCGAAGCGCATGCGTGAGCATGAGGCGAACGTCTGGCTCGTCAACACCGGCTGGACTGGCGGCGGGTACGGAACGGGCTCGCGCATGAAGCTAAGCCTCACCCGGCGAATCATCGACGCGATCCATAGCGGAGATCTCGCCAAAGCTCCGACCCAAAAAGACCCAGTGTTCGGCTTTGATGTTGTGGCCGCTTGCCCAGAAGTGCCCTCAGAGGTCCTCATCCCCAAGAATACGTGGAAGGAGAAAACCGCGTACGACGCGGCAGCGAACAAGCTCGCAACTCTCTTCACCAACAACTTCAAGGCCTACGCCGATGGAGTTTCGGCTGAGGTTAGGGCAGCATCGCCGAAGCCACTCTCGTAACGCGCCCGGCTGGGCAACAGACAGGGGCTTCGGGGAATTTTCTCCGGTTTCTGCGTCTCTCGTGCCTGCCCCCAAGGTTGCGGGAACCGCCGGAAATTCCTGATACCCCGGGGCGGGTTAACCTTGCCCGCCCAGAGCGCGAGGGCTATTCTGCGGGCTATGCGAGCTTCGAGCGCGGCATCACAGCTAAAGGAGTTAGTAAGCCAAAAATCTTGTCCCGGCTTGCTCGTGCTCACATCTCCCGATCGAGCTCGTAGAGACCGAGCTCTGGCGTACGTTATCCAGCACTTTACCGATAACAGGCTTAAGCCATCATCCTTTACGTTCGGCGATCAGGGGCGAACGACTATCCAGTCGTTCTTGGCAGACGCCGCAGAGCCTTCGCTCTTTGAGCCGGTACGGATTGTCGTCATTCGTGGCATCGAGAAGGCGAAAGCAGCCGAAGTTGAGCCGATATCGGCTCTGGCTGCGAAGAAGATCTCCGGCCTACACATGATTCTGGTCGGTGAGTCTCTGCCCAACAGCCCAAACTTCAAGAAGGCGGTTGAGAAGCATGGAACCCTCGTGCAGTTCGAGGAGCTAAAAGGCGCGGAGCTGAGCCGCTGGGTTGAAAAGGAGATGCGGAGCTGTGGGATAGCGCAGTCTCCTGACGAGGTCGTTGGCCTCCTGCTGTCGCTCGCCGGCGACGATGTTGACGCCATCGCTCGCCTAGTCGAGAAGCTCGCGCTGTACCTAGACGGCGCTCCGCCAACAGCCGCCGTGTTGCGAGAGCTTGAGCCAGGCAGGTCGGTGGCGAGCGATTTTGAGCTCGCTGAGGCGCTGCTCAGCCCGAAGCGAGGAGCTACCGAGACTCTCATTCAGCAGCTTCTGGCCCAGGGTTCAAGCCCATTCATGCTGATGGGGCTTCTCACCAAGACCTTCTCGACGCTGTACCGCATCCGGGCAGCCCTCGACCGTGGCCAGTCGCAGCAAGACTTGAAAGCGAGCCTTGGGATCTCGCCTTGGCTGCTCTCGAAGTACCTGCCATTAGCGCGACAGCTCTCGCTTCCTGAGATCGCCCGACGCCTTGAAGCCCTGATGAAAGCTGACTTCTCGCTCAAAGATCGCTCGCTCGGGCCAGGAGCCACTCTAAGTTCCCTCGCTGCATCGTGTGCTCCTGGCAGGAGCTTCTGACGTGAAGCTGCTCTCGATTCCAGCAGCAGTAGCCCTGTTCACCGCTGTGTTGTTTACGGGCGCGGTGGTGGCGGCCGAACAGAAAGCTGCCTCAGCAACAGCCTCCGCCTCCAGCGTGGCGCGCAGCCCCACCGCTGCTCCAGCACGCTCGCCAAAGAAGCCGGCAGGGCAGCGCCCGGTGTCGCTCTCTAGGTACCGCGGCTGGGATTACCTGGTTGGGAGGCTTCGGGAACGGGAGGTTCAGGAGCGTGACATCGCGCAGATCTACCAGAATCCTAAGATGCCCAAGTTCTCGCCGATTCCTTTTGCGCTGGCTCCGCGCGAAAAGCCGGAGATCTACCGAAACTTTGCAAAGCCCACGTTTAGCCTCCTCGGCGCTAACTTTGCTCGGGAGAACAGCGAGATGTTTGACAGCATCGAGCTACAGCTCAAGGTTCCGCGCGAGGTGGTCAGCGCAATCCTCGTAATTGAGTCGGGAGTTGGAAAAAACACGGGCAACGAATTGGTCGTGTACCGACTCTCACGCCTTGCTTCTGTCTGCGATCCGAACAACTTGCGCTTCAACTACACAGTCCAAAAGAAGAAGGATGGCTCCGTCACCTTCGCCGCAGTCAAGGAACGCTGCCGCTACCTCGAAACAACTTTCCTTCCCGAGATTCCGGCAGTGATTGAGATCGGAAAACGCAACAATATCTCCCCTCTAAAGATTCGTGGCTCCAGCGCCGGGGCATTTGGGCTGCCGCAGTTCCTCCCGTCCGCCTTCCTGCGATTCGGTGTCGATGGCGACCGCAATGGCCTCGTGTCTCTTCACCACCCCTCTGATGCCGCGTGGTCGGCTGCGAACTACCTGAGCAGCTACGGGTACCGAGATGATATCCCTGTAGAGGACAAGCGCGCTGTTATCTGGCGCTACAACAAGAGTGATGCCTACATCGACACCGTTCTTTCCGTAAGCGACAGGATCCGACAGGAGCTCAACGCTGCTCCGACGCCAGGGACTCTGGATGCTGTAGGGGTCGCAACGCCTCTTGAGTAGGCGCATCTTCCGCAGGTCCGCAAATTTGCTCCGGTTTGGCTTAAGATTTTCAACACCTCCATACTATGGCTCTCTAGCGGGCGTTTTTCCGTATCGCAGACGCAAGGATCTGCTGTAAAGAACGTGCTGATTGCGTGAAACAACATGATTGCCCATCACAAAGCTAATGTAGACGATGCTCCTCTTAATCGCCCCTCGGGTTTGGTCCGCTGCTGGAACAGCCAGGAACTTCAAGATCTCTTCCTCAAAGCACAGTCGAAACACTCTGAGGGCAAGGGGCTTAGACCTCTTCCCCCAGACGAAGCGACAACGCTGATCGTTGACGGCAAGTACGAGGAAGCGGTCCGTGGCCTGAGCTTCATCCTTAGCGGGCGTGACCTGCTGCGCGCCACCCAGCGAATGCCAGGCTCCTCGTTTAATGATGCTTTGGAAAAGATCGCCAACGGCTGCGTTGATGTCTCCTTGTCACGTGGGCAGCTCTGTGTGGCTCGAATGGTGCGCGCCATTCGGGTCTTTGGACTAGACTCTTCAACTCACGCCGGCGATCGCGCCATCAGCCTCGTTCAACCGTACCAGAGCCGCCTTGAAAAGGATCTTGCAGCAAATCAGTCCTCATCCCTCACGGCACTTAGCCATAGACTCATCGGCACTGCTAGCCTCATCGCAGCACAAGCGAGCCGAGACTCCTCTGCCCAGCCATGTGGCGTGCAGGTAGTCAGGGCTGCTCGAGAGAGAGATGTGCCGTGCATTATGATCTCCTCTCACCACGCGCTTGGCGGAGATGCGCTCCCGCTTGTTGCAGAACACTGCGCGAGAGAGGGGCTGCTTAACGGGAACGTGTCGTGCCAGCGACTTGGCTTCACAAACAGTGCCGCTGATATTTTCTGGGTGTTTAAGCAGGATCCCACTGCCTGGGTGGAGTGCTTCAATCGCCTCGGGGATATCGCCGCTGGGCGACAGGGTGGGCTGCTCGTTGTGCAAGATACGGTCGGCTCCTTCTCGGATGACCTTCTCCCGTTCCCGATTGAGGATGTGATTCGAGAGGCCTACCTCGCAAACAGCGCACTCCGGAATCACCCGCTCTCGATAGTGCCAGACAAAGAGCAAGCGATGGCGGCTTTTGAGTCCTCCTCATGGGCAGCTGTGGCGACCGACCTCTTCATGCCCACCTGCACCGGAAGCGCAGACAAGTCATGCGGTGAGGCAACGGTACGAGAGGTGTTGCTGCCGTACCTGGAGCACAGTGATATCGACCTGCTGATCCGCAAGGCCCAGGCGGCTGAGGAAGAGGTCTGCGCTATCGTTAATCGGGAGCTGGCGGAGCTGCTGCTGATGTCTTAGGGGCAGAGGTTCTGTCCTAATTCATGGCCCTAGAGGGCCTGAGAGATCTTTTTGCTGAGAGGAGATGTTGGACGGGTGCGTTCACGTGCGCCTGCACTGCTAATCCCTTCGAGGCTGCTGCCGGAGCCGGAGCAGTGGCCGGTTCCGGCTTCGAAGCAACTAGTAAAACTCTCGTCGGCTTACGGCTGCGTTTACGTTCACGAGCACATGCACGTTCACGTACTAGATTATTAGAGGGACATGATTAGGACAGCGACTGAGAAGTAGAGGACGAGGCCTGCTACGTCTACGATAGTGGCGACGAAGGGCGCGGAGGATGTCGCGGGGTCAAGCTTGAAGCTCTTAAGAACAAACGGGAGCATGGCGCCTGCGAGGCTTCCTAGTGCAACTACTCCAGTGAGAGAGAAAAGCACCGTGAAGGCGAGAGCTAGCCATTGCTCGCCGTAGATATCCGAAAACTGTGACCAGATTACGACCCTCAAGAAGCCAATCAGGCCGAGCAAGAGCCCTAACACGCTGCCAGTGATAAGCTCTCTGCGGAAGACATTTACCCAATCCTTGATTCGGATTTCGCCAACTGCCAATGCCCGGATAATAATGGTCGAGGCCTGGCTTCCTGAGTTGCCTCCGCTTGAGATGATTAAGGGCACAAATAGCGCTAGCACTACCGCGCGCTGGATCTCATCTTCGTAGCTCGCCATCGCCGAGGCGGTGAGCATCTCGCCGAGAAAGAGCACCACGAGCCAGTGAGCACGCTTTCGGATAAGGGTGATTACTGGTGTTTTGACGTACGGATCTTCAAGTGCCTCGCTACCTCCGAGCTTTTGAATATCTTCTGTCACTTCCTCTTCCTGCACGTCGAGGATGTCGTCGACTGTGACGATTCCGAGAAGCATGCCGTCGGAATCGACAACGGGCAGCGTTGGTCGGTCGTACTTGCGGAACAGCTCTACGGCCTGCTCCTGGTCGGCGTGCACATCGAGAGAGTCGAACTTAAAGTTCATCAGGGCTGCGACTTCCTCGTCGGGCGACGCCAGGAGGAGCTGCCGAGTGGAAACCTCGTCGACGAGCTTTCCTCTGCCATCGACGACGTACAGGGTGTCGAGCGAGGCGCTCTCCTGCCCATTAGCGCGGATGTGGTCGAGCACCTCTCGCACCTTCCAATCGGCATGAATCGTCAGGTAGTCAGGAGACATCAGCCGCCCGACAGTTCCCTCGGGGTAACCCAGCAGCGTTAGCGCGACGTCGCGCTCATCTTTCGACAGGAGCGTTAAGAGCTGGCGCGCGGCTTCTGCCGGTATCTCTTCAAGCAGCGCCGTGCGGTCGTCGGCGGCCATCTCATCGAGCAGCCGGGCAGTCTGGCGATCCCCAAGCCCCGACAGGAGCGTTTTCTGGACGTCAACGTCAAGCTCGGCAAATATCTCTGCTGCTGTCTTGCGGGGAAGTATGCGGAAGATGAGGACGCGTTCTTCGTCAGAAAGCCCCTGAAAGAGCTCTGCAATTTCGACCGGAGCAACATCAACCAAGAGATCGCGAACCGCATGCAGGTCGCGCTCCCCGATCTGTTGCTGCACTGTCTGAGCCGAAATCATAAAACGTCAAAACCCGCTAAAATGGGCTCCAGTCTATCAACGATCATAAAGTGTCCGCCACCTTCAACCGTGTGAAAAGAGCTTCCCTGAATGCCTTTTGCCAGGATCTCGGCCATGCCGATGGGAACGTAGGTGTCCGCATCACCGTGCCAAATGGAGGTTTGCACCGTAACACGACTGAGCAGTTCTCTCCAGTCGGTGAGGAGCAGCATATACTCGCTCACGGCGCCGCGGATGCCTTGGCGCAGGGCCTCCTGCATGTTACGGGCCAGCACGACCGCGACCTCGGGTCTTCTGACGATATCGATATCAGCTTTCGGCAATAACGCCCCGAACCAGATCGAAACTGTTGAGGGGCAGGCGCGCCAAACGGCTGCAATCGAGGTGATCGAGAGCCTGCCGAGAGTCTTAGAGCGCTGTCCGAGACGTATCAGCACTCGATTTGCTGGATTCATGCCCCGCAGGGCCCCTGGGACACACATTGGGGCTACGCCGCTGACTATGGTGAGCTTAGCTACCTTCTCACCGAGCACTCCCGCCGCAGCGATGGCGGTCGGGGTTCCGCCTGAGACGCCCAGGATGCCGAATCGAGCTGCTCCGACGTGCTCCGCAACGAGGGAGACGTCGCCGGCCCAGTCGGCAAACTGCCTATCTGGGTACCAATCTGATCCTCCGAAACCGGGGCGATCAATCGCCACAACGGTTAGCCCGTGCTTGAGCGCGATGCCGTGCGCAACCGTTGCCTCTAAACGGCTAGCTGGAAATCCGTGGCTATAGAAGATGACTCGCTTGAAGTCCCGCGCACCGAAGGTGCTCGCCAGCACTGCCCTCCCAGAGGGGTGCCTTAGCAGGAGCTCGTGCTGTCGTGTCGGCTCATCACTCACTTAAACCGCTCGTAGGCAATCATCCGGTACTGGTCGACCATGCGATGCGTGTTAAAGAAAGAGCCGTTGAGCGATATGGAGCTGCGCATGATCTCTGCCCATCGCCCACGCTGTTCGAAGAAGCAGGGCAAAACGTGGTGCTCAAGCTGCTCGTACAGCGCGGCTGAGTCGGCGTCGTCCTGCTCGATCGCTCCCGTGCCCCCTTCGTTGAGCGGGCTGCGCACTACCCAGCCTGTGACGCCCTGAACTCCTCCCTCGAGCCACCACCCGTCGGCGATGCTTAGGCTCGGCACTCCGTTCATCGCACACTTCATTCCGCTGGTGCCCGAGGCTTCAAGCGGCGCGCGTGGGGTGTTGAGCCAGAGGTCAACGCCTGAGACGAGCGAGGCTGCAAGCTCGACGTCATAGTTCGGGAGGACTGCAATTCGGATCAGGTCTCCTGCTTTCGGCACGATCTCGTGCACCTGCTTGAGGAGGTGTTTTCCCCAGTCGTCATGCGGGTGCGCTTTGCCGGCGAAGAGGATGTTTATCGGCCCGAAGCGCTCGGCGAGAGCCTGCAGCCGCTCCAGATCCCGGAATACCAGCATGGGGCGCTTGTACTCTGTCGAACGGCGCGCGAAGCCGATCAAGATTCCAGAGCCTCCGAATGGCATGCCGTAGCGCGACTGAATCAGGTGGAGCAGCGAGTCGCGTGCTTCTTTGTGCGCCTGCTCGATATCTTCTGTCGGGACGATCGCCACCTGCCGGAGCTGTTCGCTGCGTTGCCGCCATCCTGGCACGTAGCGGTCGAAGAGCTTGGCGAAGGGGGCAGACGTCCAGCGTACTGCGTGAACACCGTTGGTGATCGCAATTACTTCAGCCTCAGGGAACATGCGCTTTGTCACGTCCATATGCTTGCGGGCGACTGCGTTAATCGTCCCCGCAAAGCGCATCGCAAGCCGCGTCATGTTGAGAGCGCCGTTATCCAGCAGGGGCGCGGCTTTCGCCATCTGCTCGTCGCTCAGGTGGGCTTCCAGCATCTGCGCTGAGAAGACGTCGTGCCCTGCTGCGACTGGAGTGTGGGTCGTAAAGACTGTTCGTTGACGGATTCGCTCAACTTCACCGGCTTCATGCTCCTGCCACTTGTTGGAGAGCAGCTCAAGCAGCAAGAAGGCCGCATGGCCTTCGTTCATGTGGTGAATTGTGGTGTCTGGGTAGCCGAGCGCGCGAATCATTCGCGCTCCGCCAACGCCCAGGACAAGCTCCTGAAGCACCCGCATGTTCTGGTCGCCACCATACAGGGTGTCTGTGATGTGCCGGTCGGGCTCAGCATTCTCGCTGACATCTGTGTCTAGGTAAATGATCGGCACGGCGTGTCCGTTGACGCCTATTTCGAGCCGCTTCCAGGCCTGCACCCGAACGATTCGGTCTGTGAGCTGCAGGTCGACGATTGGTTGGCAGCGCGAGAGAATCTGCTCGGGCTCCCAGTGCTCTGGGGCCTCCATCTGCCAGCCTTCCGGGCTGAAGCTCTGCCGCACGTACCCTTTGCGGTGCAATAGCGTTACTGCGACCATCGGGACGCCAATGTCTGCCGCCGCCTTTATCGTGTCGCCGGCGAGGACCCCTAATCCACCTGAGTAGGTGGGGATCGCTGGGTCGACTGCGATCTCCATGGAGAAATAGGCTACTGGCTTGGTCATAGGACACCCTGCTCCGCGGCTACAGCTGTCCGCAACTACTCGGCGGATCCTAGCAGTACCGAGGGAGAGCCGAAACCGATGATCAGCTATCAAACAGTGGCACAGGCGCCTGGTTTCCTAGACCTCCTCGGTCGGCAAGCCGGCTTTAACCAACGCTTTTATGACGTCTTCGGCATGGGATCGGTCGCGAACCTCCATGAGCACCGTGATTTCTACATGCCCCGGGATCTTGGCGTAGCTTCTGTCGTGCGTAACTTGCAATATGTTTGCGCCCTCTTTGGCGATAATGCCGGATATCGCGTGCAGCATTCCCGGCCTGTCTGGCAGAGTAATTGTCGCGCGCAGAAGCCGCCCCTTCTCTGCCATGTCGTGCTCGATCAGGCGCGATAGGAGGTTGCTGTCTATATTGCTTCCACAGATCATAACAACGGTTTTTTTACACTGCTCCGGGAGTAGCCCCCCGAGGAGTGCTGCAAGCCCAGCTGCGCCTGCTCCCTCGACCACCACGTGCTCGTGCTCCAGAAGCGCGATAATAGCACGCGCTATCGCCCATTCGCTGACTCCTACGATCTGGTCAACGCGACGCTCAAGAATCGGTCCCGTGACGGCTCCTATCGTTTTCACCGCGATGCCGTCGGCTATCGTCATGGGCGGAATGGCGCCTTGATGCGCTTTCGGGTCACGCCGCACTTCGAGTGCCCACTCTGAGCAGACTCCGAGGATAAAAACGCCTGGGCGCTTGGCTTTGATTGCAGATGCTACGCCCGCTGCATACCCGCCACCGCCAACTGGGATCACGACTGAGTCGAAATCCGGAAGCTGCTCCATGAGCTCCAGCCCGGCTACTCCCTGCCCGTGCACGATCCACTCGTGGTCAAAGGGTGGGACGTAGGTGTAGCCGCGCTCGCGCGCCAGCTCTTGGGCGTGCTCAAGGCAGTCCTGGAATGTCGGCCTGAAAATGATTTCAGCGCCGAAAGCGCGGCACGACTGGCTCTTCACGATTGGCGCGCTTGATGGCATGACGATGTGGCATGGGACTCCAAGCCGTTGCGCGTGGAAGCTTAGGCCGAGTGCGTGGTTGCCGGCGCTTGCGGTGCAGACTCCCTGCGCGAGCGATTTCTTCTCCATGCTTAGCAAGAAATTGAGCGCTCCTCGCTCTTTGAATGAGCCTGTCCGAAGCTTGTTGTCCCATTTGAGAAAAACGTCCCGACCGAGCTCCTCTGAGAGTGAGAGGGCCTTCGACACGGGCGTCACGGGCAGGTGCGGAGCCAAACGGGCTCGTGCCGCCTCAAAGTCTGAGATCTTGGGGAACGAGGACATACCTCCTTATTGTACACGCTCCCGCCGCGGTTGACCTGGGGCAAAGTTTCTACAATCGCGGGGGTGGTTTATGCATAGCACCCTGGCCAGGATGGGGTCGCGCGTTCCAGCTTTACCCTCTTTGGGATATACCTACTCCGTGGAACCGTTTGACCTAATCGTAATCGGGGGTGGCATAGCTGGGCTCGGCGTAGCGCGTGAGGCTGCTCGGCATAAGCTCAAGACGGCTGTGCTCGAAGCGGGTAGCTGTGGGCGGGCTACTTCCGATAACACGCTGCGAATCATCCACGGCGGCTTCCGTTACTTACAGAACGGTGACATCCCGCGCGTCGTGAAGTCGATCCGGGATCAACGCGCGGTGCTGCGCGAGTTTGCCGATGCTGTCGCTCCGCTGCCGTGCCTAATGCCTCTCTCGCGCTTCGGGCTCAAGAGTCGTTTGCCCGCTAGCTGCGCAGCTCTTCTGTATCGGCTGATGATGAGGCTTTGTGGCTCAGAGCTGCCTGCGCCAAAGATTATGAGCAGCAGGGATGTCGACCTGCAGGTCCCGCTGCTTCGTGGTCTCGCGCCTTACGGTGCGCTCTGCTGGCATGACGTGGTGATGCTTCAGCCACACAAGCTTGTCGAAACGCTGACTGAGAAGTGCTTGCGAGGACCGGTCACGGTCCTTGAGAATCGAAGAGTGACTAGCGTGTCAGTGGCTTCAGGGATGTACGAAGTTCAAGACGCTTCCGGCAGCTGTCACCACGCGCGGGCGGTTGTGTCTACGCTGGGGCCATTTCTCTCGTCTGTCGCTGTGCCAGAGCAGCTTGCTGGCGAACGGCCTCTGTGGGCTAAGGGTTTTAACGTTACGATATCGAGGCAGCTTGAGGCCTCATTCGGTGTTGGTGTCCAAGGCGACTCCGGCAGGCTCTTCTTCTGCCTCCCGCGTGGCAGCGGCACCGCGATTGGCACGTGGTACGTCCCGTGGGCCGATGGTTCAGGCCCGCTTTCTGTGTCGGAAGAGGAGATCGAAGAGCTAGTATCAGCTTTTAACGCAGCTCTGCCGGGAGCCAACGTGCACCGCTCAGAGGTCACATCGATAGATGTGGGGCTTCTCCCGATGCAGAGCGATTCTCCTCAGGGTCCGGTGCTGGTTGCAAACGAACGGATTCACACCGTTGGCCGTTACGCTGAGGTGCTCAGTACTAAGTACACCACATTCCGTTCCCAAGGCAGGAAAGCTCTAGCGGCTGTTTCTAAGGGGCTGGTCTAACCACTCTCCCCTGCGTTACCTTTCGCCGAGATACCTCGCCATCATCCCAGGGACTTCTCATGCGTTCTCGAATCGTTACCCTCTGCCTCTCCTCCGTCTTCGCTCTTGGCTCTCTCGCCTGCGACTACGAGTTTAAGGATGCGCCACCTCCCACCCAGGGCGAAGAGGAGGTTCCGCCGGAAGGAGAGGTTGCTCCCGAGGAAGAAGTTGAGAAAAACGAGTCTGGTGAGAGGCCTGAGCTTGCCCCCGGAAAGCTCATCGCGTCGAACGAGGCCGCCCCAAAAGACTTTAAGAAGGTCAACGTGCTCGACCTGGTGGCAGCAGGTAAGGCAGCAATAGAAAGCTCCTCAGTTAGCGGAGACCGGCAACAGCTTTTTGACGGCAGCGACGAGAGCCTCGTGCGCACCGACGGAATTAACCCTCTCAAGCTGACCGTCACCTTCACCGAGCCGATTAAGCTGCGCGGGGCGCGGGTGCTCTCTACGTACTCAGACTACAACTGGTCAATGACAGCCGAAGGCGGCGAGCGCCTGGTCGTAGAAGCAATCCCGGAAGGTGTTCCCTCGGTCATCATCCTGCCAGCGCCGATTGCAACGAAGAAGGTTTCCTTCGAAGTCCTCCGCAAAACCCGCGACAACTTCGTCCACCTCAACGAAATCGAGCTCTTCGAGTAGCACTACAAGGTCTCTGAGACCTTGTAGTAAGGTGAGGATCTCCCCAAGCCACCCCTTTTCGAGACCGTGCTTGCTAATTATGTGGTACAAGGCGCCAGTAAAAGCCAGCTTCTTCTCGAGCGTATCCGCTTTTTTCGCCTCGTTGAAGAGAATATCAAGGTTCTGATACTCGTTTGCCTCCCTACGGTGGTGCCAAATCTCGCACAATCGCCAGTTCAAAAATGTCGATCTCTACTACAAGGTCTCTGAGAACTTGTAGTGAGGCCCAAACCGCGCCACTAACATTCGAGGTTTCGTCAAAAACTCCGCTAACTATGAGGTTTCCCTACTACAAGGTGTCTGAGACCCTGTAGTAGGGAGACCCTGTAGTAGACCTTGTAGTAGGTCCCTGTAGTAGCAGGGACCTAGGGGAGGAAGGGGAGGACGGACCGCACGAGACCGAAGAGCGTGTCGGCTAGGGGAACTTCACCGAATACGCCAGCGATAGCGGACGCGCCCAAGGGGAATGCCAGTAATTTTGTGCCGCTCCAGTTAATCTCGCGTAGGAGGGAAGAGCGTACTTCAATATTTTTCATAGACTCTTCAATCGACTTAAACTGGGCCTTGTAGATATTCACTGCGTTCGGGTCGTGTTCAACTCCCGTGATTAGTTCCTTCTTATATTTCTCCGCGGCTATCCTGGTCGCTAAAAGAAGCTTTAACTTCACGTGGTCGACACTATTCTCATCTTTAGACAGATCCCAGCTGAATTGCGGTATTCGCCCTAGCAGCCATCTGTTCCAGATGCCCTTTAAGGTTGCCGAGCTAAACGTTTCGAGACTGTCGGGACAGATAAATTTCCCCTGCTGTTTTCGCTCGATTGCTTCATACAATTCCTGCGTATAGGCCAGTCTCGCCGGCCAATACCCAGCCCCCATCGCCGCCTTGTAGAGCGTTTCCACGGTATTCTGGTAGGAATTTTCTCCTAATTTGTGCATTCCCTTTCCGAGAAGCCAGCCAAGCCCTCCGACGACTGCGCATACAATTCCTTTCTCCCCAGCGTTCAAGCCTGCATGCATGCCCCATACTTGCGTGAGCCAGTAGGCCGAACCAAGAACTCCCACATTTACGAACAATCCCCCGCAGTTGGTCACTCGGTCGCCCCAGAAGCCACTGAGCATCCCACTGACATATCTCGTCACTAAAGTTCCAGTAACGAGCCCTGCCGCGGCAGCCGCCACTGACACCCCTATTCCACTGCCAGCGGTCACAAGTTGAGTGGCTCCCCATGCCGTCCCCGCGATGATACCCCAGCTACTGACCATCCCCCCGATCTCTGTGACAAAGCGGCGAGCCTTGGAAAACCAGCTTGGCGTCTCATGGCCGATAACAATTCTCGGTCCGAACCATTTTCGTATTGCTTGTTCTTTCTCTTCCTTTAAGCTCTGAGACTCCAGCTTGAGTGTCTTCGTACGCGCCCTTTTTTCTTCTTTGGAAAGAGAGGCGTTTTTTTTCAAAAGATCCCACTCCTGGCTGAGACGTTGCTCCTTAGCGTAGAACGACTTGTCGGTTTCTCTGACGGGAACTTCACGCCACTTCTGCAAATCATCCTTCGTGAATGCCCCAGGCAGGTGGGCAGAGCCACCAGTTCCAGGAGTCTTAAACACAAACGGAAAATCTCTCTGCACCTCTCTGTCTACCTGGGCATTCACCTGTCGTGCCCGCTCCTCAGAATCAGCTTTTGAATTTTTCTCAGCTGGCTCACTCTTCTGGGTCGCTCGCTGCTCCTCCTCCCGCTCACGTAGGGCAACTCTGGCAGCATCAGCCTCTCTTCTCAGGCGCTCCGCTTCTTCTGCTCTTTCATCTCGATCCGCCTGGCTCCTCTTCAAGGACTCTACTATTTCCCGAGCCGCGTCAACGTGCTTAGCGGCATTATCCGCAGTCTGCTTTGAAACAGCATCGATCATCGCCTGTGTATGCGCGATAGTCTGGGATAAAACGGACTCGAGAGCTGTCTTTTGGCTGTCAAGCAGGCTTTCGAGCATCTCCTTTGAAGGAGTGTCATTCCTAGCATCGTGTCCCTTCTTCTTAAGCTCCTCGTTCTCCTGCTCAAGTCTCTCTAGCCTGGCCTTCAGCCCGGTATCGTCTGCCGGCGTGTCCCCCTTCTTCTTAAGCTCATCGTTCTCTTTCTCAAGTCTCCCTAACCTATCGAGGATCGCAGCAAGCGCCGTGTCAGTTGGCGGCACTGTGGTATCCGCTGTCGCCGTTTCAGCGATATGTTGAATGGCATTTGATGTGCCCGTTGTGTCTGTTGATACCTGAGAGGCCATACCTTCCAGCATCAAAGCAGCCTGGATTTCGACTCCCTCGCGAGCTTCCGTTTGAGTGCTGGAACCAGCATTACTAGCGCCTTCTCCCGCGCCCAAATCGATGTTTTCTGAAATGCTGGGGTTTTGTAGTAAATCCGCCCGATCACTGAAGCCTTCAGGCAGCGTCGCGTCCGATTGAAGATCCGCAGGAGTGGCTACCAACAGTTCTGGTGCCGCAAGCTTACTAAGTTCATTCTCAACAGAACCTCTAGCATCTATGGCCTGTGAATCCGGCTGCGTTAGGTCCACACCTGATCCGCCAACATTCCGAGCCACGTCTGCATCTAATAACGGCGAGGAGCCAGGACGCCCGCCCGCCCCACTCGCAGAAATGTCTGCGCTGTCTGAAACTGCTTGCACTTCAGGCTCGCCCTGCGAGACTTCCTCGTTCGTCATAGAGGCCATAAATACAGTGCTTTGCAGCGACGAATCGCCACCTGGAATTTCGACTTTATCAGCGGCTTTTGTATCGTTAATCATAACAACTACCTCTCTGTGCTAACGTCGGATAGAAGAAAAGTGCCCTCCGAAACTGGCCTCTACGCTACCTTCGGCTCGCTCTCCGGTTCTCCTCTCTCCTAGCTGGAGACTGCTCCTCCTCGCTGTCTACCTTCCTGGTCGGACGGCTGTTCGTTGACATCGCCTCGCGTCCCGCACCTACTACAAGGTCTCTGAGAATTTGTAGTGGGGGTATAACTCATTTGTGGATGCAATCAACGGGACAGAGCGCGAATTCGTCCCCACAGGCGCGCGGGTCACCATAAACCCCAATGTCAATTGCACCCTTTTTTAAACACTCATTATGCAATCAGCAGTAGCGGCTGCTCCTCCGGCCCTTAGAGCCGGGAGGGGGCGTGGGGGAGACTCATAACCTGTGAATAACTGCAGATTTGTGTGGCAAACTGAGATTGCCGTGCGACCCATTCTTGCCGGAACTCTGCTGGAGACATTCGGAGTTTCGTCTTGATCCTCTCGAAGGTGAAATAGGAGAGCTGCTGATAAAGCTCTTCCAGGAGCTCGGCGTAGGTTTCGAAGCGGTCGAACTCCCCCTTCTACAAGGTGTCTGAGACCTTGTAGTGGGGACTCTCGAGCTACTTTTCCCTCGTAAGCCAGTACAAAGACGCATCTGCACGATACTTAAGAGGAGATCTCTCTGCGCCCTTCCCACCCGGAACCTATCGTCCCCCCTTGCTCTGCCTGCTACATTGACGAAAAAGAGCAGCTGTCTCGCCAAGCAATCGCTTGCTAAGTCGAACTGCGCTGCACTCGGCTGCAGCGCCGCTTCCACTCCATACCTAACCGGGCGTGACCTGGTGCTCACTCCACGTAAATCTATATCCGAGAAGTGCTTCCTGCTCCGCCGTGCCTAGCCGCCGCCGAAAATCGACCATCTCCTGCCGTGAAGGCCCTCCTCGCTCGTGTGCAAAGATCACTTAGGCGTGGTGTTCTACTACAAGGTGTCTGAGAACTTGTAGGGGGTGAGTAGAGAAGGGTTGAAGGGAGTTCTTAGAAGCCGGCCTCGGCAAAAAAACTGGCGAAGGAGTAAGCCGTATAGACGATGCCCCCGACCCATCCTAACTTCGCGACCGAGAGGGCGTCATCTGGGTACGCGGCCCAGTGATTCTTGATTTCTTTCAGGTCGTTCTCGAAATCAGCCAACTTCTGGTCGAACCTCTGATCAACACCGCGCTCTGTTTCAACCGAGGTTCCTGTACGGATTAGCTCCTCTGCGACAAACCTACCCGCTTGTTGAAGCTTCTGCAGAGAGTTCGAGAGTTTTTCAAAACGCTCGATGCCCCGCCAATCAAATTTCTCCGCAAACTCAGGGAAAAGCTTTCCAAGCACCGGTTTTTGGAGGCCGTGCTTGCTAACGATGTCGTACAGGGCACCGGTAAAAGCCAGCTTCCGCTCTAGTGTCTCCGCTTTCCTTGCCTCTCTGAATAGGATGTCTAGGTTCTGGAACTCATTCGCCTCCCGACGGTGGTGCCAAATCTCGCACAATCGCCAGTTCAAAAATGTCGATCCCAGGACGCTAGCAACCATCACTCCGTTTACTAACTCGAAAGCGCCACACACCCAAGGAGCTGAGATGGCTACACCGAAGGCAACGACACTTGAGGTCAACATCTTGGTTACGTAAGACCAATGCTTGATGGGGTCGCTTTCCAAGCTCTCTCGTGTCGGCGCAGAGCCCAGTCGTCTCAGCAGCTTTTCTTTTACTGCTTCGCGCCAAGCGGTATCGGGCATCTTTGCAGCCAAACGAGCCTGAAGTTGCGAATGAAAGCCTTCCGGATCATTTTTTTCACTGATCCCTTGACGATGCATCTCTGTTCCTATTTCGGCTCTCATCGCACGGTCTAGGGGCGCATCCAGCCACTCTTTCGTATTAAGAATTTTCGGCATCAACCCCAAGCGAGAGTCGCTCTCTCTAACCTTCTGCAGAGCCCAGGGGTAGTACGCTTCAAGAAATTTTTGAACTTGTCGCTCATCAAGTTGCAGCCCATCTTTGCCCTGCGGACTTCCTGAACCCCCTGAGCTCTTTTGGCTGGAGCTCTGCCCGCGAACTTGTTGGCGATAGGGAGTTCGTCCCCCTCCCTGAGCGCCCCCCTTGCCCCCTACTGTCGGTCCCGACGAGCCACCAGCGTTACCTCCCTCGGGGGACCCAGAACTGCTTTGACTGTACCTACCTCGCTCTTCTGCTTGCCACGCCCGAAACGCCTCCGCCCCCGAACTTGCCGGTTCGTTACTGCCCGCACTTCCCGGCGATTGATGGCCCCTATTCCCTTCAGGTCGACCGAATGACGTCATGATGTAACTCCTAAAGCTTCGCTGTTTGGCTACGGCCTAATTTACGACTCAGCATCTTGCTGTGACCCGAGTTCCGCCAGGTCGCTACTTACCGTCGTCCTCTTGGACGGAAGCCGTTTCGGACCTTGGGAGCCAATTTTCTCTTCTCCACCGGCAGCTTTTTTCGCTGTCGGGGTCTCTGCAGCCTTTCCAGCGTCCGACTGATTCTCTCCTTCAACCTTCTTTGCGTTGTAATCTTTTTGCCCTCGCATCAGCGGGTCCCGGCCAGCAGCTGTCTTGAACAGCTCGGACAAGTCCCAGAGCAAGTTGCCCCCGCTCGAAACCTCGCCGCGCTTATCTGTCGTAGTGGACTCCGCCGCATTTTTATTGCCCGCAGATTCTTGAGTTGACTTAAAGTCTCTTGCATTTACCCGCGGACGATCCGGATAGCCGTGGAAGCCATCCCTCTCGGGGCTGTTACTTCCAGTCCGGTCGGCCGCAGTCTTGACTGTGAACTCGGCATCAATCACATCAGCCTCACCCCTAGGAACGAGCCCACCTGGGGAGGAATTTTCGCGGACTATAAGTGCCCTAATATGTGGCACGAGCCCCCCCCTATCTGGCGGCAACGCCGCCTCGGCGAGCGAACCGGGCAGAGGGGCGAGCGCAGTCATTTGCGCCGCGCTTGCGCTCCCCGACTGGGATTGTTTTGACGCATCGTAGGATTCGAGAACGCTGCGACTCAGGACGAGCCCTGTACCCAAAGCGGCCTCTGGCTTCTGCTTTCGCGAGAGATCGCCGTCGTGGCTAGTCTCGGTTGCTCTGGGCTTCGAACTAAAGTTCACCATTGTGCACCTCTTTTATTTTACTTGATTGTTGGCGCCTTCGCCGTTGAAAGAAGGTAGTCGACTCCAACTTTTCCGGCTCGTGCAGTACCTTCTGCAACTTCCGGCCCAAATCTAACGGCTGCCGTCGCTGAGTCCTTCACCACGCTATCCACCGACGCCGGCCGCCAGTGGCTGTTGACGTAGTTCGAGCCATGATACCTATGCCCCTGGCTCTGCATACGGCCTACGCCATCAATGAAGCTGTTGCCAGAGTATTGTGCCGCCTGATAAGCCGGGGCGCCAAGCATCCCTTGCATCGCCATACCGGTGCTGCTGGTCGGCTTCGACGGAGCAAGACTTCCGTTGTTTGCTCCGTACACACCAGCCATGCCAGCCGCGTGATTCGACCACGACGTCAACGCTTCAGCGCGAACGGTCTCAGCATCAAAGCTTGCTTGCTCCGCCAAGTTACGCTGGTACGACGAGAGTCCTGATGCTGTCTCCTTTGCGCCAAAGTTGTCCCAGTTTAGCGCCGTTGATTTAGCTAATTGATTAGCATTCACGCCATACGCGGACTGGTGCAGCATGTTCGAGCCCAAGCCGCCCACCGCGTTGAGTGCCGAACCAAGAGTCCTCATCCCCGGAGACTTATTGGAGTCTCGGCTCTCAAGCCCTGGAGCAGTAGGTCTTGCCTTACTGTGACCGGCGCGCCACCCTAAGCCTTCTCCAATCGCATTCCCAACTCCCTGCATCGCTCCCAACTGCTTATCGAAGGAGTTTGCAGTCTGGCCCGCCGCACTCGCTGCATTAGACAACGCCGATGCAATCGCCCCGTTCGCGGCTGCCTGCCTATTTCGATTCAGAGCTTCGTTACTTGCATTTAGGCTCTCAAGGAACTTGTTGGTCGGAGAACGGTATCCCTTCGCCAAAGCCGCCTGCGAGATCGCCTCCTTAGCAGCAGAGATCATGTTTGTCTTTTCGGCCTGGAGACCACTCTTTGATGCGCCGGAGATATCTCTCGCTCCCTCCCCCAAGCTGTTAGTGAGGAGCCCTCCTAGTCCTGATTTCGCACCCAAAACGAGCTGCCCAGTAACAGCCGGAACTGCAAAGTAGAGAGCCGCCATGATGTACAGGTAGTACCCGTTAGAAACGTCTAGATCGACTGCTGCACCGAGCAGGAGCGCCTTGTCGAGCAGGAAGAACGCTTCATTCTCAGGCTGGTCGCTTTTAGCATCTCCACTCTCAACGAGCGGAACCGCGCACCGATCCAACACATCGCCGCCGTTAGCGGCGCCAGCTCCTTCACACCGTACCTCAACACCGCCTGCAGCCTCCCCGGTTTGAATCAGCATGTTTGCCACGCGGGCCATGTTGCTGTGATTTCCCATCATCGCCCAGACGCTGCGCTCAAGCACCTGAACAACTGCAAATCCGACGTCCCAAAGCTTGATCCACGCAAAGAACGTCACCCAGGTGAAGAAGCCCTTCCAGTAGCCCGGTATGATCATCGCCATCGCAGCGAACGGATACCCGACGATGATTACGTAGAGAAGAATGCCCTGAATGTGCGGCATCATAACGGCCCAGTTGTACAGCTCTGAGCTCTTCGTCTTGGCACCTACACTACCAACGTAAGCATTCGAGTAGCCGATTGTCTGCTCCGAAGGGGCAAACTTCTGCTCGGTCGCCGTTATCTGTGGCGCGAACTGCATTTCGTTCCTGAGAAGGTAGGTAAAGATGAGCATTTGCGTGAAATCGATCATCTCCATTGGAGACGCATATTCACTATCTCCTGACTTTCGAATGTCCCAGCCGTAAAAGAGGGTAAAGAGAACGGTTTCATCAGAGTTGAATCCCCGAGGAGCGCTTCTAATAAGCTGCCAGTAGGCGTGCCCCATCTCATGCCGTAGGCCCTGAATGAGTGTCCAGAGGTATGCAGAGCAGTTTATCTGTGAATGCGCCGTTTTCTGCATCTCACTCGGAGAGCCTACAAAAGCAACAGAGAAATTCCCAAATGCACCGGGGCTATTAGACGGCTCTGAGAGTAGCTTCTGCAGCGAGCGCGGAGTCGGGATATCCTTAATATCAAGCTCAGAGCGAGCATCCTGGTAATCCCCGACCTGCAGATTCCCGGTGCTTTTCGCAAAGTCATTATTTCCACCATCCGGTGGGTCGATCATGATGGTCTTCGGAATTTTTGAGCCTCTCGCCATCGACGCAGCATTGTAGGCACCTGCATTCACACCGGCCTTGAAGGCATCTCCGCACTCCGACGCCAAAAAGGTGATGAATGCATCGCGCAGCTGCGGGTTCCGGATGTGAACATTCGTTATGTTCTCAACCATCGGGGCCTTGAGGGTCGACATCAGGTACCACGGACCTTCGCCAGCCTTGCCAGAGCCTTGGGCTGTGTCACCTGCAAGATTTTGCGCCGGTGCGAGGTTGGATTTCGCCCCACCATCTCCAAGCTGGCTGTAGAGGCCCGTCCACTTAACCAACATGCTGCTGGTAGCGCTGAAAAGCTCATCAAAAAAGAGCATTGGCATCGCAACGGGGTACTTCTTGCTCGGTCGGTCTGTCTTGTTAACGACAATGTCAGAGTAGTCATCGATCTGTAGGAGCGGAGAGTTACCCATCCCTGTTTCGGCATCACGCCAAACTTCCTGCATATCCTGAGGATAGCCGGCGACAACCCAGTCCACTCCCCTCACGTCTTGCGTGCTCCCGACAAGGAAACCGTATATAGCGGGCCCCAAGATGAACCACGTGTAGTTGCGAGGTGGCGAATTGAGCGCGACAGCTACGAGCGCACCGATCGCCCCGATCATGTAAAGCAACGGAGCCCAGACACCAAATCCAGTGAAATTG
The DNA here is from genome assembly GCA_947491545.1 of Deltaproteobacteria bacterium. Classification (GTDB taxonomy): domain Bacteria; phylum Bdellovibrionota_C; class UBA2361; order UBA2361; family OMII01; genus OMII01. Next base: position 45,087 of record CANLJX010000005.1, read on the forward strand.
ATGTAGTACAGCAACGCAGAATGCGTCATGTAGGCGATGTTCGCCCAGGCGGCCGCGACTAAGGTGTTTTCTGCACCAGGACAATCATCACAGGCACTCTCCACTAGCAATGCGAGAGCATCGCCCTGAGTGACGGAGCCAACCAACTCAACCAGACGTAAAACTGTGTCTGCTACTTCAAAGCTCATACAGAATCTCAGCTCTTGGCATCTCCATAACCAGCTGCATGCCCTGGCATCGCGTTTGGTGCGCCCGACTTAAACACCGTGCCAGATGTCTGTTGACCCTGCATGTAGCGAGCGAGGTAAACAACAAACTTCTGATACTTATCGCGGTTCTTATCAATGTTCGTGGAGATTGGGTCTGAGCCAACTACGTTATCGAAGAGCGCCTGGTGCATACGAGCCGCCACGGGATCCTGCACGAAGCGACCCGAAACGTTGTACAAGGTCTCGTAGTAGTACAGCGCGCGGGAGCGCCCAATGAGAATCGATAGGTAGTTCATCACGCGTAAGCGCAGACAACCCTTCACTCCCGAGTTTCCACCCGAACTCTTACAGCTATCAGGCTGGGTCTTATCCAACTCTGTGAACTCGTTGTTCGGGAACTCTACTTGGGCGGAGTAATCCTCCTCGCAGTTAAGATCTTTAAAACGGACCGCCGGTCGCGATAGATTGAAGACCTGCTCCAGCAGGATGTAGGTCATCATGATGTCAGGTGAGCTTGCTCCCTTCCACTCTTCCGGCTGAAAGTTCCCCTCAAGTGCAGCGATCACTTTTTCCGTCGGCTTCTTGCTCATGTTGGGATTCTGCTGCTTGAACTTGCAGATCTTATTGAGCAGCTTCGCCATATTCTTCCAGACCAGCTTGCTCTCCTCATACGAGCGCCGCTCAAGACCCCAACGGCCTTCGCGCGGTTCTCCCTTCGAGAGCGTCTCGGAGTTCTTCACAGCTAACTTTCCGTCTCCGACCTTGGTCTGCGTCTGGACAATGTTACCAACCGCTTTAATGAACTCCTCTTTAAGCTCAGGAATCTCGCTGTTGTCGTACTTGAATGCATTCTCACCAACTTCTCCTTGCCCGGTATCGGAGTCGCTGGGGCGCTTTGGGAAGAGAATATCTTCTGCGAAGTTGAGTGTATCTTTTTCCTGCTTCCCTTCGCTCTTGTCTCCCGGATTGTCTCCGTGGTCGTGCGGCGGCTTGTCTGGCTGAACCGTCTCGATTTTGCCGATCTCGCTCCCAACTGGGTCGTCGCCGCTCGCATCCCAAAGCGCATGGGGCCAAGTAGTGACCTGCGGATTTTGCAATGAGTTGACTATCGCTCCGCCGTGGTTGTACTTGAGCTGCCCACTCGGATCGAGCATGTCGTCGAGCTGGAAGGAGAGTTGAGTCGTCTCGACCTGGTTTGATAATAGATTGGAAACAGCCTGCATCGAGTGACTAAAACCCGTGCCGGCGCCGTTTTCGACCATCATCATCGTTTGGAAGAGCACTGGTACCTCCGTCGTTACCAGCCCTTTAAACATATCCCGCACCGGCTTGGCATCGGCGAGCTCGCGAAAGCCTTTCATCGCTGGAAGGTGGAGACCTGTAGCGGGCTTGGGCTCCGGGCCCAGGTCCTCCTGACTCTCCGTTGATCCACCCTGTTCCTGTCCACCCTTATTGCGGTATCCACCAGGCAGCGGATCGAGAGAGCTCATCTCGGCAGCAAGCTTGTCGTGTAATCCCTGTCCTTTGTCTTTTGCGTCGGGGATCAATGCCTCCATCAGCTTGCTAGCTGGTCCATCGATGGCACCTTCCGGTGCGGCGAATGACACCGCTGGCGCAGCGCTCAGTGTGAGACTGATGCACCCCAAAACAGCCCGCCGGATAAATGAACTTTGTCCTAGCCGTGCCATACCTGCCCTACCGCTGCCCCTGCATTAACCGTACAACCTGCTCAACCTCGGCCGGCGTCTTAAGACCCTCCAGCCGGTACGTCTCCTTGGTGGTAACGGCCAAGAAGACAATTGTTGGATAACTCTGTATCCGCAGCTCCTGGGCGAGTGCTTCTCCATTCAGGAGCGGGAATGGGAAAGAGCTCGCTGCGCTTATCTTTTTCAGCGCAGGAAGTGCGTAAGATCGCTTGGTTAGACCCACGAAGCTGACAAGCTGGGTCTCCTTGAACGAGGTCTTGAGCGGCGTCAACGACTTAACTAGCTCCAGAGCACCCGCGTCCTTCTCGTCAAAGAATATCAGGACTTTAACTTTACCCTCAGGGTCTACGGGGATCTTGGGTGCAAGTGTGCGAATTTTTCCGACAGCGGTCTCGTTGGCCGCCAGTTCTCCCTGCTGCTCAAGCATCTGTTCGATGTCGAGTTTCCGCTGGAGCTCCTGCTGTTGGGTCTTCGCCATCAGCTCCCTAAGCTCGACACGGTTCTGATTAAGGTCATCTTTACCCTCATCGAGGGAAGAAGGCGCCCTCATCCCGAGCGATTCCATCGCGAGGAGCTGGTAGTCAGTGGCCTTCGCCACCATGTTTTGCATCTCGGTATTTCGGCGGGCTAGCGCGACCGAGTACTGCCAGGCGAGCTCCTTGTCCCCCGCGTTCAAAGCAGCGAAAAGCCCCTGCATCTCAAGAGGAGCCTCCTTCTGTGCCCGAATCGGAGTGAACTGCTCTGGAGAGCCGTAACGCGCGATGATCTGCTCACGCGACGGTGCAGGCTCGTGTACCGGAGGCTGCTGTGCCTGAGGCTGATTTTGCGGGGTATTTTCGGTGTTTTGGGCTGTTGGCGGCGCTGGTTGCTGCTCCTTCACCATGTCAACGACGAGCGGATAATCGCGGTACACAACGCTAGCTGAAGATGTCTCGGTTACCGTCCCCCTCCAGTTAGTTGCATCGCCTTTCTGCCAGAACCCCTTGATGTCCTCCGAAGCTGCCTGGGCAGACGAAGCCATCGGCGCCACCATGGCAGCAAACAGGACAAAGCTCTTAGGAACACCTCTCATTCGGAGCACACCGGAAATAAAACCCTTTCAGGGGTATCAGACCCCTTATCTGCCTCTGTTATGGGTTTGATTCAGGTCTAAGGAGCCTAAATTGTACGTATTCGAACAGCCCCCCTGTCGCTTAAGGGGTCTATCTGCTCCTAACTGCCGGAATCTGACCTTCCTCTATCAGAAGAAGCCTTAGTGCTCCGCCTCACGCCACCAGCCCTCACTCGCCTTTTTTCCAAATGCTCTTAGGAAACAGAAGGACCGGAACCGACAATAACCACTTCGTCCTAACCGCGGAGAAGTAAGAGATGAGACCGAATCAATCAAATGGGCCAAAGCCCGAAGACGTCCTCAGAGAGTCGGGCGCCGTTCAGCAACTAATCATCGGCAAGCTTACTCGTTTGGGGGTAGTCGAAGCCGTTATTGACCAGGCTCAAGATGCGTTTCTCTCGTTAAGTGATGCCTACCAGAACAAGATCAAAGCGAATGATAAACAAACTGCCAGGAGCATAGCTGATGTAATCTTTGATTTTCGGTCAGCCCTAGAGCACGAAGATGGAATGGCATTTCGAGATGCTCTAAAAACATCGGATGCTTCGGGGAAGACTTTTCTGCAGCATCTTAAGGAGCTCTCCATCCACCAAGCAAACCCTACGCCGGACCAAATCGCAACGGAATCTCGAAATCGGCACGTCTTGAAGGAGACTCTTAGCCGACTTACCGGGGCGTGCACCTTCGGCGATTTGCGGCCCGGCACCGGATCTGATGAGGTGATCGCCCGGCAGTTTTTCGAGCAACGCACGGCGGAGTGGATTAGAGTTGTGACAGAGCTTGCCACCCTTCCTTGGCCTGGAGCACCCCATAGCGCTCAGGTTCGAATCCCCGGGCGGCCTCCATACCGATTCGCATCACCCATAGCTCGGTCCCCTATCTTGGCCGATGGGTCGAGCTTAAATTTACTTCTTCGACAAGCGATTAAAAATGCCGGCGGAGACTTACTGGGAACACATACCTATGACCCAGGCCACGACCGCTTCAACCTAAATACCACCGGACTTCCCCAAACTACCATGTCTGCAGAGATGTCATCTGCCGTACTTGGTTTGCTGTTGAGTAGTATGTTCACCACGATCGACTCATCAACCCTAAGCACCCCGCAAGAGGCGGCAGCGCTTCGCACAAGAATCGCCGACTGCCGCGAACCCATCGGCGTAATTGCTTATCTTGAACTCGACTCCACGCTCACTCCGGTGCTGCTAACGAAAAGCCAGGGCGGCTTTACCCATTTCTACAACCCTGACTCACCTGAGATTGAGAGATCTCCTAAAGATTCATCTCCAGTGGACAAAGTCATTCCGGGCACATCACCAGAACGTATCTTGGTATCTGAAGAGCAGCGACTTGAGAAGATGCCGGAATCCTCTTTTCTTTCGTCTTTGCGGCAAATCTGCCTCCCTGGAACAAAGCTCCTGAAAAACAGAGATGAGGTCAAAGCCGATCTCGACCGCTTCCTACAAAATGCAGAAACGCATGGTTGGCTTACTCCTCACCCTTGTGGCTTCAACCCACGAGACCTCATTAACCTCACGCCTGGAAAAATCAGCCTTGTCTCTAATTCGGAACTCGATAAGGTCGATAAAGACGGGCTGTCGGTAGCACATCACTTAGACCGGGTTTTGCAGGCCTTGGCGCATGAGCCCCAGACACAGGCGCACTACCTACAGGCCTTTCTGGAGCGCGTCTACCATCCAGGTACTTCGACCCAAGATGCCCACAGCGCCTGCGGAGCCGAAAGCTTGGCCCGGGTCATGAATATCATCGACCTCGGCGAGTGGTCGCGAGTCGCTGCTGACCTAGTTATCCGACAACGCTCCACATTGCGAGGAGGACTAGAAGTACGGCCACCTGATGACTGGTTCAAGCCGGATCCCTCAACAAATCGCCACTGCATCGATGCGTTGATTCAATCAGCGTTACTGCGGGCAGACGCGCTACCACATGAATACTACTCCAACCAGAAAGACAAGTTTGTGGACAAGTACTCAGGTCGTGAGAGGGAAAGCGGGTTTAGCGGTGACGCAGCACAGAAGGTAGCTAACAACTTCTTTGGCTATTCGCACACCATGGTGGCAAACCCTAAACTCTCCGAAAAGGGGCTGCTCGATCACATCCTGAAGCAGGTGAATCCTTCCAAGCCTGTCTACACGGTGCTCAAGTGGGCTCAACCGGGTGAGCCGCATGAATTCCATGCCGTAGTGCTCAAAGAGGTAAAAGGCGGTCGCGTATACTTCAGCAACCCACAGGGGCCCTCGGGTCTAGCCAATGGGACCACAGTTACGAATAACGGCCCAGAGCACGGAATTGAGGACGACGCGACAGGTTACCAGTCGATGACTCTGGCTGAATTCAAAAAAAACATCAGAGAGTTCCTGGTTGATGACGCGACGGTGAATGCCCATCAAGTAAAGACGTCTTCGTGGTGGCCAAAGTCTCTGTGGAGCTTCGTGAGCCCTCTATCGGTTTACGGCTGGGCAACATTCGGATTGCTCTCGACGGGCGCGGTGGGCGCAGTCTTTGGCGCAAGGGAGCTGGAACGCGCCGAAATACAGCCTTGGTCCGGCACTCCCGTTACTGATGTCTTGAATGATCCCTCACGACTCGCGCACCTTCCGATGCCAGACTTCGGCAGTTGGCTTGGAGGAGGTGAGCCAGAAAGCAGGCCCCAGCAGGCTAGTCAGGTTGAGATGCCACCAGTTCAGGTGAGTGAGCCGCAAAATCCGGGGCCGGTCGGTGAAGGATCCCCTGAGTTTGAGATAAGGGATTCCCTGCAACACCTTAGTAGCGTGCTCGCTGCTGCTAAAGTTTCGACGCCCCAGATCGACGTTTCCTCTAAGAGGAAAACAACGGAGACATTGAATGCGTATTACACGGCAGTAGATCAACTCCGTGTCACCGATCCCATGAAGCCGAAACTGAGAGCCGCGATCGTAAAACTGCGGAAGGACGTAAACAACCCAGACTCTGTTAGGGAGTTCAGCTCCACGATAGAGGCATTTCGATCAGGCGCTCCGAGAAACTAACCCAATCAGTAGGTAGAGGATTTCTATGCCACCAGTAAAACAGAATCTATCTCCGCTGTACCTCCGCAACCAAACAGGCGGCACCTCGCCAGCTCCACCGCACAATCCAGCGCATACGCCTCAGTCAGGAGCCCCATCGACTATCGGCAGAGTTGCGTCCGCACTGGCGCCCAACTCTTTCCTCAAAGCATGCGGCTGGACCGTCACATTACTAGGCGGCGCGGTGGGCGCCGCGGTCGGACTTGAGGCGTACGGCAAGGCCCCATGGCAATCCAACCCCGAGTCAACCCCAATTGCCACCGCCCTAGACAACTTCGCCCGCGTAAAGCTACCAGCTCTGCTGAGCCGAAAAAAAGAAGGAGCCCGGAGTGAGCCCGAAGCAGCGGCCAATCCGGTACCAGCGCCGGTAGCTGAAATCCCAAACCGTGAGGTTTTGCAAGCCGGCTTCGAGAAGATAAGCGGCATCCTGTTCGACCGCGCAGGCTCCCTTGCGCCGGAGATCGACCTTAGCTCTCCAACCACGGCTAAAAACACGATCCGAAAATTTGCGCAGGCAATAACCCAGATGCCGCGTGAGTTGCCACAGAGATATCTTCTCTGGGATGCGATTAGGGCCATTGCGAAGGATGTCGACAAGCCCGAGGGAGCTCTGAAGTTGAACGAAACGGTGGAGGCGATTGCGGCTAACAAGCCGGTGCCACAACAACCGGCGGACACTACCTGGAAATGGAATTTTGAGCCCCCCAAACCCGTCTCCAACGCCCCCTTCTCGAAGGCCTCCGCAAACGGCCAGTACTATGAGCTCAAAGCAGACGCTATTCCGGCGCTCAAAAGCTACCTAACTCCACTTGACGTATTGTTGCGAGTTAACGGCTTGGCTATCCCCCAGCCACGTCTTGACAACGCGCGATCAGCAATGGGCACTCTGTTCGACTACTCCGATGCACTTCGAAAATTGGACCTCAACCATCCGGAGATCGCGCGGGTACGGCGCATAGGGGATGGGCTAGGGCGCTCGGCATTGACGACGGAGACGATCAAAGAGCTCAAGGAACAACACACCCTGGCCAAGGCACTAGAGGCCGAATACCAGGCGGCTTTGCCACAGCTTTCGCCGTTGCTGGGCACCCTTCTCGATGAGATCAGCAGTGGACTTGAGCTAAGTGGACAGAAGGTGCCGGAGCGGCACTTGAAGACTATACCCGCCGCTGTTGAAACGCTTCTCCGCTTCCAGAAAGCTGTTCGGCGGATAGCGCCTGAAAGCAGCGACGTCAGTATGCTCGGCGACATCGCGGCAGGCCTCTGGACTGCCCCCAAAGACCAAGTCGACGGCCTAAAAGCCTTCCTCGATATGAAGGATAAGCCATCGCCAGCTAGCAAGCCCCCTCCCCCAGCGAGCAATACGGATTTGCCGAAGCCGCCGGTTCCGGGGGCGGAACTTGAAGAGCCGCATGTGCCAATCAAAACCCCACCGGAAACACCGGCTCGTGGGAAGAGATAGCACCTCAGCCCCTCGGAGCGGATTTGTACCTTGGCCCCTTCACTCGGGACCTCTATCCCGTTAGACGAGTCCGCGACGGTTTAGCGCACAGCTCTCGGCTTGACCCGGTTATCAAGCCAATACAATGGCTAGTCTGGTTGACTACAGACTCGCTGGCTCAGCGCGAGACAGTTGTGCTCAGAGCACCTCGGTCTAGTCCAAGCAGTTCAAAACTTTCCCCAGCTCGGCTCTAGTCACGCACTCACCTGAAAAGTTCGTTTGCATCCATAGGCCCACGCCCCAGCAGGACACTCGGGAGGGTTGTCCTGCTTTCGGGTGTTGTCAGCTCACCACTGGGTCAATAATCTACCAGCCAGGCAATCCGCACACTCCAGGCTATGCGAGGGTCCAGTTGTTTGTGCGCCTCTCGCATCTGGGACGTTAAGCTAACCGTCTTCCAGAGGACCCCATGCGCGAAAATATCCGTGGCCGAGAAAATGACTCAAGGAATCAGCTCGACCCTCTCACTCTGCCTCCTAGGTCTCTTGGCAGCGAGTCGCCGACATCAACCAGCTGGAGCTCAACGCTCACTTTCGAAAAGATCTCCTCCGTCCTGGCTCCCAATACTCTCGTCAAAAAGTTTTGTTGGT
>CANLJX010000006.1 GCA_947491545.1 Deltaproteobacteria bacterium
TCTATAGTGTTTTCGGCGCGAAAGGCGCCGAAAACGAACAGCCCTAGCGCTGCCTTAAACGGAATCATGGTAAAGAAACGTCTTGAAAGCAGCACTAGCATGCCCAGAGTCGACAAGCGCCCGTTGGGGCCAGTAATCTTTTTCCTCTCGACCCTGGCCTGCCAGGCTATCGCTGCCGGCTGCGCGATCCTTGCGTGGAAGGTCTCATTCTCCGTCACCGTCACCCTGCTCATGGCCGCCGCAGCCGCCTGGGCTGCCGCTCGCTTCCTGCGGCTCTCCATTCCGTGGCTCATCCTCAACGCTCTCCTGCCATTCGGAGCAGCATCTGCCCTGGCCACAGAGATTCCGCCGGGAATCTTCCTCGCAGTATTCGCGGCGCTAGCAGCCACCTACCTCCCTGCTTTCTGGACCAGAGTCCCCTACTACCCGACCCAACGTGCGGCGTACGCCATGATCCTCGCTGAGCTTCCTGTCGACCGCCCGTTCACGTTCATCGACCTTGGATGTGGGTTCGGGGAGCTGCTCCGGTTCCTGCAAGCTCGGAGACCCAACGGCACCTTCGTAGGGATAGAGATCGGCCCACTCCCCTTCCTGGTCGCCAAGATTCGATCGCTCGCACACCGGTCGATCTTAGTGCGATTTCAGAGCATGTGGAGCTGTGACCTAGGCCAGTTCGATTTCGTGTACACATTCCTCTCGCCGGCCCCTATGGAGCGGCTGTGGGAGAAAGCTCGCGCTGAAATGAAAGCCGGAAGCACGCTCGTCAGCAACTCATTTCCCGCTCCGGCTGAAGCAAGCGAGACGCTCGCTCTACGAGACGCACGAGACTCATCGCTATTTATCTACCGCATGAACACGGGCGCTGCTTCTCATCCGCCAGGGCGGGCTCAAGCAGACTGAAAGCTGCCGCGCCACTTCTCAATATGGCGCGCAAAGGATGGGTGGGTCTCCATCTCTTTCAGTAGCTGCTGCGATTCAGGGATAGAGCCCTGAAGCTTTGAGAGCTTCTCGTAGACCCGCTCCGCGAAGTACAGGAAGGGAGCACCCTGCTCCGAGGATGCCTCCTGCTGGGAGCGTCTAAGGGCTTTAACAGCGGAGCTCCTGAGCTCAAAGATCGTCCCGACAATCCCTGCCATCGCTGCGGTGAAGGCACCCGACAGGAGCATCACAGCGACGGAATCACGGTGGAAAAGCTGCATGGCGAGAGACATCGGAGTCATCAGGAGAGTTTGCTTGAGGTACACCGCCAGCACATGCCCAACTGAGCGGTCCAACGACGAGTCGCTTGGCTTTACCTGAGCCGACGTGAGTCCCCGAGCTAATGCCCGGACTGCTCCCGCCGAGGGAGCGTTGCACAGCACCGCAAGAAGGTGGTCGTACGAGGAACGATCGCCCCTTTCAAGGCGGTTCAGCAACTCGTCGACAAGAGAGTCAAACAGCTCGCTGTCACCCCGATTTGAGAAGACCTCAATCCAAGGCTTTAGCCAGCGATCTGCTCCCGCATTGTGCGTTGATAGAGTTGCGAATGGGCCAGCAAGGTCAGCAACCACCGCGCCCGGAAGCTCCTGTCGTACGGCGGACTCCCCTAGTAGCCTGTAGAGCTCCATGTCTTGGCTCCGAGCTGCCCCAGCTGCCATGGCAACGAAGGCCGGCCAACACGCTCCAACGTCCTGGGACAGGTACGGCAAGAGGCCCGCGACAAGGGCATGCCGCTGCGGCTGGGTCCCGATAGCCTGCAGTCCGTTGTTCTCTAGGTGCCCCCATGCGATGGCTCGAACCTGCGGGCTCTCTAGTGCCCTAGTGAGCTGAGCTGGCCGTCCCTTAGGGTCATCAAGGGAGAAGTGCTTGCATGCAGCGAGCCTCGGATATAGCTGCTCTGCGAAGAGCTGTCCTACCGGCACCGGCGAAAGCTGCCCCTCATCAGTGTCAGACGGGGTCTTTGAGGCGATCTTTTGATGGGTGCTCTGAACAGCTGGCGTCATTCAGCGGAGTTTATTCGACCGCGCCAAAATAGAGGATTGTTTCGTCCCCAAAAAAAATGGGATCCACGAAAAGTTTTCTGCAAACGGAGCCGTCAACGACAGAAAAATGCCGATGCGGACACCCCACCCCGGCGCTACGCGCGCTTCGCCTGAGCCTGCGAGACTGTAACGACACGCTCCCGCCCACGGAATTTCTCCCAGGCGATAACTACCGGCGCAACGATAAAGATCGTTGAGTAGCAGCCAAGCGCTATACCCGCACAGAGGTAGAGGCTAAGGTCCTTGATGTCTCCCGTCCCAACGACGTACAGCGCGAGCGCCGAGAAGAGCGTCAGCACGTGCGTTATCACGGTCCGAGAGAGGGTAAAATTGATAGCCTCGTTCACGACGGAAGCGATCTCTGCGTTCTTGCGCTTCTGCCGCTCTTCGCGCACGCGGTCGAATACCACCACGGTATCATTCACCGAGTAGCCCACAATCGTGAGCGCGCCGGCCAGGGTTGCCATGCCGATCAGGTGCCCCGAAGCGATGTAGATTCCGGTAGCGATCGTTACGTCATGGAAGAGCGCGATAATGGAGCCGAGTCCTACCGCGAACTCGAAACGGAAGGCGATGTAGAACAGGATGCCGAGAAGACCGAGACCAATGGCAATAAGCGCGCTGCGCTGCAGCTCTGCGCCAATCGTCGGCCCAACGAAGTCAGTCTTCTGAATCTGGGCTGCGGTCCCAAACGCATTGCCGAGGGCGCTTTCAACTTTCGCGCGCACCTCGGTGGGATTTGCGCCTTCTCCGAGCCGGATTGAGTATTCGTTAGAGGTCCCCTGGAAGGCTTGCACTCGCGCATCTGGCAATCCGTTGGCCGCAAGCCCTGCACGGATCTTCTCGCTGTCGAGCTCTCCCTGGAAGGAGACCAGGAACTCGCTGCCGCCGAGGAAGTCAGTGCCAAATTTCTGGTTGCCCGAGGAGACGAAGACCCACACCGCCCATGCGACCGCTGCAAGCGAGATGAGAGCACAGATGTAGCGCTTCCCCATGAAGTTGATGTTTACCGAACTAGAGATGAGCTCTCTCATAACTGCCCCCGCCCTTAAATCGAAAGTCCTTGCTTGCCCTTCAGCTCGAAGTAATCGAAGCAGAGGCGAGCAACGTACACCGCACAGAAGAGTGTTGTGGCGATCCCCACCGAGAGAGTCACCGCGAAGCCCCGGATCGCTCCTGTGCCGAAGTAGTACAGGATCCCGCCAGCCAACAGAGTAGTGAGATTCGAGTCGAAGATCGCCCCGAAGGCCTTGTCGAAGCCCGTATGGACCGCAAGATCTCGGCTAGCCCCGTTTCGGATCTCGTCTCGGATACGCTCGAAGATAATCACGTTCGAGTCGACCGCCATGCCGATTGTGAGTGCCAGGCCCGCCAAGCCAGGCAACGTGAGTGTCGCGCCAAAGAGCGATAGGCAGCCCATCATCAAGATCGCGTTTAGCACGAGCGTTCCGACCGCAACTGCACCTGACTTTAGGTAGTACACCACCATAAAGAGCGAGATCGTTCCAAAGCCGATCGCCATAGCGATGAGCCCCTTCCTCACCGACTCAAGCCCTAGCGTCGGCCCAACGGTTCTCTCTTCGAGGATCTCCAGGGGGGCTGGGAGAGCGCCGGACTTCAGAACTATCTTGAGCTCCTTCGCTTCATCCATCGTGAAGCCGCCTGAGATCGAGGCGTTTCCGTCGGTGATGGGCTCACGAATCACCGGCGATGAGGTAACAACACCATTCAGGACAATCGCAAGCTGGCGCCCCACATTTTCAGAAGTGATTCGGGCAAAGGTCTGCCCACCGGTCGGAGTGAGCTTGAGTGACACCTGAACTTCACCCTTCTGGTCAATATTGACGCGCGCATCCGACACCGCGTCACCGGTCATCAGGGCCTGATCCTCTACTACGACAGTTTCGCCTGACTTCCCGCGGAGAGACAACGTCCCAACCGCCGAGGAGGCGCCAGTGGGCACAAGGCGAAACTCAAGCTTTGCAACGTTGCCAACGATGCGCTTAACCGCTTCCACGTCCGAAACACCCGGCATCTGGAGGATAATTCGGTCCTCACCCGAACGCTGGATGAGCGGCTCCGCAACGCCGAAGGTGTCAACTCGGCTGCGCAGCGTCTCGATCGCTTGCTCAACGGCATCCTTCTCGATGATCGCCACCGTCTGCGGCGAATAGCCGAAAACGAGCCGTTGTTGCCCACCGTCGTTCTCCGCCCTCAGGAACGAAAGCTCGTTGAACTTCTCGCTGACGATGGCGCGGGCCGGCTCCACTGATGACTCTGAGAGCAAGGTGACCTGCAGCGTATTGTCCGACTGCACTGACGACCTTGTAACCGCTATCTTGCGCGCGCGAAGCTCAGCACGGATGCCGCTCAGGGTTGACTGGAGCCGGCTCTTAACGGCCTCAGCAGCCTTGACCTGATACACCAAGTGAACACCACCGCTAATGTCCAGTCCGAGCGCCATCGGCTTCGTGAACCACTTCTCGGTAAAGCTGTCCCGCACGACTGTCGGCAAGAGAGACAGCACCGCTGCCGCTGTTACCAAGCCAACGATCAGCGCACGCTGCACGATATCCCTGCCCATAGCCCCTCGACCGATTACTACGCTGCTGCCTTTGTCTCTTCCTTCTCGCGTCGCACGACGTGAGTGGTCTCGATCTTGATGCGCACGTTCGGCGCAATCTCAAGAGTAACGAAACCTGCGTCTGTTCCGGCAACGCGACCAACGATCCCCGATGAGGTCACAACGGACTCCCCCTTCTTGAGCGTCTCAAGCAAGGCCTTCTGGGCCTTCGCCTTGCGGTCCTGTGGTCGGATGACCATGAAGTAAAAAACGGCGTAACAGATAACGATCAGCGGCGCGGTTTCGGAGAGCACCTGCATGAACGACTTCTGTGCTGGCACGTCGGCGCCCTGCGGAACGATGCTGTCGGCAAAAGCCTCGGCTGTGTTCACAGCAAAGGCTGCGCAAAGTGAGGAAAGGAACTTGGCTTTCATAGGTAACTACCTGTTAATACACGAGGAGTGACTTAACACGAAGGGCGCCAAAAGGCACTACACTTTTGGTCGGAAATAGCTCAGAAAGCGGTCCTGCTCAGCGTGCGGAGCCAAAGTAGCGCCTTACAACCGCCGGAGGATCGACTGGAATCGTTGCCTCCCGGCCAGGCCCGACGCTCGCAAAGCTGACCGGACAGTCAATCAGCTTCGAAATCCCCTGCAGCAACTCCCGCACGGCTGCCGGCAGGTCAGCTAGCGAGCGAGCACCCGAGAGGTCCTCATTCCATCCGCGAAACTCTTCGTAGCGGGGCTCTAGCTGCTTGTATTCGTGAGCCAAAGCCGGAAGATCATCCAGTTCAACCCCTCGAAGGTAGTAGCCGGTGCACACCTTGACCGTTCGGAGGCCGGTCAGCACATCGAGCTTGGTAACAACGAGGTTGTCGATTCCGCCAATCCTGACGGCCCGACGCAGAGCAACCGCATCGAGCCAGCCACAGCGCCGGGGACGGCCGGTCACTGTGCCGAATTCATGGCCGCGGGCGCGGATCTCGTCTCCGACCGATGGCTCCATCTCCGTCGGAAATGGTCCCTCTCCTACCCGAGTGGTGTATGCCTTCGCGACCCCAAGCACGGAGCTAATCAGCTGCGGTCCGACCCCCACTCCTACCAACGCAGCTCCAGCGATCGTCGATGACGAGGTCACGAAGGGATACGTGCCGTGTATCTGGTCGAGCAACACGCCCTGCGCGCCCTCGAACACAACGAGCTCGCCTCGTCGAGACGCATCGAATACGAGCTTGCTGCCATTGGAGACGTACGGGGCCAGAATTCCCGCCTCTTCACTCAGCCGTTCCCACACCGACTCGAAATCAACCTGCATGTCGCTGCCCAGCACATGCTTGAGGATCTGGTTCTTCTCCTCGACGTGGGCACGAATCCGATCTCTCATAAGCTCAGGCGCGAGGAGGTCGGCGCAGCGAATACCAGACCGTTGGCTGCGATCCTCGTAGGCAGGACCAATCCCCCGTCCTGTTGTGCCGATACGGTGTGCTCCACGCGCGTGCTCGCGCGCCTTGTCAGTCGCTATGTGGTAGTCGAGAACGAGGTGCGCGTCTCGGTCGATAAAGAGCCGCTCTGGAGAAACATCCGCTCCGGCCTGTCGTACCCGTTCCATCTCTGCGATCAGCACAGACGGGTTAAGCACTACGCCTGCTCCGAGCAGGCACTTTACCCCCGGACGGAGAATGCCGCTCGGCAGGAGGCTCAAGGCTGTCTTGACTCCATCCACCACGATCGTGTGGCCAGCGTTATTGCCGCCCTGAAAGCGCACGACCCAGTCAGCACGCTCGGTGAGCACGTCGACTATCTTCCCCTTACCCTCGTCGCCCCACTGGGCGCCAACGACAACGATCGCCGACATACACACTCCTTCTGCTAGAAGAGACCCTGGGCACTATACCGAAAAAGGAGCCAGGCGTCAGGCTGCCTTTAGCCCGAGATTGAGCTCAAATTGGAGCTGCCCGTCGGGGGAAACAGCCAGAATACCCATCGTCTCTGGATTGCCTTGAGAGGTGTAGAGGAAAACCCCCGGAGTCCTAAGCAGTGGAACGATAGCCGGATGGCGCGCTGCTTCCCTCAACGACGAACGCTGCCCATTGTGAATAGACGCCGCCAGCGCTACCGGCAGCTCGATGCGGGGGACCTCCGGCAAGAGCACCGACCAATCTTGCAGAGACTCCCACCCAACGGCTTCGAGAGTGGCAGCACCTTCAACACCTAGATGACCCGACTTTTCGCGCCGGATAGCCGCCGCCGCTCCGCCACAGCCGAGAGCCTCTCCCATGTCGCGGGCCAGTGCGCGGACGTAGAAACCGGGCGAGCAGGAGACTCGGTACTTTACCGTGTCGGCAGACTCTCCTGGCTTAACTTCAAATGAGTGCACCGTGACTCTTCTCGGCTCAAGCTCAAACTCAAGCCCGCCACGCTGAAGCTTGTGCGCCCGCTTCCCGCCTACTTTTACAGCACTGACCTTCGGAGGAACCTGGTCAAATTCGCCGACGAATCGCCTTGCTTGCCGCTCAATCTCTGCGAAGGCAGGAATCTCATCGCTCGTCGTCAGGATCTCGCCGAAAACGTCATCCGTTGATGTGCGAATGCCGAACGTAAACGTCCCGCTGTAGACCTTGCTGCCATCAGCGGCGTACGAAGCCACGCGAGTCGCGCCGTTGACGAGGATGATAAGGAGGCCAGTGGCGTCGGGGTCGAGCGTGCCCGCATGCCCAACACGTGACGCGCCAAGCAGCCGCTTAACTCGCGCAACCACCCCGGCCGAAGTGACTCCGGAAGGCTTATCGATAAGGATAATTCCGTTACGCATGCCGGGCGGCGAGTGCTTCGGCAACCTTCTGCCGGAGCTGCTGCTTGAGAGACTCGAAATCTTTTCGCCAGCGGAAGGCAGCTGCTGGCTTGTGGCCACCGCCCCCGAATGACTGGGCAACTGCAGCAACATCGACTGCCCCGAGGCGCGAGCGCAGGCTGACGCGCCACATATCGACATCCTGCTTGAAGAGAGCTGCCACCCGCACGCCCTCGATATCGCGGGCGCGCTCGGCCAGAGAGTCTGCATCGAGCAGGTCTGCTCCGAGGCGCTTGAGCATCTCTTGAGTCACGACAACTTCGGCGAATGCGCCACCGTTTAGAATAGAGATATTCGTGAGAGCCTCGGCTTGGAGCCTTACTGCGGCCAGCGAGTGATTTGCAAAAAGCTCCTGCGTGAGCAAGTCAGGTCGCGCACCGCGCTCCATGAGTTCAGCAGCTGTGCGGAATGTCTTCGGAGTCGTGCTCGGATAGCGGAACGAGCCCGTATCGCCGATAATTCCTGCGAGCAGGCAAGCAGCGGCTTGTGCGCTAATGACGCCGGCTCGCCCGAGCTGATGCTCGGCAGCTTTGAGAAGATCAAACACGAGCTCCGATGTCGAGCTTGCGCCATCGACAACGAAGTTGAGGTGGCCAAAGTTTGTGTTTGAGTTGTGGTGATCGATGTTGACGACACGCTTGGCCGACTGTACGAACGAGATGAGCGTGTCTCCGACTCGCTCAAGAGCGCCACAGTCGCACACTACCAGAAGGTCATCCTCTCCCAGCTCAGGAGGAGCTCCCTTCGTTACCTCGCTTGCGCCAGGTATGACCGAATACCGTGGGATGAAACCACTCTCGTTGTGTACAGCAACCGAGAGCCCGAGCTGCCTGAGCCCTGCAGCAAGGCCGCATGAGGAGCCGTACGCATCTGCATCGGGATTTGTGTGAGCAAGCACGACTGCACGCTTTGAGGCGAGGATGGCATCGAGCACGTCGCGAACAACACCCTCAGCCGTTGTCATGGCGTCTCCTGCCCCTTGATTCTGCCCAGCAGCCGCTCCACCTGCTCAACGGTATCGAGGGTGTCGTCGTAGTAGAAACGGAGGTGGGGGACGAACCGTATTCCAAGCTGCTTGGAGATAATGTGCCGAAGGTGCCCCTGGGCTGCCTCAAACGCTTCCTCAACTTCCTGGATCCGCTGATCACGATCCATGCCCGAGGTGAAGGAAACCACCCAATACACCTTGGCGAGACCGAGGTCGGGGGAAACCATCACTGAGGTGATAGTCACGAGCGTGAAGCGGGGATCAGCCTTATGGATCAGGTGCTCTGCCACCAGCTCCTTAATGCGTTCCCCTATCTGGTACACTCGCCTGTTGCGTGCCATGAAGCAAATCTCCCGAGCGACTACTCGAGCGTTGGAGCTATCTCCTTGTACTCGAAGACCTCGACAACGTCGCCAATCTTGACGTCGTTGAAGCCCTCAAGCCCGATACCGCACTCGAAGCCGGCCTGGACTTCACGGACATCATCCTTGAAGCGCTTGAGGCTCGACATCTTCCCTTCGTGAATGACTCGATTGTCGCGAAGCAGCCGCGCGTTCGCGTTCCTGCGCACCAGTCCGCCGGTGACGTAGCAGCCTGCGATAACGCCAACCTTAGGAATGCTGAAGGTCTCCCGCACCTCAACCCGCCCAAGGCTCGACTCCTGCCGGATCGGATCAAGCAAGCCAACCATCGCCTTCTTGATATCCTCAAGGAGCTCGTAAATAACGCGGTAGAAGCGAATCTCGACGCCAGACTGCTCTGCGTCCGCCATGGCGCGCGGCTCTGCGCGCACCCCGAAGCCGACGATTATTGCACGCGATGCGATTGCTAGCTGGATATCGCTCTCGTTGATGCCTCCTACAGCGGAGTGCAGCACTCGAACCTTTACCTTCTCACCCGACAGCTTCTCAATTGACTCACGAACGGCCTCAACTGAGCCCTGCACGTCCGCCTTGAGGATGACGTTCAGCTCCTGTGCCGCCTGGCTGCTCGCTCGCTTTGCGAACTCTTCAAGGCTTATTGGGCCAGCCGCAAGCGAGCGCTGCTGCTGCTCCTTGAGCTGAGCACGATTGGAGGAAACCTCGCGAGCATCCGCCTCGCTCTCCATGACGATGAAATCGTCACCGGACTCCGGCATTCCGTTGAGGCCCGTGATCTCTACCGGCACCGAAGGCCCAGCAGACTCAAGCTTCTGGCCCTTGTAGTCTGACATCGTTCGCACACGGCCAAATTCGGAGCCGCTCACGAACACGTCGCCAACGCGCAGCGTTCCAGCCTGAACCAGCACTGTCGCAACAACACCACGCCCGCGATCCTGGCGGCTTTCAATGACCGTTCCCTTAGCGCGGCGATCCGGGTTCGCCTTGAGCTCCTTAACTTCTGCCAGGAGCAGCAACCCCTCAAGCAACTCCTTGATTCCGTCTCCCTTGAGCGCGGAGACAGGGAAGAACATCGTGTCACCCCCCCAATCCTCTGGCTGCAAGCCGTACTCAGCTAGCTGCGTTCGCACCTTGTCCGGGTTGGCGTCTTGCTTATCCATCTTGTTGACCGCAACAACGATCGGAACCTTCGCCGCTTGGGCGTGGTTAATTGCCTCGCGCGTTTGCGGCATCACTCCGTCATCGGCTGCCACAACGAGCACGACGATGTCAGTAACCTGGGCTCCACGGGCGCGCATCGCGGTAAACGCGGCGTGGCCTGGAGTGTCGATAAAGGTGATCTGTTTGCCACCCTCGGTGGTGACGCTGTACGCGCCGATGTGCTGCGTGATCCCTCCGGCTTCCTTGGCTGCAACCGACGAACTGCGGATCTTGTCGAGCAGCGACGTTTTGCCGTGGTCCACGTGGCCCATGACTGTGACAACTGGCGCCCTTGGCTTTAGGTCGCCCTCCGACTCTTCAGCCACATCCTGGATGATATCCTGCTCGTTGAATTCAACGTGCTTCACTTCGTATCCGAGCTCGTCAGCAACGATCTGGGCCGTATCCTTGTCGATGGCGTGGTTGATCGTCGCCAAAACACCGAGGCTCAGGAGCTTGGCTATTACCTCGCCTGACTTGAGGCTCATCTGCTTCGCCAGCTCGCCAACTGTGATTGTGTCGCCGAGCTCGATGACGCGCTTAGCTACCTTCGGCTTCTCAGCATCACCGCCACGAGACTCATCTGCGTGGCCCCTGCGGTTCTTTGGCTTCGAACGGCGAACTTCCCGCCCGCCGTAGTCGAGAAGGTCACTGCTGCTGATTTCCCGCTTGCGCCCCTTCTTGAATCCTTTCTTCGGCTGCCCCTCTTCCTCGTCGATGATGACTGGACGGCCCGGAGCAGCTGCCGGTCCCTTGACTGGGCGTTTTGCCTCTACGGGTTTTACGACAGTGCGCCGCTGTGGGAGCTCGATCTTTCCGAGAACCTTCGGACCCACGGCAGCTTTGTCACTTACGACGGCGACAGCACCTTCCACAACCTCAGGCGCCGTCTCCTCGACCAAAACGATCTCCTCTACAGCCTCACCACCCTCGACAGCAGCGGCCGCCTCGGGTTCGATTGCCTCGACCTCTGCTGCCTCTTCCTCTGGCCCCTGGCTTAAGTCCCGGGCCGCACCACCATTGTCCGCAGAAGATGCAGCTTCCTGAGCCTGCGCTCGCGACTGCTCCGCATCTAATGAGCGTCGACGGCGAATTACGTCGCCAGATCGGCGCTCAACAACTGCCTCAGTGGCACCAGTCACCCGATCAACTCGGCGAGTGACCGTCTCAGAGTTGTGACTCTTGGGGGTGCCCATCGCCGCCCGAATAAGCGCGCGACGAATCGCGTCAGCCTCGTCAGCATCGAGCGAGTGAGAGTGAGAGCTCTTTCCTTTGAAGCCAAGCTCTTGGACCTTCGAGAGGATAACTTTGTTCTCTACAGCCAGCTCTTTTGCTAATTCGTGAATTCGTATCTTTGACATGTGTTTCTTGCTCTATCTGAGCTTACCTTTCGCCGTTACCGGCTCTCTGTACCACTAGGCGATTCGCCTAAAACTACTTCCTTGCAAACTCTCAAGCGCCACTCAGCGCTTTCTGCCTAGACCAAACCGCCCTAACGGCTTCGTCTCGGCGGCGGTCGTCTCGACTGCCAGCTCACCTCGGAGCTCGCCCATCAAGTCGTGTGCAGCACGCCGCAAATCTTCGGCGCGCACTGCCCCCGGCTCCGCCCGCAGGGCCCTCTCCCATCTCCCCGGCTGCGCCATCTTGCTCGCGCAACCGATGGAACGGTGCACGTAGCCGCCTCTGCCTGGGAGATCCTGGTTGAGATCCAAAACAAGTGCGCCATCGCGCAAAACCACCCGAACAAGGGATCCCTTGGTGCCTTTCGCGCGGCATACAAGACACGTGCGCTCCTGGCCGGCCAAGCTCTCCCCCTTTTCCAGGCTTCTAAACCTAGAGACCCACGAAACCTAGATACTCGGAGCTGGGCGAACGCTCCCCGTTCGCAAGAAGTTCTCTACCGCCGCACGGATCTGCGCGATGTCGCCCTCCTCGATACCACTCACCTGCTTCAAAGCCTCATCGTCAGCCTCAACGACTGCCTGAATCGTCTTGAATCCTGCTCCAACTAACATCTCTCGGATATCCGCCGGGATCGGCAGGCGCTCAAGGTCCGAAATCGCATCGCCACCAACTTCTGCGACCTGGTCGAGCAGGTCACCCATCTTCTCTGCGTAGTCCTTCGCTGAACGGTGGATTTCCGAAGCCTGGTCCTGGCTCAGCCCCTCTACTTCGAACAGCTCCTCAAGTGCCGCATCAGCAACTTCGCGAACACTGCGGTAGCCGTGCTGGAATAGAAGCTCTGCGTGCATGAAGTCTATGTTCGGGATGGAACTGAGGGCTGCACGCGCGCGGCGAGCCTCTTCCTCAGCAACAGAAACGCTTCGCACGTCGAGACGCCATCCTGTCAGCTTGCTCGCAAGCTTGACGTTCTGGCCACGTCGGCCGATCGCGAGCGAGAGCTGGTCGTCCGGAACGATGACCTCCATCGAGTGCTGGTCCTCGTCGACGACGACGCGGCTAACTTCGGCCGGCGAGAGAGCACGCGCAACGAACGACGGCTCATCTGGGGTCCAGGTGATTATGTCGATGCGCTCTCCACGCAGCTCCTGAACAACTGCCTGCACACGGGAACCCTTAATTCCGACGCACGCTCCGACTGGATCAACGCTCGGGTCGCTCGAACTGACGGCGATCTTGGCACGCTCGCCCGGCTCGCGGGCAACAGCCTTGAGCTCAATGACACGATCAGCGATCTCTGGCACCTCGAGCTCAAAGAGCTTCTTGAGAAGATCCGGATGGCTGCGAGTGAGTACGATCTGCGGACCTCGAGCTGAGCGGTCTACATCGAGGATCATTCCACGCAGGCGATCTCCAGGGCGGTAACGCTCTCGAGAGATCTGCTCACGCTTCGGGAGGATGGCCTCAGTGCGACCAAGGTTGACTATGATGTTGCCGCGCTCAAGCCGGAGCACGATGCCGTTGATGAGGTCGCCCTTGGAGTCCTTGTATTCCTCGTAGATAACTCCGCGCTCGGCATCACGCACCTTTTGCATGATAACCTGCTTGGCAGTCTGCGCGGCGATTCGGCCGAGCACCTCTGTGTCGAGCTTTTTTCCGAGCTCGTCGCCGACCATGGCGTCAGGGTCAACTGTCTCGCGAGCCTCTGCGGTCGAGATCTGCGTGTCAGGATCTTCGACGTTGTCGACGACAACCTTGAACTGCACGACCTCAATCTCGCCTGTCTCCTCGTTGAACTTCGTCTCAAGGTTCAGGCTGTGACCGAAGTGCTTGCGCGCCGCCGAGAGCATCGCGGACTCAACCGCCTCGATAAGCACCTGCTTATCGATGCCTTTGTCGCGGCCCATCTGGCTCAGAATCGCGTTCAAGTCAAAGTTTGCTGACATAGCATTACCTCATCTTTTTCTCTCGCTACGGGGCTTCTTTCTCCTCGCGCCCCGAAGCTTACCTAAAACTTAAAGTCCACTCGGGCGTCCTTAACGTCCCGCAGGCTCAAATTCACCACTTCGTCCCGCTCATCAGTCTCAAGTCGCAGCGCCTCGCCGTCGACAGCGGCGAGAATCCCCGTCGCAACTCGATACGAGCCGCTCGGCTCGCGGAACTTCAGCCGAACCCGCTCTCCAACAGCGCCCCCGAAATGCTCCGCACGGCGAAGCCTTCGGTTGATGCCGGGACTCGACACCTCAAGCAGGCACCCCTCAGGGATCAGGCCCTCCTGCTCATCGACATCGAGGATCCGCTTCGCAACGCGTGTGCAATCCTCAAACGACACTCCCGTCCTGCGAGGATGCTCTTCATCGCCCTCTGCTTGCGGCTCTTCAACTGGTGCCGGCTCAGCTCCCTTTGGGCGGTAGATGTACACCCGCAAGATCCCGCCGTGTCCGCTCTCGCCACCACCTGGAAGGTCCATGTCGAAAAGCGTTACCCCCTCTTCGGCGGCTATCTTGCTGATAGCCTCCCAGAGGGAACCGGAGACCGGATTGAGGGCGCCAACTGCCATACGGAATCTTCTACTGCTCCTGCACCTCCAGCCCTCTGCCTCAGCAATCGCGCCGCAAGCATTTAGGACTACCCCCAACAACTTATCTGTCTCAACGCCGGACTCTGGACGAAACCCATGCGTTGCCACCGATAGCGTGACCCTGAGAAACCACTCGTTATCAGGATAACGTTGCAGCCACAGGAACTGCGGCTGCCCAGCAGGGGATCCCACTGGAGTCGAGGGAGGGTACCATAATGAAAGCGCAGCTTCAACTCCGCCCCCTGCACGCCGAAGGTGCCCTAAGCAGCCCAAATGATTGAATGGAAGCGCCCTTTAGGCTAGCGCATGGAACCGCACGGGCATGAAAGCCTTGGGGTGATGGAAGTCGGGTTCAACCCCAGAAACTGGGCACGATGAGATGAAAACTCTCTGCGGTTTATGCGAGATGCCGGACACGTGAACTGTTGAGCTCTCCGAGAGCTCCACCGCAAGACAAGAAAGTTCCACCCCAAGCACCACTCTCCACTGTCCCTCGCCCAACTCCACCCGAATGACGGGCTCCCGCAGTTCCGGGATGGTGGTCTCGCGGGTCCTGTAGGAACTAAGGACAACGGTCCACCACGCACCTCCTGGACTGACATTGAACTCCTGGTAGCGCCCGGAGCTCTCCTTGATGAAGATCTCTGCAACGTCCCGTTCCCACAGCCCCTCAATGAAATCGCCACTCGAATGCTGCGGTTCGTACTCCGTGCCGCCTGACAAGGAAGCCACAAACCAGAACCGCTTGGGATCTCGCACAATCGCCCACTGCAGCGGTTGCGGAAGCGCCTGCCCGTTCCAGCCCATCGCGACTGACTGAAACGGCAGATGATTAAGCTGTTCGAGAGAGACATGTGTAGGGGACTCAAAGATCGTAACGGTCACGCCGAACCTCGCGGGCTCGGCCGCACGACCTCTTCGAGGATGCGCGCTTCGCGCAGGTAGGCATCAACGAGAAGCATTGCGTCTTGAGCTCGCTCAAAAGCCAGGCCGAGGGCCGCCTGCGCCATCAGCAGCGGAGAGTTGTGGTTGGCTAACCAGGACTCTCTGCGTGAATCCCAGGCGAAAGCCTCCGGAAGAATTCCGCGCGGAATCGTGAAGCTGCGCCCCTTGCCAGCCACATTAAGCACCGACACCGCAGGCGTAATAAACGAAAGGGATCGCTTGAGGTGCCGATCAGCGTACACGTAAGACTCTATCTCTCGGGCGCCTGACTCGACGAAGCGTCGGTAGAAGTAGGCCGCCAGGAGCGGGTCGAAGAGACTCCACTCGGCAGGGCGCATAGCATTCGAGCGCGTCGCGAATTCCCCCTTATCCTCGGGATTCCGGTTGTGATGGTAATCCTGT
Organism: Deltaproteobacteria bacterium; assembly: GCA_947491545.1. Lineage (GTDB taxonomy): Bacteria > Bdellovibrionota_C > UBA2361 > UBA2361 > OMII01 > OMII01. The sequence continues at coordinate 15,332 of CANLJX010000006.1, forward strand.
CCCACGTACCGGTCAGGCCCCTCGAATGCATCTCGCTCCCAGCGGCGGAATCCCGCCTCGCCCATGTTGCGATACACTGTGCGCAAGATCGTGTTCTGCCTCTCTATCGAGAGACCGCAATCAAACGGGTAGAGCAGCAGCAGCATCGCCGAGTCAACAGGTCGGCGGTCGCATTCAGTCGCGAGACCCTCGGTGGGGATTCGGTGGTGCACCGTCTCAAGGCAGCGCCCAAGCGTCTCCTCAACCTGCGCGCGGAAGGTACGTGGATCCTGGCGACCGTTGTACTCAACCGGCAAACACCCCCACCCTTCCCTCTCGTGAAATTCAACCGCCTCTCGCAGCGCCGCGACGACGATTCCAACCGACGTCGCTCGTCTCCACTCACGAATATCCTCCCAGGGGCCGTAGTCGAGCGTGTCGTGAACCCCGGCTCCGTAGAACATCTTCAGGGCTGCCGGCAGGATGGAGTCCGTTGAAGAGAGATCGGGATCCAGCAGCCGGAGATTGAAGTGTCCGCCGCCTGACTGTTCCCCGTTCTTCGCCGCGTTGTTTGCGAAGCGGTACGGCGCCCAGACCATAGCGCCGAGCGCGTCGAGCTGCTGGTGCCCCCAATCGTGGTTACAGAAGCCTATCTCCCCGCCGGCACCGATTGAAAACTTGATGTGGGGCCCATCGTTTCCTTCGATGAAGCGTTTGCGGCGCTCCTCCATCGGCCCCCAGTGGAACTGCAGGATCTTTCCGCGGTGGTGCTCACTGCCCGCGAAGTTCCAGAGGTTCTTCACTATCTGCTCGGCTTTGTCCGAGAACCCCGCCCGGTTTAGCGCTGCTGCAGTGATGATGCTGTCTCGCGCCCACATGTTTCGTGAGTAGTCCTCAGCGTGGCCTGAGCCCTCGTAATGAAGAAGATGATTCTGTACCGCTGCGCTGATCGCCCCAGTCTTAAATCCAATCAGCGAGAGATCGAGCATCGGATGGGCCAGGATCTGGTGGAGGTCGCTGATATTGAGCGGCCTGCTCTTGCGGATAAACCGCTCGAAGGGATGACCAGCTGCGAGCTGCTCACTTATCGGCACAGACTTTAGGGCCGGCAGCCCACACTCGTGAAATGGCTTGAACGCTTGTGGGGAGAAGATGCGCAGCGGCTGAACGACATCTGTGTTCTGGGGCTTCAGCAACCCTTTGGCCAAGTCGCAGTGCCACTGGGAATCGGAAACGGCTGCGGATAACCTTCGAGCAATCTCTAGCTGGGTCATGCAAAAACCAACCTCCAACCAATTCCAACAGGAACCTCAGGTTAGCCATTGGTTAGCTTCCCACAAAGGGGGAATTATGCGAGGAGCGAGCAACTAGCATTTCTGCCAGGACTTTTTCTGCTGATTAAGGCTCCACTGTGCCCTCAAATGATTGCCAAAAAGTGCATTCCGGTATTTGGACCCTGTTAAAACCCTGATCTCTCTGCTAGTTTCCGAACGATGTTCTCCTTCTAAGGCTGTCCCGGCCTCACTCCGCCCACTGGGCGAGCGACGCGGGGAAAGGCGTTTTGACCAGAAGGTTTTCTTTTTAGGTCGAAAGGAGGTCTGCCATGCGGAGCGTTTCGCGCTTTCGCTTAGCGAGCGTCCGTTGTTGCCCGGTGTGCCGAGATGCAGTGAGTTTGCAGGATGAGTGTTGCTCACCTGACTGCTCAGAGCGGCTCGAAGATGCAAGGAGCAGCATCGGCTGGATTCGTGTAAAGACCACGGACCTGCGCGCTGATTTATACGAGCTTGAGGAAAACCTCGGGCGAGTTCAGCTGAAATTAGAGAAGCTCGAGCGGCTGTTAGCTCGGCTTGATAGCGGATGGTGGCGAGCCGTCTACGCAGGAGTATTCGCCAAAGCGAACCTGATTGGACCCTTGGCGCTGCGTGCCCAAAAGCGCCTAAAGCGCCTTGGAAAGCTTCTCCGTCCGCTAGACAAACGATGGAAGGTTCTGAAACCGAAGGTTGCTGACTCTGAGAGGGAACTCGAGGAGCTTGAGACAATCCTGCGGCAATCTTGTTAACCGTGAGGAGGAGGTGGCGCAATCCATTCCTCACGGAATGGTCATTACGTCACCCTCACTTTTACCGCGCAACCCGTCGCCGGCACCGGCTACGGACCCGAACACCCCACGCACCCACTGACCAAGATCAGCGACGATGTAGGGCTCCCCAGGGCACAGTAGCTGTTTTCTCGGGAGGCGTATGCCAAAGACATGGATCCTCGTAGCCAGCCGCGACCAAGCCCGCATCTTCGTTCGTGAAGGCTTAGGAAAGCTCTCGCTGCGCTGGGACGTTGGCAACCCGGCCGGTCGCCTAAAAAATCAGGATATTGAGAGCGACCGGCACGGCGCCAGCACTGACAACCGTATGCGCGCCCAGCAAAGCTACAGCACGGAGGAAGAAGCCCGTGACCGTCTGCTGAAGAACTTCTACCGCGATACGCTGGCATCCGTAGAGCGAGACTATATGAAGGAAGGCGGCGACCGCCTCGTGATCGCTGCAGAGCCTCGGCTGCTCGGTATCATTCGCGAACTCTTGCCGCTGCATCTGCAACGCGCGCTCTCACAAGAGATCCCCAAAGACCTATGGCACGAGCAAGCTAGGGAGATCGAAGCTCGCCTGACTGTGTCGCCCGTGAAGGGGCCGTAGCGGCTACGCAACGTGCAGGTCGAGGTGCAGCTCGTCTGTCTCCATTGTCGCCGGACGCGAACAGCCCCGCATAGTGCTGGAGCAAGAACCGATCACGCCACTCAGGAGAAGGATCCAGACTGCGAGAAAGAAGAGCCGCCGGACTTTCAGCCGTTTATCGGCGCTCGGGCGAACTATGTCATTGACGCTCATGGGCCCCGCACGGCAATCAGGCTTTCTCATGCCGCAGTCGCGGCAATCCGAGCACTCGCTCGGCTATAATTGACCGTTGAATCTCAGAAGTGCCCGCCGCAATCGTCCTGCCACGCGAGTAGAGGTAGCGATGCACATCGTGAGCGGCCTCGCCGTGTTCCTCACCGAGCGCTGCAGAGACACCACGCAACGAAACCGCCAGCTTGCACAGCCTTTGGAACGACTCACTCCAGAGCAGCTTGTCCATCGATCCCTCGGGACCAGGCGCCTTGCCTTTTGCGTACGACAGCAAATGGGAGTACGCCAGGGCTCTTGTCGCACACGCTGATGTAACCGCTTGAGCCAACTCAATCGCATCACTGCCCGCCACCGTGCCCCCGTGCTCGCGCAGCAGTCCATTGAGCGCAACTTCCGATTGAAGCTGCCGGGAGAACGTTAGAACCACCCGCTCGAACATGAGCGTCGATATCGCTATCTTCCAGCCATCTCCGGGCTGCCCTACGAGGTTATCAGAAGCAACAAAAACGTCATCGAAGAAAACTTCATTGAACTCACGGTCGCCACTGGCTTGGCGCAAAGGTCGAGTCGTAATCCCCTGCGACTTCATGTCAACCAACAAGTACGAAAGCCCCTCATGCTTCTTGGGCGAGTCTGCCGTTCGGCACAAGACGAAGCACCAGTCCGCGATGTGCGCAAAGCTCGTCCATATTTTCTGGCCCGAAAGGCGATAGCCGCCTTCAACAGGAACAGCTCGCGCGCGCACTGCTGCCAGGTCGCTCCCCGCCCCAGGCTCCGAGAACCCCTGGCACCAGAGCTCATCACCGGTCAGTATCCGCGGCAGAAACCGTTTTCGCTGCTCATCCGAGCCATGCGAGATCAGCACCGGCCCTACCATGGTGAGGCCAAAGAGCCCCAGAACCTGAGGCGCGGCGACACGCACAAGCTCCTCTTGAACGATAGCCTCTTCGACCAGGGTCAGGCCCCGTCCACCAAAGGCTTCAGGCCAATGCGTTCCGATCCAGCGCCCCGAAGCAAGCTGCGCCTGCCACGCTCGTCCGACTCTCTGAAACTCTTCAAGAGAAGTCTCAACGGGCGCCGGCGGCGGCGGATTCTTGGCCAGCCAATCGCGCAGCGAGGCCCTGAATGCTTCACTTCTCTCTGATAGGTCTAGCTTCAGCACTGTCGGAGCGTTCCCGAAGACACGCGCAATTAAAGCTTACGCCAGGAATGCCCCTGCCTCGTGAGCAGCTCATCGGCTTCGGGCGGCCCCCACGTGCCGGCATCGTAGTGCCGCAGCGGCGGAGCATCGGGCGAGCGCCATGCGTCAAATATCGGCGCCAGAAGATCCCACGACTCCTCGATTTCATCGTTGCGAGTAAAGAGCGTCGGGTCTCCCTTCATCACGTCGAGCAGCAGTCGCTCGTACGCCTCCGGCGAAGCCACGCCGAACGAGCTGTCGTAGGTGAAGTCCATCTCGACCGGCCTAACTCGCAGACGCGGTCCCGGCGGCTTTGAGCTGACTCGCAAGGACATCCCCTCTCGAGGCTGAACCTGGATCGAAAGCACGTTGTGCTCCAGCTCTCCGACGTTGCGGCCCTTAAAGAGGGAGTCCGGGGCCTTGTTGAAGAATATGGTGATCTCGGTGATGCGCTTCGGCAGCCGCTTGCCAGCGCGGATGTAGATCGGGACTCCGCTCCAGCGCCAGTTGTCGATCTCAAGCTTGAGCGCCACGAAGGTGTCGGTGCTTGTGTCCGCAGCGACCCCCTTCTCTTCACGGTACCCTGGAACCTCCTCGGAGCCGACCCTGCCCTTGCTGTACTGGCCACGCACCGTGTTGCGCTTCACCTCCTCAAGAGTCATGCGCTTGATAGACCGCAACACCTTCGCCTTCTCGTCACGAATACTGTCCGCATCACTGAGCGAGATCGGCGGCTCAATGCAAAGCAGCGCGAGCATCTGCAGCACGTGGTTCTGCACGATATCGCGCAGGATGCCGTTCTGGTCAAAGTACGCAGCGCGGCTCCCAATGCCGATATCTTCACACACCGAGATCTGGATGTGGTCAACGTACTTTCGGTTCCACAGCGGCTCAAAGATGCCGTTGGCGAAGCGGAACACGAGGATGTTCTGCACCGTCTCTTTGCCGAGGTAATGGTCGATACGGTAAATCTGTTCCTCTGCCAGGCTCTTGCGCAGAACCGTATTCAGCTCACGCGCTGACGCAAGATCGTGCCCGAACGGCTTCTCCACCACCACAGACGTCCGGCGGCTCGACCTGCCGTAATCTTCAATCAGCCCAACTTCTTTCAGGTTGGAAGCAATCGGCCCGAAGAACTGGGGCGCCATCGCAAGGTAGTACACGTAATTGAACTGCTGGTTGCTCGCTGCGCACAGGCTCTCCATGCGACCCTTGAGGGCCTCAAAGTCTCCGAGCACTTCGCCATTGCACGGCTGGTAGTGAAGGTTCTTCGCAAACTTCTCCCAGACAGCAGGACTGATCGGGCGCCGCGAGTGCTTCATCACTCCTTCGTGCACCTTCGCGCGGAACTCATCGTCGCTGAGCTTCGATCGCGAGGAGCCGATCACGATGAAGTTCTCGGGCAGATACTGATCCTCTGCCAGGTTGCAGAGAGCAGGAATGAGCTTGCGGGATGTCAGATCACCGCTCGCGCCGAAGATCACCAGCAGTGTTGCCGGTGGTCGGACGATTCGGGACTCTTGGTCGAGGTCTGCAGGATTTGCCACGGTGCTTCCTTAAATAAAGTGCGACTAGATCGCTTTCCTCTTTGCGTCGATTGAAGCCAAAAGCTCTTTGTACGAATCAGCAAAGCTCTTCACTCCAGCGACTTGAAGATCGCGGAGCATCGAGTCGAAGCTCAGCCCAAGAGCGCCGAGGCGCGCGACGAGGGCCTCTGCCTGCGCGAGTCCGGCATGCAGCCGCGGCTCAATCGTCCCCCCCGCAAGCAACGCCTTCAGCGTGGCTGGCGGCATCGTGTTGACCGTGTCACGTCCGGAGAGCTCCTCCACGTACATCACTGCCTTGAAAGCCGGGTTCTTGGTGCCAGTGCTCGCCCACAGTGGTCGCTGAACGCGAGCGCCCTTCTCTCGGAGCGTCTTGAAGCGCTCGGAACCGAAGAGCTTCTCGAAGCTTGCATAGGCCAGCTTTGAATTCGCTACTCCAACTTTCCCGAACAGCGCTTCCTTGTCCGCTGCGGTCGCCTTCCCCTCTTTCAGAAGGCCGTCGAGAGCTTTTTCCACACTCGAATCAACTCGCGAAACGAAGAAGCTTGCGACTGAGGAGATGTTCTTGAGGCTCTCGCCTCGCCCTGCCCGGGTCTCAAGCGCTGCGATGTAGGCGTGTGCGACCTGCTCGTACACCTGCGTCGAGAAAATAAGGGTCACGTTGACGTTGATACCCTGTTCGAGCACAGCCTGAATAGCGGGAATGCACTCCGGGGTGGCTGGGATCTTGATCATGATGTTGGGGCGGCCGAGCTTTTTCCAGAGTCGCACGGCCGCATCGACCGTCCCTTTTCCATCAGCTGCCAGGTACGGCGAGACCTCAATGCTGGCATAGCCGTCGCCTGCCCCAGTCGCGTCGTAGATCGGCCGAAGCAGATCAGCAGCAGCAGCTACGTCCCGAACCATTAGCTCCTCCGAGAGAGCCTCTGTCGAGAGGTTCTTCAGCTCCGGCTGCTTCATGTCTTCGTCGTAGTTATTGGTGTCGGCGATCGCCTGCTTAAAGATGGTGGGGTTGCTTGTGAGCCCCGAAACTCCCTGGGCAATCAGCGACTCAAGCTCGCCTGACCTCAAAACATCTCGGGACAGGTTGTCGTACCAAACCGACTGCCCGAGTTCGTTGAGGGCCAAAATTTGCGGGTTTTTGCTGGCTGTCATGCTTGGATCTCCAATTACCTTTGTAGCGTGGAGGATATACTTGATTTTCCAACTTTGCGAAACGAAAAGAAAGGCTTCAGCACCCGCCCAAGTCACCGCATTTACAGCAAAAGCGAGTTGATCGGTGAGGCTGGAACCAAGACTAGGAGGTGCCCGTCTGGTGTAGGCTGCTGGCTACTAGGAGCGAACAATTCGCGGGATATCCATCGCTCCCGGGTAGCTCAGCACATTCCGCTTTCTGTTACGGTAGAACTGGTAGGACGTAGTGAGGCAGTGAAAAGCGTAGGGGATGCCGTTAACGTGGCAGATTTCATCGCCATAGTAGGTCGGAATCGGTCGCTCGACGATCCTAAAATTTCGTTCTGCCATCGCCAAGATGATCTGCGTGTCGAAGTGCCAGGTGTTCGTGAACGACTCGAATGGGATGCGCTTCAGGGCCTCAACCGAGTACAGCCGGTATCCAGAGTGATACTCCGAGAGCTTCAGTCCGGAGAGGCGGTTCTGCACGGTCGTTAGAATTCGGTTACCGAGGTACTTGTACATCGGCATCCCACCCCTACGAGCCGCACCTGGGGTAGCCATGCGAGACCCGAAGACCATCTCGGCCTCGCCTTTCGCCAGCGGTTCGAGCAGCGAGGGCAGCGCTTCCGGCGCGTACTGGCCGTCCCCGTGAATGAGCGCCACGATGTCTAACCCGCGGTCGATTGCGTACTGGTAGCCGACCTTCTGGTTTCCGCCGTAGCCCTGGTTTTTGTGGTTGCGGTGCACCGTGAGCTTCTGAATATTAAACTCAGACTTGTAGCCCAGTGCCGCGTAGTAGGAGTTGTCTTGGCTGCAGTCGTCGATAACGAAGATCTCTTCCACCCTCTCGTAGACTTCAGGCGGAATGCGGCTGATGGTCTTGTTGAGGTGGTTCACCGCGTTGTAGGCGATGATGAATATGCCGATTCGCGGCTCGCTCATGAGACTAACGTTCCTACTAGATCGTACCCTGAAATCTCGGTGATCTCCACCTGACCGATGTGCCCGGCTTCAACTGTGCCAAGTTGCTCAGCTACGTCGTTGATGAGCACGACCCCATCAACCTCTGGAGCCTGGAACCGCGCCCGGCCTGACAGGAGCATGTCTGTCTCCTCGTGTGGCCCCTCCACAAGCACCTCAAGCCGCTTGCCCACATACTCCTGGTTGCGAGCGACCCGCACTTTCTGCTGCGCGAGCATAACGCGGTCCCGTCGGGCTCGCTTCTCCTTGTCAGGCACCTGCCCTTCCAAGTCGCACGCCGCTGTTCCTGGCTCAGGCGAGTAGGTGAACACGCCAACACTCTCGAAGTGCCCGTCGGCCACAAAGCTCTCAAGGTCCTTGATATCTTGCTCGGTCTCGCCCGGGAAACCGACGATGAAAGTTGTGCGAAGCTTTATCTGGGGCGCTTTGCTGCGCACGTACTCCACGAAACGGCGCGAGCCGAAGCGGCCGATCGGGCGCTTCATGGCGCGCAGCACTTCTTCGCTTGAGTGCTGGAGCGGGACGTCGAGGTAGTCACAGACACTGGGCAGGCCGACGATCGCCGAGAGCAGGTCGTCATCGACGCCAACCGGATACGCGTACAGCAACCGGATCCAAGCAGCGGCTTTGGCCTGGTCGAGGCTTCGAAGGAGGTCGACAAGCTTCTCTGATCGGTCAGTGCCGAATGCAGTCAGGTCCTGGGCAACCAGGTTTATCTCGCGGACTCCCTGCGCTCCGAGAGCCTGTACCTCGCGCACAATCGACTCAATCGAACGGCTGCGCATCGCGCCGCGGATCTGTGGAATGATACAGAACGCGCACGGCCGGTTACATCCCTCTGAGACCTTGACGTAGGCCATGTGACGCCGAGAGGCCAGGTGGCGTGGCATCGTGTCATCGTACAAAAAGTACGGTCGTGAGCCTTCGTGAAGAATGTCGCGTAGAGACTCATCGGCTCCGAGGGCTGCCTGCCCCACACTCAAGAGACCGTCGAGGGCTATAAAAGAATCTACCTCCGGCAGTGCCTTGCGAATGTCGCCTTTGTAGCGTTCAACCATACAGCCAGCGACGAGCAGCCTGCGGAGGCTGCCAGACTTTTTAAGTTCCGAGAGCTCAAGCACACAGTCGACGCTCTCCTTCACCGCGCTTTCAAGGAAGCCACAGGTGTTGACCACCGCCACATCGGCGCGGTTAAGCTCGCTGACGATCTCGAACCCTGAGTTTCTAAGGACTCCTATCATCACCTCGGAGTCGACTTGGTTCTTGGCGCACCCCAGGGTAACGACGGCAGCACGACCAGCGAACGACACCTTGCCATCAAGGGGGCGAGGCTCGTTGATGTTTACGGCGACCGAGGAACAGCTCGGGCTCTGGCTGCCCTCGATGGGCAGGATGGAAAGGGCTGACTTCATACTTCAGGTGAAACGTGACGGGCCTACTGCAGGCGCCTATCCATTACATCTACACCTTTTGGGAGGTCTAAAACAAATCGGCGCTCCTCTACCTGAGTGGTGCCAACCTTCAGATTTTCAAAGACAATCGCCGTCACATTACCACCTAAGGAGGTGATTTTAGCCCCTTTTGGGAGCTTTTGTCCCTCGTCCACCAGTAGCTGAAAACCCTCAAGCTCCTGGGTTTTATCGGTAGAAGCCCGAGACTTTTGGGGTACCAGATTTAAAACTACCCCCTCCGGGGTGCGGCAGGCGCCCCTCAGCTCGAAATCCCGGGCTAGGTCGCCAATACCCATCATAAAGGACACCGGCAGATTTGAGAGCAACACGTTTCCAATGTCGTCGATCATCACTTGGCGTTTATCGACCTGGTACAGCCATAGTTCGCGCTCGCGGATAACAACTTCCTGCTCCCGCGGCAACCGATACGTCCATCGCATCCGGCCCGGCTTCGCGAACACCATTTCGCCTGAGCTGGCCTCACCCTCATCGAGCGCTGCCACATACGACTCTTGGCGAAAGGTACCCGACATCGAATCCAACCCGGCGTAACGCACTTGAACCTTCTGCAGCAGCCCCTTTCCCTCAGCCACCGACAGCATGCGACCGCCGGGACAGGTAAACACGCTCATCTGCGCCTCCGCTTCCTCAGGCAAGAGAGGCAGCACGGTAGCTAGAGCAGTGATGGCGATAAGCGGGGCAGCGAGGCGCGATAGCATGTAGGGCTCCTAATGTGAGAGCTGAAGAGAACAAGGATGGAGTGTAGCACGTGCGGCGCTAGGCGCCAGATCAGCCGGAGTTACCGCCTTGAAGCCGAGTCGGAAGAACGAATCTGGCCAAGCAGGTGGTCGATCCTGGAGTTTACCACCCTGGTAAGATCAGGCCGACGGATGCGCGCGTGGTGGTAGAGACTCAAAGCTAGCTGCGGATCTGCGCTCTCAACAAGCTCCGCCAGGAGCACTATCGAAAGCCACTCACGCTTGCCTCCCATCGGGATCGCCTGCTCAAGAAGCGCACGCGCAGTCGCCGGATCATTATCGTGCAGCGCGGCGATGGCGCGAACCAAACGCGGCAGAGGATTAGATGGGTTTCGCTCGAAGAGCGCTGCAAACTTAGCCTGCCACTGGGCTGGCATCTCACGCAAACGACGCGCAGCCTCAAGCACCTCTTCGACAGCGTAGAGGTCCGGGTTGGCAACCATCACCAGGTGCAAGTTGTGTGACCAGTTGCCGTATACGAAGGAGTGGTACAGCCCACTCTCGGTCTGGCGGTAGCGGAAGTAGGGCTTATCAAGACGATGAACGACTGGCCCTTCAAGGCTCGCGCGCATGAAGAAGCTCCAGTCCTCGTTAAAGGGCAGAGCCTCGTTGAACCCGCCCGCTGCGCGCCACAGCTCTCGATCGAGCATCGAGAACGACGCGAGGCAGTTGCCGTAACGAATACCGAAGGGATCGAACGGCGGAGGTTGCCAGTGCGTCTCCTGGACCCCGAACACATCTACGTCGCTGTAGACGATGCGAGCGCCAGTCGCTCGCATCGCCTTGATCGCCTCGGTGATAAAACCCGGCAGCATGATGTCATCTGGATCTTGCAAGACAAGCACCGGACTCGCTGCCTTCTCTATCAGGAAGTTCCTTCCAAATGAGACTCCGCGGTTTTCGCCGCTGAAGAAGTGAATCTCTGCATCTGGATTCTCGTCGATAATAGATTGCACGACATCTCTCGACGCATCAGTGCTGCCGTCATCGCGAATCAGAATCTCAAGGTTTGCATACCCCTGGTTCAAAACGCTCTCGATCCCCTCACGCACGAAAGACGCCTTGTTGTAGAGCGGCATAATCACGCTCACCTTGGGCGTTGCCGATCCGAGCTCCTGCGCGAGGGTGTTGTTCATGAGATGTCTCTATCTAGGCCGGGTCGATCTTTTAGATGGCCACCGCTCGTTGAGGGCTTCTAGAAATGTGCCCAGATCTCATCACGTTAGCCGCGCCGCGAAGCTCTAAGAGCCGGAAACTTTGGCCCAAGTCCAGTCATCCTAATACGTTAACTATGAACGCAAGCACCGCCCAGCACAGCCCCCTGTACCTGCTGGTCCATAGCGACCACCCGCTCGACCCGCTTGGCCCAAACAGCGGCGCTGAGATGGCGACCCTTAACCAGGCGCGGGCCCTCGCGCAGTCAGGCAAAAAAGTTTGCGTGGCCGCGCGCCTGAAGCAGCCCATTCAGGCCGATCGGGGCGTGCACTTTATCGACCTCGGCGCCACGTATGAAATCGAGCGCGCCATTGACTGGGCCGATGCTCAAGGTCCGTACGTCCTTCTAGCAGCCGGGAAAGCTTTCGCCTTGCTTCTCTCTCGACGTAGCGCACAGTGCATTAAGCGCGTGCTGATTACTCACGACCGAAGCGCGGGAGACTGTGGCCTTCGTCCGGAGCTGCTTGAACACGTGTGTGATCACATCCTGTGCGTATCACATGCTCAACGGGAGAAGCTCGCTGCCGAGGGCGCGCCCCTCCACCGCATGCACGTCATCCACAACGGCGTCGACTTCGGGATCTTCGAGGCGCGCCCGCCCGAGCGCCACAACCCGCGAAAACTGGTGTTTTCCGGGGCTCTTGTGCCAGACAAAGGGCTGCACCTGCTGCTTGGAGCGTTCGTCGAGCTGAAGCAAAAATTTCCTGAACTGCAGCTAGACATCTTTGGCAGCTCCTCCCTGTGGTCGCGCGAGGAGTACCTCAACGTTGAGCAGATACAACGCGCAGTGCCGGGCATTACATTCCACGGAAAAGCCAGCCAACAGCAGATTGCTGGGACGCTAGGGGAAGCCGGCATCTGTGTTGTACCCTCGATCTGGTTTGATCCGTACCCGCTCACGTCTCTTGAGGCTCAGGCGTGCGGCACCCCTGTTGTGGCATTCCGCGTCGGCGGACTCCCTGAAGGGATCGCGCACAACAGCACAGGCTGCGTTGTCGATGAAGTTTCGCAGGAAGCGCTGACAGCAACCCTCGAAGGGCTCCTCTCTGACCAACAGCGCCTAGCCCTCATGTCAGAGGCTGCTGCCTCGTGGTCCAAGCAACGCTTCCAGTGGAGGGACGTAGCGCACAAGATCACAGCCCTGTGTGAGCCACCGGAGCCCCTTCGGTAGCGCAATCCACAACTCTTCTAGTCGAACGCCACTCCGCTAACAGGCCACAAAATTGGCTCTTTTGAGCTAACTAGCGGCTACTTTGAGTAGCGATGGCAAGAGGCGTACAGTTGAGAATGATGGGTTATCACGTGTGGATACCCGTTGCTCTTCTCCGAGGAAGGACCTTTGCGTTGAAGGTTCTAGAAAGTTCTTTTTTGGAGGGTTTGGAGCCATGAAAAAGTTAGAAGAGATGGAGAAACGGGTCGAGAACGGGCTGAAGAGCCTGATCCGGGTTTTTTTCTGGCCACTCGGAGGATTGCTAATCCTGCATACGGCTGGGCTCTGGTATCTCTGGTGTATCGTTCCGATAACCGGAGATATTGAAAACCAACAAAATCTTTTCCAGCGTCTGATGGTCAACCTAGGGTGGCTATCCTGCTTCATACTGCTGGGCATCAGCACGGGAGTAGACAGGAAACCCAACTAAAAGGTCGAGAAAGCGTGAAAACCTGACTCTCCGGAAGCAACCTTAAAATGTTTCTTTCGCGGGGTCCTGCCTCGAAGAAGAGCCTCTCTGCACACGAACCGAATAAATATCCTTCACGGCAGCGGCACCGTTTCATCGTCGGCCACCGGAAAGAAAGATGGTCACGGACACAAGCAGTGCTCCTCAGAAAATAGCGAACGGGAATAGTGATTGGGGGATAAATAAATGGAGCGGGCGACGGGGCTCGAACCCGCGGCATCTTGCTTGGGAAGCAAGTACTCTACCAACTGAGTTACACCCGCTGAAGGAACTATTACAATCTCCAGCCCAGTTCGCCCATGCTGCTGCTCAGGCTACGTAGCGGCCGGCGAGGCAAGCACCGAATCTTGGCAGAGCCAAGTTCGGCTATGAACTTCTCCGGGATGCAGGGGCAAAGTCCCTGCCCGTCACCCGAATCTTGGCAGAGCCAAGTTCGGCTATGAACTTCTCCGGGGTGCAGGGGCAAAGTCCCTGCCCGTCACCCGAATCTTGGCAGAGCCAAGTTCGGGTAGGAAAAATATGGAGCGGGTGAAGAGATTCGAACTCTCGACCTCTTCCTTGGCAAGGAAGCGCTCTAGCCAACTGAGCTACACCCGCAAACAGGACCAGAGGGAGTACTTCAGACCGGATAAAAAGTCAAATACCTGGGCTGAGGGTATTTGTGGCAGGAGCTTCATCAGTGTTGTAGAGACCGTATCCTTTTAGTTAGAATCCCCAGACATTTATCCACGGTAAGTGAGGAGAGGTTAGCATGAGCGATTCATGGGATGAGCGGCGTCGAGCCCAGGAAGAAGGATACTTTGAGAACCTGAATAAGCAGGCTATGGCCCGCCTCGCCCTCAAGCGCACGCAGCCCGCCCGGCTAAGCCCCAACACCGGCAAGCCCATGGAGCAGATCACGATCATGGGCACGGTAGTTGACCGCTGCGTTGACTCAGGCGGCATCTGGCTCGACAACGGCGAGCTAGAGCAGATCATCTCGGCGGCGAAAGACAGCAAGGCTTCACTCGGAGACTTCGTTGGCACCCTCCCCACTCTCAAGCCAGGCTCAAGTGCGGTCACTGAGGGGCTCAAGAGCCCCGTGTCGGGCGAGCCGATGCGCCAGGAGAAGGTTCTTGGGATTACGGTAGACCGCTGCCCGACCTCACACGGAATCTGGCTCGACGCACGCGAACTTGAGCGCCTGGTGAAGTCCTCACACCAGTCACTCTCAAGCTCGATTGCTGAGTTCTTCTCGATGGTGCTCGGCAAGAAGTAGCCGCTTCTGCGCCGGCTATCCTCGAACCTGCAAGATAACTTTTCCGACGTGATTGCTGCCCTCAAGGCGGTCGTGGGCTTTATGGGCCTCTGCCAGTGCATACCGAGCGTCGATCACAACCTGCACCTCGCCGCTCGCGAGCAGGGGCAGAACCTCGCGCGAGAATCGCTCGACAATTTCGCGTTTCTCTTCGCTGCTTCGGCTCCGCAGCACTGAGCCGATGACCCTCGCCCGCTTCCTCATGAGCGTTGGGATGTGAAGAACCCCCTCGGCTCCGCCAACAGAGGCTATCAATACGATCCGCCCGAGTGGCGCGAGGAGCTCAAGGTTCCGCGCCAAGTAGCCGCCGCCGACGCAATCCAGGATGAGATCCACTCCTGCTTTGCTCCATTCTCGACAGGCAGCAACGAAATCCTCCGAGCGGTAGTTGACTGCCAACTCCGCTCCAAGTTCAAGACACCGGCGCGCCTTCTCGTCGTTGCCGACGGTGCAGGCCACTCGTGCGCCCCAGGCTCGCGCGATCTGTATCGCCGCGGTGCCTACCCCGCTTGAGCCGCCGTGGACGAGAACCTGCTCGCCGCTCCTCATCTCACCTTCGATGCACAGGTTGAGAAACGCCGTGATAAACGCTTCCGGAATTCCCGCCGCTGTCTCAAGCGGGATCTTCTCGGGTACCCTCATGGTGTGAGCCGCTGACACCGCGACCCGCTCCGCGTATCCGCCACCACTGAGAAGAGCACACACCCGGTCGCCTATCGCGAAGCCCTCGGTGCCGGGACCGAGAGAGTCGACAATGCCTGAAACCTCGAGCCCAAGTATCGTTGATGCGCCCGGTGGCGGTGGGTATTTTCCTGCTCGTTGCAGAAGGTCGGCACGATTGACTCCGGCAGCGACTACATCGATCAAGACCTCGCCAGGGCCGGCGACAGGATCGGGCACTTCGCGGGCTACGAGAGCTTTACTGGGGGATTGTTCGTCAACGAAGATTGCTTTCATGCAGAGAGTCTAGGGCAAGTCTTATGGGGCCGGTGTCTCCCTCGGCATCTTGAATCCACGCTGGCCGCAGGGCAAGCGGTAGTTGTATCCAGATCTGTCGCTGCAGGAATGGATGAAAGAACCCAAGAGCGTACGAGACGAGACGAAGCTCAGGAGCCTCCTCTCCGCCGTACAGGGGATCTCCAACTATCGGCCACCCCTCAGAGGCGCAGTGAACCCGTATCTGGTGGGTCCGGCCGGTGAGAGGCTCAGCCTGAAGCAATGTTCGGCCTGGGGACTGAAGCGCTCTCAGGTGGGTAATGCGCGTCCATGCATCTTCGCCCCCTGACGCAACGACTCGACGCAGGACGGGGTGCCTTTCATCACGGCCTAAGGGGCTTGTGACGCTGGTCTCTCCTGTCCTCGGCTCGCCCGAAACTTCACACAGATACAGCTTGCGAACTAATCGGCGCTCCTGAGCCTTCTGGCACCACCGATTGCCGCGCGCTGAGCGGGAGAAGATCAGCAAGCCCGCAACGGCTGTGTCGAGGCGCGACGGCGTGTGGACAGGAGCCGCATAGTGCTGCTCAAGGTAGCGCTGCGAGTAGAACTGCTGCTGGTCGCGTGGTGCGGTTGTTGGAAGCCCGGCCGGCTTAAAGGCAACACCGATGTCCGAATGGTCGAGCAGAATCCATGAGGGAGAGAACCGCGGATAAAAATCAGCTGCTCGCTGCGGATCAAACTTCGGCTCGTAGTACTCCAGCCTGCACGGCGGAGAGACAGCAGAGTCAAACGAAACCGGCCGACCACCCACGTACACACCTCCCAGCGCAAACCGTTGTGGCCAAGAAGCGCCATCAATGTGAGGCAGCCGTTTTGCAAGCTCCTCACCGTATGTCTCAGCACAACCGTCTTCAGCACACAGCTCCCAACGCCAGTAGCGGCTAAAGAAGCTCTCCTGGATCCGTTGTGGGTCAAATTCGGTCATAGTCGGGTAGAGCAGCACTGCGGCACTTACGATACTACTGCCGGACTCCTTCTACACTACTTTCGGCTAGCTAGTCTCGTGCAATGAAAGAGCGAGAGTGTTTCCCTGGAACTCTTGCAGGCGTGTCCTTCACAGATGGAGGCTGAGCCGCCGTGCTGTTTCCGAGGACTACGAACGACGCTTTGAGAGCAGGTTAGTCAGCTCAAGGGCCCTCTGGGCATTCATTAGGGAGAGGATCTGCCCCATTCGCTTCTCTGGCATCCGCTCTACGAGCGAGAGGGCAACCTGAATGTCGAGCTGCTCAAGCAGGTGAGCAGCCTCAGGCGGGTTCATCGAACCGTATACGTTTGCAAGCTGATCGAGCTGCGTGTCGCGCTGTTTCTCCCCCTTCTCACGTTCAGCTTTGAGGCGCTCAGTAAAGTCCCTGAGCTCAGTGAGCTTTACCGCTAGGTCTCGGTCTCGGCTCGCTGCCTCGGTTTCACGCTGCTCAAGACGGGAGGCTCGCTCCTCGAGCTGCACGCGGCGAGAATCGAGCGCCGTTAAAACCTTTACCTCCTCCTTGCTCCACTGCGGACCACGCGGCGGGGCGACAACAGCAGCTTCTGCCGGCGGAGCTGATGCGATACCACTCGCCTCAAGTGCAGAAAGCGTTACCTTGGCACAACAGAAAACGGCGATCGTCATAATCGCAATGGCTTCTCCCGAGAGCCCGCGACTGCGTCGCACGCTGGCTGGTGACACGGTCGCTGTAGAGGTCGCTTTTGCTCGCGGAGCCGCCTTAGGGGAGGCCGTCTTCGCTGCCGCAGCTTTAGCCTCTGCAGCCTTGCCTTTTGCCATCATGGTGCCAACGGCACGCTGCAAGTTGTCGTACAGATCCTGGGCCTCTTGCTTGCTCAATCGCTTCTCAGCCATACCTTTCAATCCTCAACTCGGGCGCGGGGCGCGCTGTACTGCCAACTCATCAAGCTGGGCTCCCTCTTCTTTGAGAACCTGCTCGTCGTGCTCGGCTTTCCTCTTCTGCCTCAACATCTCAAGAGCCTTGGCTTCCTTGCTCGCCTCTACGTACCGAGCCCTCGCCTCTTCAGCCTCCTGCATGGCGACAGCCGCCCTCCCCTGCTGCTCTTCGATACGAACTTTGAGCCTCAGGCGGTAGTCGCCAAACATCATCAGCTCCGATGCAGAATACGTGCCACCCTCCTGGATCATGACACGCAACGACTCCTCTTCTAACTCCGCCAAAACACTTAGCTCGTGGTCCCTCGCAAGATTCTTTCGGACAAGTTCTTGACGCAGCTCGTCACGAATCTGATCCCGAATATCCAAAATTCGCTGCAGCCGAAAGCGGAAGCGCTTCATGCGTTACCCCTGGAGAATTTGGCCCATCGAGAGCCAACACTTTTCGATAGGCTCCCGCTCGTCGGTGCGCTGCCGAAGGAACTCCTGCACCTTTTCGATCTTCTGCACGGCACGGTCGACGCGCACGTTCTGGCCAGGCTTGTATGCGCCAATCGTAATGAGGTCTTCGGCGTCCTGATACGAGGCCAAAATTTCGCGGACCTCGTTTGCCATTCTCGTTACTTCTGGGTGAACGATGTCGGACATGACACGAGAGATGCTCTGTAGGGGGTCGATTGCGGGGTAGTGCCCTCGACCCGCCAATTTGCGGCTCAACACGATGTGGCCATCGAGGATTCCGCGCACGGCATCCGCGACTGGCTCGTTCATGTCGTCACCCTCAACGAGCACAGTATAAAGGCCCGTAATGCTGCCTTTGCCGGCGCAAGTGCCAGCACGCTCGAGGAGCTTGGGGAGCATCGCAAACACAGACGGCGTGTAGCCACGGGTGCTTGGCGGCTCTCCGGCGGCAAGACCTACTTCACGCTGCGCCATAGCGAGACGAGTCACGGAATCGAGCATGAGCGTGACGCTCAGTCCCTCGTCTCGAAAGAACTCTGCTATCGCCGTTGCGAGGAATGCTGCCCGAATTCGGAGAAGAGCCGACTGGTCTCCCGTTGCTACCACCAAGACCGAGCGGGCGAGCCCTTCAGGACCCAAGTCGCGCTCGATGAACTCGCGCACCTCTCGTCCACGCTCACCCACCAGCGCAATCACATTCACGTCGCTGGTCGCTTTTTGGGCGA
The DNA here is from genome assembly GCA_947491545.1 of Deltaproteobacteria bacterium. Taxonomy (GTDB): domain Bacteria; phylum Bdellovibrionota_C; class UBA2361; order UBA2361; family OMII01; genus OMII01. The sequence goes on from CANLJX010000006.1 coordinate 33,554, forward strand.
TCATGCCAAGCAGCGTCGACTTCCCCACTCCGGAGCCCGCCATTATGCCAACGCGCTGTCCCTGGCCGATCGTCAGGAGCCCATTGATTGCCTTAACGCCAATATCGAGCGGAGCTTCGATTCGCTGGCGCGTGACAGGATTCGGGGGATCGCGGTACAGCGGCACTGAGTGCTCCATCACCGGCAGAGCCCTTCCGTCGAGCGGATTTCCGAGCGCGTCTATAACCCTCCCCTTCAGCTGATGCGAGACGCGCACATGGCAGCTTGATTCGCTGGCAGTGATGGCAAAGCCTGGAGCTATGCCCTGCATCTCCCCGAAGGGCATAAAGAGAACCTTGTCTTGGCGGAACCCAATCACCTGCGCCGGAACCGACTGGGTGCCGTTACGGATGGTGACGTGCGAGCCAAGCGGAACTTGCGGCCCGGTCCCTTCGACCAGCAGTCCTCGCACTTCGGTAACGCAGCCTCGCAACTCGCACCGGCTAGCGCGGGTAACGGCTTCTTGGGCCCGCTCAAATACGCTACTCATCGGTGGCTCCCACCGGGTTTAGAGCCTGCTTGCGAATCCGTTCCCAGGCCTTGTCGAGATTGAAGTCGACCTCTCCAGCAGCAGTGACGAGCACGCACCCGATGTGGATGGACTCATCCGGCTCGAATGTCCAACCCGCTGCGCTGCCCGCGCCGAGCGACTCTCTTGGAAGAGCCTTGAGAGCCTCGTAGTCTTGCGGGCTAACTTTGATTCTTCGGATCTCAGCGTTTCCTGCCGCAGCAATCGCTTCCTTCAGCAACGACTTGAGGTAGTCCGGCGATGACTCCGCAGCAGCCCCCATCAGCTTGCGCGCGACGGAGAGAGCAAGCTCCGCAGCCCGCTCCTCTGCTGCCGCCACACTCTCTGCAACCTGAGTCTTGAGATCCTCAAGCGTAGCTGAGAAGCGGGCTTCAAGGGCCTCCACACGCGCATTGGCGTCTGCCTGTGTCGCTTCTCTGGCTTCTGCGAATGCTGAAGCTCGAGCCTCTTCGATTGCTCGCTGGTGCTCCTCTGGGTCGACTCCGGGAGCTTGGACAACGACCACGTCCCCGTCTTCTTGACTCTCTCCACCGCTATGCTGAACCAACGAATCTTCCCCATAGGGAGCGAAGCTTTCATCTTGTGACCGGCGCTCGGCAGCGACAGCGCCGGGACTGCCCTGTCCCCCGACGATGAAGCGCGCCGTCACCTGGCGTGTGTAGTCCTCAAACATAGGGTCAACCTGCGGGACAGCTGCGGATACAGCCGCTAGTTCCAGCGGCATGAATCCCTGCTTCGCCTCTCCGACATTGAGAACAGTCCAGTGCTCATCGACGTACGGCGTCGGCGCATACGTCGAAAGCCGACCGCTCTCTGCCTTTCTTTCGGCAGCCAAGGCTTCTATCGTGTCAGTTGTCGGCTCCACTGTTAGAGCCTCCCGTCATTCAGCCAGTAGCGAATCAAGAGCGCTGCCTGCTGCGGATTCTCCTTCACAAGACGAGAATTCTCGGCCATGATCTCTCCGAGCTGCTCAAGGTCTACCGACGATTCCAAGTCGAGAGCACCCCCTCTTCTTCCCCCTTCAATCGCCCCGATAGCTCCTGAGCTGTCAGCTGCAGTTTGGCCGCCGATCGCCTGCGCGCGAGACTCTAGGTCAGAGACCTCCGATGGCAGCAGGCGTGCAAGGTCCACGTCTGGGTCCGAACTGCTCGTGAGGAACTTAACCATCGGCCTCAAGACCACGAACACGAACAGCAGCAGCGCCAGCACCGGCACAGCCATTGAGCCGATTCGATACCACTTGGCTGAATCGTCTGCCTTGGCAAGCTCAGCAGCGAGGCTCTCGTCCGGCGTGAAGAACGGGACGTTTTCAACAGTCACCAGGTCTCCGCGGCTCGTGTCATAGCCGATGGCTGACTTCACGATGCCTTCTACTTGCGACATCATCTCCGGGGTGAGGGGGATGTACTCCTTGAGCATCTTGCCGGTTGACTTGCCGTCGCTTCCCACCTGCGAAATCTCGGTGTACTTCCCGTCAACGAGAACACCAGCCGAGAGGCGAACCACTTTGCCGCGCGCTTGTGCGCTCCGGGTGATTGCCCTTGAAACTTCGAAGTTCTTCACCTTCTCTGAGCGATTGTTCTGCTGCTGCGCACCGGCTGGAGGATTAACGATAGGCGGACCGTTCGAGATGTTCGACACGGTGCCCGGTATCCCACCTCGGGCCTGTGCTGCTGCGCCCTCCTCGACCGTTCTCTCAGAGCGAACCACCTGTCCGGAAGGATCGTAGCTCTCCTCTTCTCGCTCGCTTGACGAGAAGTCGATATCTGCGTTTACTCTTGCCACTACTCGTCCGGGCCCAAGTACCTTGGCAAGGAGAACCTCAATGCGCTGGGCGTACCCCTTCTCAACTTCACGGATGTAGAGCAGGCGCCCTGCGTCTGCTCCGAGGTGGCCCTCTCCCCCTTCTGGCTCTGATGAGGTGAGCAGGTTTCCGTACATATCGATAATCGTTACGTGCTGTGGCTTGAGCCCTTCAACGCTGCTCGCAACGAAGTTAGAAATACCGCTGATCTGCTTCTTGTCGAGCTCGGCACCGGGGCGCAATTTCAGGAGAACCGAAGCTGATGGCTCCTCGGCGCTCTTCGCAAAAACTGTCTTCTCAGGCTGTGAGATATGGACTCGCGCAGAAACAACCGTATCGAGCGACATAATCGTGCGCTCTAGCTCGCCTTGAATCGCGCGCTGTTTCTTGACCATCTCGCCGAGTGTCGTCGTTGCGAAATTTGTCCCGTCGAACAGCTCAAAGCCAACGCTGCCGGTCTTGGGGATTCCCTCTGAGGCGAGGCTCAAGCGCAGTTCGTGCACGGCCTCAGGAGGCGACACCGAGATCGTTCCGCCTTCGACTCGGTAGGATGCCCGGACCTCTTTCAGGCGCTCAACAACTGCGGCAGCGTCTCCTGAGCTCAGGTCGCTGTAGAGAACCGTGTAGTCTGGCTGCGTCGCCAGCTTGGACACGTACACGATCGAGCCAACTGAGAAGATGACGAGGAAGGGAAACAGAACCTTCTGCGCCAGAGGGAGCTTTAGGTACCCGGCCACAAGGCTCGACAGTACCGCTTTCGGATCAAGGGATGGGGCCACAAAACCTCTCTAAAGTGAATTAAACCTGAGTCCTGATTACTTCTTCGTATGCACGAATAATTTTTCCGCGTATTGCAGACATGAGCTGGAAAGCCACATCTGCCTTCTCAAGAGCCACCATGGTACTGTGCGGCGTCACGCCTGGGCGATTTGTGGTGAGCCCCTCGATCTGGCCTTCAGCTTGAACCTGGAGGTCATTAACCTCTTGAAGCGCATTCTGAAGCATCTGGCCGAAGCTGTCGGCCGACGAGCCCTGTACACCATCCGACTTCTGGACACTCGTCGACTGCGTCTGCTGTACCTGCTGAATTAGCGATTGAATGCCCTGTATCGACATAGCTGCTCCTAGGCTTGCACGAGAATTTTTGAGGCGGCGTCACGCAGGTCGCGGTGCGAATCGAGCGCGGCAACTGCCGACTGGTATTGGCGAGTAGCCGACATCAGATCGGTCATTGTGCTGACAACGTTGATGTTCGGGTACGCTACGAAACCCTGCTGGTCCGCGTCGGGGTGTCCAGGCTGGTACACCTTGCGAGGCTCCGAGCTATCTTCGATGATCTTCGAGACCATCGGGCGCTTGAGTGTCATGCCATCAAGGGCATCTGAGAATGAGCCTGGCACATCCGCTGCCTCTTGGACCACATGACGTGCCCTGTATGGTCCACCCTCTGGAGTACGAGTTGTTTCGGCATTGGCAAGATTCGCCGAAAGGGTATTAACCCGTGTGCGAGCTGCGTTGAGTGCGGATGCAACTACCTCTACCAAGTCTGACATATGCTATCTCCCTTCACGTATTGCCGTGCGCACCAAGCCAATCTGGCGACGGATTAGCCGTGCTGCACTTATGTAGTCCGCGCTGTTTTCAGTCAGTCGACCCATCTGCAAGTCGAGGTCCACGTTGTTGCCGTCTGACTTTTCAGTGCCACTCTCATCTGCGAAGTACTTGCCACCCTCGTTAGACGACACATCGAGATGGTCTGCGTTGGTCTTCGTGAGAGAGTCAGGGTCATTGTTGTTTCCAAAAGCCCGATCGAGCTCCTTGCCGAAGTTCACATCGACTGCGCGATACTGCGGGGTCTCGGCGTTTGCGATGTTCGACGTGAGCGCTTGGTTACGCTTCCAGGTAAGGTCCATCGCGCGGGTCAAGCCACCCACCGTCCGGTCAAACATTGAGTCTAAGAGCTTCATAGGTGCCACCTCTGGGGAACGGCTCTGCAAGTTGCGTACTAACACCAACACCAGCAATATCAATCTGTTAGCAGGCTGGTTGGTGTCAATTTTTTGGCTTTTTTCGGGCGCCCGAACCCTCGATTTGACGGGCTAGCGATTACGAGCGCGATCTGCGCTTGCTCGACGAGCGAGCATAGAAGCTTGTCGGCAGCGGCACGGCTGCGGCTTCCTTCACGATGCGCTCGTATCGCTGTCGGGAAACAGAGGAGAGATTCGTGGGGGAGAGACGACGAGGCGCTGGGAGCACAGCTGCGAGCGATGCGGCCTGGGCAAGGGAAAGCTGATTCACTGGCCGCCCGAAGTAACGCCGAGAAGCTGCCTGGATGCCGTACACGCCCTCGCCCCACTCGATCACGTTCAGATACACTTCCAGGGTGCGCCGCTTGCCCCACACAATCCCAACTACCGGCGCCATGAGAGCTTCAATTCCCTTGCGAACGTAGCTCCGACCCGGCCAAAGGAATACGTTTTTCACAGTCTGCATCGTGATAGTGCTCGCGCCACGGGGCCGCTTGCGGCTGTCGCTGTCTTCCATTGCATCGCCCATCGCTGCGATATCGATGCCCCAGTGATCCATAAAGCGCGCATCCTCAGCGGCTACAACTGCCTGCTGAACCTGCAATGGAATCTCTTCAAGGGGAACCCACTCCCACTGAGTGCTGACGTCCTGGCCCATTACCTGGTACTCAAGCGCTCTAATCGCTATCAGCGGCGTTACTGGGGGATTAACGAACTTGAGCAAGACAACGTACGCAAACCAAGCTGAGGACGCCCAAATGAGGAGGCGCCCTGCCTTGCATAGCCACGTCTGAACCGGCGGTTTCTCATGAGACTCGAACATCATAGCCCCTCGACTGCCTTCTTCAGTAACGCAGTTCCGGGGGGCTTTCAACCGCAGCACCCACCGACGAGCTCCTTCCACGCCTGCCGGACTGTGGGCTGTTGGGCGGCTCTGTCGTCCCATCCTATTGCAATTCCCGAGAAAGCGCCTCAGCCACGACCTGCGCGCCCTCGCCTGAGTAGTGCCAGGGGTCAACGTAGAGCTCGCCTACTCCCTGCTCGCGAGCCACCTCCGCCATGAGCGGAAGGGGGTCGATCAGCCCGAATTCCGAGCGAACGGCAGACAGCAGCTGCTCGTACGCTGCCGAAGACCCTTTACTGGCAGCCTCGACAGCGACTCTGCGGGGCAAGTGGACGACAACGAATCTAGCTCCGCTCCGCTCAACCTCCTCCCGGAAGCGCCGCATAATCGCCAGAGCCAAGGCACCAAGCTCTCCGTCCGGCGAGTAGGTTGCACGCTCCTTGGCCGCAACTACGTACTGGTTATTCATCAGCACCGCTCCAAGCGCAAAAGCCACCAGCCTCGAACGAAAGAGGAATGAATCTCTGTAGAGCTCCGGCTGATAGAAGTAATCATGATTCCGAAGTGGGCTGCTCCCGAAGTTGCGAAGGACTGGGACAATCTCCGCAACGGGCAGAGTCGGAAGATTTACGGGTTCCAGCGAAGCTCCTGCCAGCTCGAAGCGCGGCTTCGAGAAGGGAATATCTACGGTCTCGTAGGTGTAGAACGACCGAAAGATCGAACCGTTCCGCTTGACGTTCTCGGCCTGAAATCCAAACACCACGAAGGATGGCTTCGCCTCATCTTGGACTGCGCGCCACCGCAGGAGCGCCTGGTCCATGCCGTAGGCCCCGAGAGCGAAGTTCTTAACGTTATAGACTCCGCTCGCAGAGAGGCGAGCGCCTATCGAGTCCTGCCAGGGCACTCCTGTGCCGTGCATAGTGGAGTCACCAAACAGGGCGACTGTTTGTCCTGTCTTGCCCGTGGGCTTACTGTCAGGACCGACGCGGGAGCCGTCTTGCGCGTAACGGTACATGCCATCGGCTGAGACTCCACCTGGTCGCGGCGACCATCCAAGCTGCGCATCGTACTGAATGACTAGGCCAGGATCGCTCTCGTAACGGCGCAACGCCTCTTCTACTTGCGCCACCGGAACTTGAAGCGGCGGGCACGGCGCCCGAAACAGAAACACCGCCCCATCCGGCGTCACGACGCTCAGGGCCCGGAGCAAGACTTCCGCGAGCCCCAGGGATATGACCAGGCCAATGCTAAACTGTAGCAGCTTGCCGCGCGCTTGTTGCTTCACAACGAGTTCCCATGAAGGCTGACTTACATGCCTGCCCTGCTGGATGTTCGCACTGCTAGGCGGGCTGTGCCAGCCCGCATATCGCATGAAGCCGGCGGTTCTTACTCCTCTACTCCCGGAGTTGTTCCACGGTACTCGTGCAGCTTGTTGCGTAGGGTGCGGATACTGATCCCGAGCAGCTTGGCTGCCTCTGTGCGGTTATTGTTTGTGGTGCGCAGGGTCTCAAGGATAAGAGCCTTCTCCATGTCGTGGACGGTCACGCCTGAACGGATCATGAGGCCTGAGGCATTGATTGCTGCCGGCTGCTCAACCACTTTCTCGACCATGTCATGGATGCTTCGTGCTCTTGGAGCCTCCATGCGCATCGTGCTTAGCTGCTCAGATGGGCTCATAGACAGCAGGAAGTCTGATTGGCGAGGCGTCCCGCCACGACACAAAATTGCGGCACGCTGTACGGCATTCTGCAGCTCTCGCACGTTGCCCGGCCATGAGTGCTGCAACAGGGAGTCGAGAACCTCTGACGGGAGTGAGCCAGCATTGTCCCCGAGGTACTGGCGCATGAAGTGCTCAGTCAGAAGCTTGATATCCGAGGCGCGTTCGCGCAGCGGGGGCAGCGTCAGTGGGATAACATTGAGGCGGTAGTACAGGTCCGAACGAAACTTTCCTTCGCGTACGCTATCCTCAAGGTCTCGGTTTGTGGTCGCAAGCACTCGGACGTCGATCGAGACTGGATCCTTACCTCCTACTCGATCAACCTCTCGCTCTTGAAGAACTCGCAGGAGCTTCGCCTGAAGCGCTAGATCCATCTCCGAAATTTCGTCGAGGAGGATCGTTCCACCGTGGGCGAGCTCGAATTTTCCGATCTTGCGGGCTTGAGCACCTGTAAAGGCGCCCTTCTCGTGGCCAAAGAGCTCGCTCTCGAGCAGGCTGGCCGGCAAGGCTGCACAGTTTACGGCGACAAAGGCTTGCTGGGCCCGCGGACTGCTGGCATGGACGAATCGGGCAATCAGCTCCTTGCCAGTGCCTGACTCTCCCTGGATGAGAACTGTTGCTTCGCTTCGGGCAACTGCTTCGGCAACTTCCAAGACGCGGATCATCAGCGGGTCGTTGGTGACGATCGGACGGCCGCCGCGCTGGTGGGCCATGCTCTGGCGAGACTCACGCGCTTCTGGCGTTAGGCAGCGCTCTACTGTGCGCTCTAAGTCCTGGGCTGAGAACGGCTTAGTGATAAAGTCTGAGGCGCCCTTCTGCATAGCTTCTACGGCTTGGGTGATGGTGCCGTAGGCGGTAATCATAATGACGGGCGTCTCCATGTTTCGTTTCTGCATTGCTGCTAGAAGCTCGAGGCCTGACATCTCTGGCATCTGCTGGTCTGTGAGAACGAGGTCGAAGCCACCCTTTTCCAGGTGCTCAAGCGCGACAGCGCCATTGGGCGCGATCACAAGCTCGTACTCTTTGCGAGACAAGCAGGTGCTGATCGCAAGCTGCATGTGTGGGTCGTCGTCAGCGATAAGGATTCGCGCCGGGGATGGCTGTGCCAGCCGCTCATTTGACGTGTTGTTAAGGTCCATACTCATTCTCCTGTCCTTACTTTTTTCCTCTTCTCGGCAAGACGATGACGAATTCAGCTCCAGCCGCATTTCGGGCCGTGATCTCTCCGCCGTGTCCTTCGATGATTCTCCTTACAATCGACAGCCCAAGCCCGGTGCCCTCACGGCGTCCCGAGGCGAATGGCTCAAAGATTCGGGGCAGGACATCTTCGGAAATGCCTGGCCCGTTGTCTGACACCACCATTCGGACTCCATCCGATGCGCCATCGTCAGACGCGTCGATCTTGATAGTGCCAGCGAACGAGGTGATCTGCAGTGAATTCGTGATGAGGTTGTAGAGGCACTGACGGAGGGCGTTGTCATCAGCGATGATAAACGGGGCGCCGTTCAGGCTCAGCTCTACTGTTGCCTTGGTGCCGTAGAGACTCGTGAAGTGATGCCGAACTTCCTGCAACACGGAGTGCAGGTTGACCGGGCCAAGTGAGAGCTTATTATGCTTTGCGAAGTGCAAAACGTTCGAAACAACGTGGTTGAGGCTTGAAACGCTCTTCTCAATCTCCTCAGCCAACGCGAGGGCGCCGGGCCGATCCGCGATATCGCTCTTGAGCATGGAAAGGAAGAGAGTGATAGCGCCCAGCGGGTTTCGGACCTCGTGCGCTAGCGCTGCGGCGGTCTCGCCGAGCATCGACAGGCGCTCGGCTCGCTTGACTTCTTCTTCCTTGCGCTGAAGTTTAGCTTTTAGCTCCTCTACCTCCTGCAAGATTGCAGCGTGCTGGACCTCAAGTCGCAAGCTGCTTTCATTGAAGCGCTCAATCATCTGCGCCAGAGCGCTTGCTGACTGGGGAGGAGTCGGGGCTTTGAGCTGTGAAAGCTGGGTAGATCTCATTGCCGTTGCGCCTCCAACTCGTGCTTCCACTCGGCTTGCTCCAGGGCCGCCTGCATCAGGATGAGCCAGGGATCGGAGGGTGGATACTGTTTCTCTGCTTCCGAGAGGACGTCGCGAGCCACTGGCATCTCGCCCTTGGAGAGTGCCGCTTGGAGCAGCCCGTAATTGCCCCAGCTGTCGATAAATGCCTCTGGGTAGTCTTTCCGCCCCTTGTCTATCCAGAAACGTGCTCGGTCCTCCTGGTGTGTTTCGAGGGCGATGGTCGCAAGCAGGCGAACTGTTGCGGGGGCCCGTTCGTGGTCGGTGGGGATGGCTTTGAGGTGCCGCTCTGCATCGGAAAATCTGCCAAGGCGTATCTCAGCTGCGCCAATCGCAAAGTGTATTTCTGGCTTGTCGCCTGATGAAGCTTCCTGGAGCGCTGCCTCAAGCTTCTCCACACCCGAGCTGTAGGCGCTCGAACGGGAAAGGCTCTGTCCCCAGAGCAGGTGCGCACGACCTCGGAGCGGCGATGGCTCAGGGAGAAGCGACACTGCCTTCTCCGCAAACAGCGCTGCCTCCGGGTATCGCTCCTCCTGGAACTCTATCACGCCGCGCGACAGAGTAAGCCGGGCCCGCGTGTCAGCTGAGAGCGCCGGATCCCGTAAGATGGCGTCAAATGCATCTGCGGCTTTCCTGTTGAGGCCAAGAGCCCATGAGCTTTTGGCGGCGGCGATTCGCGCCTCAGCTGTCACTGCTCGTGTGGGCAGCAGCTCGTACATCGCGAGGGCCTTGAAGTGCTCACCCTCGGCGTTGAGCCGCTGCACGTCAACTGGATGCTGGGCCACGGCGACTCGTGGAGCCGCTATGCTGCCGAGCGAAACGCTGGCTGCGACAGCAACAACTCGTGCGAGCACGGTAACGAGAATTTTGCCCTTAGTACACATCGTTGTCCCTTACGCGTTTGACTCGTCCGAGATGACGCACACTTCAATCTTTCCCTCGAGGCCTTTCTTTTTTATCTTCTCAACAAGCGTGGTTCGGTTTAGTCCGAGCAGCTTCGCTGCTGCTTTCTTGTTGCCTCCAGTCTGATTGAGCGCCGTTGAGATGAGGCGATTCTCGTATTCCTCGATCAGCGCGTTGAAGTCGACGCCCATTGGAGGCAGCGTCATGTCAGCCATGTGTGTTGGGGCGACAGGCCTGGCTTCATTCAGGTGCGGCGGCAGCTGAGAGGGCTCAATTGGTCCCTCCTCACTAAAGATCGCGACTCGCTCGACGAGATTCTCAAGCTCTCGGATGTTGCCAGGCCAGGAGTACTGGTTGAGCACACTGAGAGTTGAGTCAGAGAAAGAGAGAGTTGGCTTCGCGAGCTCATCGGCTTGCCGACGGAGGAAGTGCTCCGCTAGGAGCTGAATGTCTCCGAAGCGCTCCCTGAGGGGAGGCAAGCTCACCGGCACAACTTGGAGCCTGTAGAAAAGGTCTTCACGGAACCTGCCGGCTTTCACTTCCTCGGCTAAGTCCTTGTTGGTTGCTGCTATTACTCGCACGTCTACGTCGATCGACTTAGCGGATCCGACTGGGTCGACTTTGCGCTCTTGCAGCACTCTGAGAAGCTTAACTTGGAGCTTCGGGCTCATCTCTCCGATCTCATCCAAAAAGATCGTTCCTCCGTCGGCGAGCTGGAAGCGGCCAACGCGACTGGCAATTGCTCCGGTGAAGGCGCCCTTCTCGTGACCAAACAGTTCGCTCTCGAGGATATCTTCTGGAATCGCTCCGCAGTTGACTGGAACGAGCCGACCGGAGCGCCCACTGAGAGAGTGCAGCGCGCGCGCCACTAGCTCTTTCCCGGTGCCGCTCTCCCCGAGAATCAGCACAGTCGAGCGAGTCTTTGCGACTTTCTCGACTACGCCGAGGATTTTCTGCATTTCGGGACAGGCGCTGAGGATATTGAGGAACTGTGTTGGAGAGGGGCTACGAGAGATTGCGGGAGCCGAGAGCGAAGACAATGAGTCACTGACGGCCGAGAATGCTGTTGAATAAACCATATGAACCTTCCTTAGTCCTGAGCCACACGCGACGCCCGTACGTCAAACATCTCTGCGGGACCGATCGCTGGCCGACGGAAACCTTCCTTAGTCACACGCTCGTGAGGTTGAGCTCAACGAAGCGCTGTCACGGAATTGGCAATGTCCGTACCATCTCCGGCTTTCCATGTTAGATTCTTGACTTTTAAAAAGGGGCTCATCTCTTTTTAGGCTTTCATTAGTCGTTATTTCAGCTTGTTAGAGGATTGGGGACAAAAAATTTTGACACCCCGGCCCCCGAGCAGTGGGAGTTTCGACACTATTGAGAGAGGCGTTTCATGTACAGTTATTGGCCGCGGCGGCCACTACTCGTTGCGTAGTGCCACGCCAAAACGATAGGCACTGCGGGAGAAACGGGTCCCCTTACACATTTCATTGCTGCTCTGTCGATGCAGAGATCGTCCGCTGCACAAGAAATTCATGCGGGGGCTCGTAGGGGCAGCGGGGGCTTGCAGCTAGCTAGTTCACGATTATTGGAGCATCTGAGATCAGCAGGTCTCTCAGGGCGAGACCTAGAGAGACTCTGAAGGAGCCTGCCATGGACTCGATGTGACCATTCTGAACATGCAGTACGGTCTTGTAACAGACGCGCCTATCGCTGAACTCAAGGCCAGCATGAAAGAGCACCGCCTGTCGGGCCTCAAATTGAAGGATGATTTGCTCCACTGTCGGCAGCCACAGGTAGGTAGAGCGTAGCTCATCAGGGGTCATTCCCTGGGGATCGACCAAAATTGCGATCGGGCTACGGCCATCTCTGTCTGCAACCTCGTCCCCGACCTCCGGATGCCAGAGAAGGCCGGCGACTTCTAGGTCCTGCGCCACGTGGATGAATGTGTCTGGACGGGAGGGTTGCTTAGTCATAAGCGACTTCTCTTCCTTCTCTCATCTGGGGATCGTCAGCCGCCCCCAAGAGCTTTAGACTTTGAGGCTTTTTGCCTCTTTAGGTTCTGATGCTTGGGCGGGCCTTTTGGGCTCTTGGTTTACAACCGGCTGAAACGGCGTCCCAAAAGGTAGGGGGTTTGCTTAGGAGCCTTTTAGGGCTGCCAGTCATCCGGGCGAGAGTCGCTGGCTATAATTATAGTAAGAACAACGAGCCCGACAACGACTGCGCTAACCACGAAGAGTTTAAAGAAGAAGACTATCGCGATACCCAGCAGAAACCCAACTGCCGCAGCCTTTTCACCGTTGGATTGAGCGAATTCCCGTACTCGTGCCAGCTTGCCCGAGAAATACCCCTTCCACTCGTCGCTGCTCCGGGAATACACGAAGGCACGCGCCCGCTGCATCAGCTCTTTTCCGAAACGGGTTAGGTCAGCGAGCTTCAAAGATGCTCCTTTTCTTTTTGAATGTCGCAGGGGTATAGTTTCGCAGGTTACCTGATATGACAAGAGCTGCTTAGCAGTCCCTCAGGCTCCTGTCAGTCATTTATACAGAGGTCATCATGAAATCTCTCCTGGCTCTCGTTCTAGCTTCCCTGATCACTCCATTTCTATCAGCATCTGCTGCAGACCTTCAGAACGGGAAAACCCTCTTCGCACAACGCTGTGCAATGTGCCACGGCGAGTTGGGAGCGGGAGATGGTCCGCTGGCAGCGACGATGCCGCCGGACCAAAAGCCACGAAACCTGGCGGCCGGGGGGAATAAGTTTGCTACCGATGACGCCAAGCTTGCGGAGCTGCTGCAGAAAGGTGGTGCGGGGGTCGGCCTCAGCGTACTCATGCCTCCGCAGCCGGATCTCAAGCCGAACCAGATCGCAGACCTGATTGCTTTCGTAAATTCGCTTAAGAAGTAGAGTCGTGTGGGGAAGCATTCTGCCGAGAGCCAGTCGTACGCTCTGCTCGGCGCCTCATCAGCAAAGGCTGGTATCCTAGCTGCAGCTGGCGAAGCGACTGAGAGCAGATACTTCGCGAACCCGATCGACGATCCTTTTGGCGACCAGGAGAGCGCTTTCTTCCTGCACGCTGACGGTGCCGGCACGAAGAGCATCGTTGCCTACTTGATGTTCCGTGAATCCGGAGATGTCTCGTGGTTCAAGTCATTGGCGGTCGACAGCCTTGTCATGAACCTCGACGATGTGGCCTGCTCCGGCGGATTGTCTGGACTGGCTCTCAGCAACACCATCGCCAGAAATCGCGGCTTAATTCCAGATGAAGCGATCGCTTCGATTATCTCGGGATACCGAGAGTGTGCGGCAACGTTAGCCGCAGAGGGAGTGTCGATAATCTTGAGCGGCGGAGAAACGGCCGACATGGGAGATCTCGTCCGCACTCTCGTCGTTGACTCGACCCTGTGCGCCCGCATCAAGCGAGAGGAGCTCGTAGACGCCTTTCGGGTAGTGCCGGGGGACGCGATTGTAGCTTTTAGCTCGACGGGCAAGTGCCGCTACGAGAAAACTCCTAATTCTGGAATCGGAAGCAACGGTCTTACTCTGGCGCGAAACGTGCTTCTCTCAAGGTCGCACGCCGAGAAATATCCGGAGGTTCGGGATCCAGCTATCCCAGCTTCTGTTGGGTACCGCGGGCCATTTCAGGTGACAGATCCGCTGCCTACCACCTCGATGACAGTTGGAGAGGCTCTTCTCTCTCCCACTCGGTCGTACGCTCCGCTTATTTCGAAGCTCCTGCTCCTTTTCCGAGGTCATGTACACTCGCTTGTTCACTGCACGGGTGGAGGGCAGACAAAGATCAAGCGATTCGGTCGAGGCGTGCGCTTTGTCAAGAACAACTTATTCCCAAGTCCTCCTCTCTTCGAACAGATTCAGCGGTGTGGGGATATCCCCTGGAGCGAGATGTTCGCGGTATTCAATATGGGGCACCGTCTTGAAGCCTGTGTGCCAGCTGCGGCTACGAGTGAGATCATCGCTGTGGCCGGGGATTTTGGGATTGATGCACGGGTCGTAGGGCAGGTAACCTGTTCTTCAGGGGCGAACGAGGTTGTTCTCGAGTCGCCTTACGGCACGTTCGTGTACTAATGACTGCACCCGCTTCCGACATCCAGCATTCGCTCGCTGCCTGCGCTTCGCTTGGTGAGGCTTTTTGGCGGCGCGCTCAGGCGTTTCCTGAAGAGACACTTTTGAGGTACGCCAACAGCCCGGATGCTGCTGGCACTCGTCTTTGGAAGAAAGAGTCCTACAGCTCAGCAGCTCCGAGGGTGGCTCGAATCGCTAACCTTCTTCGCGCGCTCGGTGTTGAGGCCGGGACTCCGGTCGCAATCATTAGCCAAACTCGGCACGAGTGGATCCTGGCGGATCTCGCGATCCAGACGGTGGGCGGCATAACGGTGAGTGTATACCAGAGTCAGCTCGCTGCTGACGCAGGTTTTGTGCTCTTTGACTCAGGGGCGCGAATTGTTTTCGTCGAGAACGAGGAGCAGCTTGCAAAGGTCAACTGGCTTCGCAGCAACGACTGCCCTCTTCCAGCAACGGAGAACCATCCGGAGTCTGCGGTGCGGGTGCCGGTCGATGCCGTGGTCTCTTTCGAGCGAATACACGGCTCGCCCTCTGTGCAGTGCCTGGCCGATGTCTGGAACGATTCTTCCCTGTCAGCTGATGCGCCACCGATCCCGGCCTCGATAGGTCGTGATTCGGTTGCGTCGTACGTGTACACCTCAGGCACTACGGGTCCGCCCAAAGGTGTGGTGCAAACCCACGGCAACCACCTCGCAAATGTTGAGCAGGCCGCCAAGAGCGGTGTCTTCCCCGGCGACGGCACCCTGTTCCTGTACCTTCCGCTCGCCCACTCTTTCGCCAGACTCATACACTACGTCGGTTGTCTCACCTCGGCCCACCTCATCCTCCCCTCCGTGGCCGACCACCGCACCTCCCGCATCGACCTCTCCTCCGTAGCGCGAGACCTCAGGGAATGTGGGGCAACCGTAGTTCCTTCAGTGCCCCGCCTCTTCGAGAAGATCTCCTCAGCGCTGCAAGCCCGCGCAGCGGGCAAGAGCCTGCAGCAACGGATATTAGGGCTCTGTGTTTCTAACGCTCAATCGACGTACGAGCGCCGGAGCGCGGGAAAACCCCTAGGGCTTCTAGAACACCTCCTATTCGAAGGGCTTCAGCCCATTCGCCGTAAGATAAGGAGAGAGCTGTTCGGAGTTAACTTTACCCATGCCATATCGGGCGGCGCGAAGCTTGATGCAGGGGTGAACAAGTTCTTCGATTCGCTGGAAATTACGATCTGCGAGGGGTACGGCTTAACTGAAACCTGTGTGGCAACCCATGTAAATCGCCCAACTCAGCGAAGGATCGGAAGCGTTGGGCCGGCATTCGAGGGCGTTGAAACAAAAATCTCCCCGGAAGACGGTGAGATAATGCTTCGAGGCCCCAACGTAACCCGCGGTTACCTCAACCGACCGAAAGCCACCGCTGATTCATGGGATGCGGATGGCTGGTTTCACACGGGCGACGTGGGGGCGGTTGATCAAGATGGATTTCTGTTTATCACCGACCGAAAGAAGGAGCTGGTGATCACGGCCGGAGGAAAGAAGATTCCACCAACAGCCGTTGAGGGTCAGTTCAAGCGGTTCTCTTTCATCTCCCACGCGCTACTCTACGGCGAGGGGCGTCCCTACTGCGTAATCCTCTTCACGCTCAACGAACCAGAGCTGCGCAGCCTCCTAACCTCCTCCGGAATCTCCGTCCCCCCAGACCACAAACTCTCTGAGATGTCGGCAGTCCGAGGGATGCTGCAGGACGCCATAAACAAAGTTAACGAAACCCTTGCAACTTACGAAAGCATCAAGGCTTTTTGCATCGCAGACGAGGACTTCACAGTCGAAAATGGGCTACTCACCCCCACCTTAAAAATGCGCCGCCGTCAAATCACTGCCCGCCACCTCGGCCTAATCTCCTCCCTCTACTAACACACTCTCAGAGAATGTGAGATCCCCGCGAGTTCTCTGAGAATTCGGGAGAATGTTCGTGAATTTCATTTAAGGCTGTCGGATTAGCGATGCGTACCCGCAACTCCTCGGCCAGACCCTCGAATGAAAGAGTATGAGTTATCATCCAAGAATAGAAACCGCAGATCTGACATCATTCATCACGACTCGCTGCCGCAATTCCGAGCTTTGGTTCGTGAACAACCGACCCCTTGAGAATGCGATTTTGGGGTACGTGGGGAAATTTGCCGCCCGCTACGACATTAAGCTTTACGCCTTCGCGATCGAAGGTAACCACACCCATTGCGTCGCTGACTTTCCCGGTCTGAACCGAGCCGCTTTCATGCGTGACCTAAATTCGTGTATCGCCCGCAGCGTCCGCCGCCTCGTTCCGAAGTTCCCTGGCGGTCCTCTATGGGGACGTCGCTACTCTGTTGAGCTGATGCCCGCACCGGAGGATGTTGAAGAATACTTTTTCTATACTGTCCTTCAGCCAGTAAAGGATGGGCTAGTCCAGCAGCTCTCTGATTACCCGGGGTACAACTGCTTTCGAGATGCGATCTGGGGGATGAAGCGAAAATTTACCGTAGTGGATTGGGCCAGGTACAACTCCGCGAAGCGGTATAATAAGTCTATTCGCTTCGATGATTACGTCCGCCATATCACCCTGAAGTATGAGCGATTGCCGGGCTATGAGAAGCTGTCGCAGGCTGCATACGCAAAAATGATGATGCGAAAGCTTGAAGAAAGGCGACAAAAAATCGTGGCAGACCGTTTGAAGGTAGGTTTATCATTTATGGGGCGCAATCGGCTTCTGACTATCGAGCCGGGCTCGCTCCCGGTCTCTACTAAGACCAGCAGCCGCTATTCGCACCGCCCCCGAATCCTCGCCGTAGATCACAAAAGACGGGCCGAATATCGAGATTGGTATTTCTCAACCCTACAGCAATACATCGACGCGTCGCGCCGATATCGGCAGGGAGACCGCAAGGTGCGCTTTCCTGCCGGAACTTTCCTCCCCCTGCTTTTCGGTGGGTCCGATACTCCCGCCTCGGCTGAGACGAGACACCCCTCCAACAAGTTTCAAAACGGGCCGTAGAGAGAACTGCTCACCAATACTTTTCTACGTGGAGATTTCCCGGAGACTTTTTGGAGTGAACCTGGAAGCCCTGGGTCGCGAGACTAACTTCAAGCTCCTCAATCATGGCAGGATTTCCACACAGGAAAACATGATCCATTTCGGGATTCAATTTGACCGTTCCATCGTCGAAGAGCCTCTGAACCCTGCCTTTTCGACCCGACCAGGTTTCCGCCGCCCGGCTGGCGATCGGAAGATATTCCAAGCCCTGTGTGGAGGTCTCAAGTGTACGCAACTCATAAGAGTAGGCGAAGTCTTCCGGATACCTCACTCCATGAATAACAGTTACTCGACGATTTGAGCCCCATGTGCTCGACGTCCGAACCATCGACATAAACGGTGCAAGCCCGGTGCCCGTGGAAACAAGTACAAGATTTTTCCCAGGCGGAACACCATCAAGGGTGAAAGTTCCTGTCACCTTCGGCTGACAAAAGACGCGCCCTCCCTCCTTAACCGTGGCAAGTCTCGAGGTGAGCACACCCGTCGGGACCACTGCAATGTAGAACTCTAGATAATCCCTCTGCTCCGGGGACGAGCCGATGGAATATGCTCGCTTAATTAATTTTTCTGGACCCGGAGCCTCTGGTTCTGGAGCCGCGCCCGGATACCGGGGCGTTCCCCCTAGCATCCCTAGCGCCACATACTGCCCCGGAATGAAATTGGGAACACCATCATCAGGACGAACTCGGAGGATCATAAGCTCCGGAGTCACGTCTATTCTTCCTACCACAGTTGAGTTCAACATGAGCCCAATATACCGTCCTGATTAATAAAAATGAACCCTATCGCCACAATTCTTTCTTTTATGTAAAAGCGCGTTCTCTCAGAGAATTCGTGGTGTCACGTGCATATAGTTTTAGTAGAGCCGCAAATACCTCAAAACACCGGGTCGATTGCCCGAACGTGCGCCGCCACCGACACCCCTCTTCACCTCATTGAGCCCATGGGTTTTGAGATCACAGAGAAGGCCGTGCGCCGTGCCGGTCTCGACTACTGGCCCTTCGTAAAACTGGCTCAGCACAAGTCGTGGGAGGATTACATCGCTCAATCGAGACCGGGGAAAATATGGCTTTTCTCGAAGTTTGGAGAGCGGCTCTATACCGACGCGGTTTTCGGACCAACTGATGCCCTTGTCTTCGGAAGTGAAACCAAGGGACTAGGACAGGCTTTCCTGGGGCAATTCCCCGAGTCCCAAATCCTGCGAATACCCATCGTCACTGACTACGTGCGCAGCCTCAATCTCAGCAATGCCGTCGCCATAGCTCTTTACGAGGCAAGGCGTCAGCTAACCCTCGATAGGTAACCCCTCTCGTTTCGATTGCGCGCCTACCTACCACGAACTCTCTGAGAACTCGGGCTGCTGCTGGTGACCCACCACACACTATCCGCCAGAGGCACTAACACCGCGTATGCATTGCATCTTAGTGCGAACGCGAACTCTCT
>CANLJX010000007.1 GCA_947491545.1 Deltaproteobacteria bacterium
TTCTTCTTGTCCGGTGGGGGCCGAAGGGTACGAATTTCAGACGCCTCTGGTGGGCGCGGTTTTACGATGATGGGTTCTGGTCGAGGGATCACCTCTGGTTCGACCTCGGCCGGAGCGGTAACGGTGAAGGGAACCCTAACCTCGCTTGACGTGCCACCTTCTGGCGATTTGCGGATCTTCGGTCTCGCTCCAGGCGAAACCGGAAGCGGCGCGGGTCCCGTAGAGACAAAGAGACTAGCTGTGGCCTCACCTGCGACTCGGAGCCCTTGGGCAGCGCTCTTACCCCCAACGACAGCCGCCTTCGCCGCGGCTTTTGGTGCACGCCAGCAGAGCCAAGTGAGTAACCATTGCCCGCCAATACGAATACCGTGAGCAACGTCCCCAACTGAACGCTGCAAGAGTATTGCGACACTGACTGCCGCAAGAATTGTCAGCACAACGAAAGCACCACCAGCCCCGAAGTTCCGAGAGAGACCGCGAAAAACGGTCGAGCCAACGGAGCCGGCGAGAGTTTCATCACCAAACATCGCAATCAACCCGGTCGAGCTCGCAAGGAGCGCAACGCTAGAGAGGATAACTACTCCGGGCGAGTAGCGACGGGGGCGCTCCTCAGAATCACCCGATCGAAAGAAGGCGAGCCAAACGAGCCCAAGGACAGGGAGCACAGCTCCGAGGCCGAGGAAACCTCCAAGTAGCGTTGCGACCGCATGCCCTAAGGGACCCATGATATTTCCATGAGGATTTAGCTCGGCCCGGGAGACTCTCATGTAGGTGAACGAGCCGATGCTGAGCAGAAGCAACACACCTCCCGCCAGCAGCAGCAGCGAGATGCTGTCCCGTATCCAAGCCTGCGACCAACTGAACTCTCCTCCTTTCCCTGAGGCGAGCTTTGCCGACTTCTGGCTCTTTAATCTCTGGGAGGACCTGCGCTTCTGGGCTGCTGTCATGAGGGCTGCCTACCTTCTTAAAAACATCGACTGTCACCTGTTTGCCAGCCCGCGCTTCCCTGGCCTTAACACAGGCGATTATGGGGCGACTGGGGGCGAAAACTTGTGTCGATCGAAACGACCACAAACTTTATTTGAGAATAGGATGCTAACACTTAGATTCCCTTCGCGTCAGAGGGAAACTTTTGTGCGACGACAGCTACTGCGAAGGCGGAACTAGGTGTTTTCAGGTACTTAGCTGCCCGACTTTGGTCGCACGAACTGGTCATCACGACGAGCCGCAAAGTCCGCAAGCGCCGCAGAGACGCCCCTGTCAAAGAGCTCTCGTGCCGAGAGCCAACCCGAGCCGGTGCCGTTAGAGCCGTAGCGCTGGCCGATCTTCAGCCAGTTGTCCGAGAGGGCCTCCTGACGGAAAAAGTAGTTTGCTTGCCACACCTGCGCACCATCGGAAGCCCGGGAGATGGTCATGAGAAACGAGACCGTTGCGGGCTCACCGCCGAATTTCGAGCCCTCACGCTCCTGGTAGGAAAGCACCTCTGTGTTCAGCACCGAGTCAGCTTTCGCCGCAGCGGAGGCTGACACCACCTTCATCGAGAGTGCTTCATCTGCCCTGCGCTCGAGAAGCTCCTGAAGCCCTGGGACTGCCTCCGCCGATCTGCCCACAGACGGTGCGATCGTCGGAGGCAGAACTCTAAGGGAGCTTATCGTCGTGAGGCGAGCCGGACTTACTACTCGGATTGCAAGGGGAGATGCCACCGGCGACGCGCCTGCCTGGCTGCCCTGAACTTCTGTTGGGCTGCCCCGGGAGCCCTTCTGCGCGCACGCCAGTAAACCAGCGCTCAACACCGAAGCGGACAGCACTACTACGAGCCTCCAGAACCCCATTCAATCCTCCTAGGAACTCTACCTATTCGTCTGAATACTACCGAAGCGACCTCTTTGCCCACAAAAAAACTGACGGGACCAGATGAAAAATGTCAAGACTAGGCTCTCGCGCGAAGAGCCGCCCATTTACTCAATGAGCGCGGTCATGGGACCACACGAGTGTCTTTTTGCCTTTCTAAAAGGCAGTTGCCTCTTGATCTGAGCGCGTGGAAGGAATTAGGCTCCCGAGTCTGAAGAACTAGTACAAAAGCTTCGCGATAGACGCGAAGGTCTCTTTAATTCGGATACACACCACTTATGAGCACCAAGGCCACCGAGAAGATTATTGACGCACTCACCCAACTCGTTGAGGGCTTCGCGGAGCTCCAAGAGCGGCTTGAGGGAGACTACGACCCAGATGTAGCGTCGGACGATGAGGAGGAGTCCGAGAAGGGCGAGAAGAAAGAAGGCGCCTCAAATTTAGAGGAAGCGCTCGTTACCGAGGTTCGTGCGGCGGTGGAGGCTGTGATCGAGAATGAAGATTGCGCTCCTGAGGATCTTGCATCAATCGTGTCGGCTCTCAGTGACGCTCTCGAAGAGATCGACCCTGAGGTTTTCGCTCACGGCGCAGTTGCCGAGTCCGATGATGATGAGGACGAGGATGAAGATTACGATGAAGACGACATCGACGTTGACGACGAAGATGAAGAAGACGAAGACGAAGACGAAGACGAGGACAAGGACGAGGACGAGGACGAGGACGACAAGGACACAAAAGACGAGGATGAGGACGACGACTAGTACCTCCCTCTAGGTCTCGCCGCTCTATTGATGAGCCTGGAAGCCCCTCTACTCCGGCAGTAGCCGGTACTCAGACCAATCAGTCAGCGGAAAGCGCTCAAGGGCGCTCTCGATGTCGCGCCGGGAAACCCTCTGCACCTTAGCTAATACCTGGGCAAGCGGAGTGGATGTGTTGCGGTAGGTCCATTCCATGCCGAGCGACATTAGCCGGCCCATGGGCAGCTCGCCATCGAGCACAATCCGAGCGGCTATCTTTGACTTGGCACGCTCAAGGTCAGCATCGGAGAACTGTAACGGCGTTGAGAGAACATCTCGGGCGATTGAGATAGCCTGTTCCAGCCGGTCTGGCGAGGCGCTGACGTAGGCACTGAAGCACCCGGTGCCGTCTCGCTCATCACTGTCCACGCTGGCCGAGTCCGCAATCCCCTTGTCAACAAGATCCCAGTACATCCGAGAGCCTGTCGAGTCGCCTAACATCGCCGCCAGGAGTGAGAGCGCGTAGCGCTCCTCGTCCTGTGCGCTTGCGCCTGTGGTAACAAGCACCGCGTGAGCATGGCTGAGATTCTTGCGCCGGAAGGTTTTGGCACCATGCTTCCCGCCGAAGCGGACCAACGGCCGCTCTACCGGAAAACTTTCCCACTGCCCACACAGCCTCTCTGCGTCCTTCAAGAACCTCTCCCATGAGAAGTTGCCAGTAGCGGCGAGCACGATGTTCGACGGCGAGTAACGACGATCGAAGTAGCTCTTCATGGCATCACGGCTAATACCAGATACTGAGTCGTGCGTGCCGAGCACAGAATTGCCGGCGGGATGCGCGCCGAAGAAGTCCTTGAATGCGTTCTCAAAGAGGTAGAAATGTGGGCGGTCCTGGTAGAGGGCTATCTCTTCGAGGATGACCTTCTTCTCCATGTCGAACTCTTGCGGATCCAGCAGAGGCCGCATCATGTCACTCAGGAGCTCCTGCATGGCGCTGAAGTTCTCCGGGATGATCGCCGAGTAGTAGACCGTGTTCTCCTCTGAGGTAAAGGCGTTTGCCTGTGCACCGAGGTTTCCGAGCTGCAGATTGATGTCTATCGCCGACCTCGTCGGAGTGCCCTTAAAGAGCATGTGCTCCAGGAAGTGCGAGACCCCGGCCTCAGCAGCCGTTTCATCTCGAGCTCCGGTGCGCACGAAGAAGCCGAGCGCCGCGCTCGCATTAGCGCTGTTCGGCTCGCCAAGGATCGTGAGCCCGTTAGCAAGTGTATCTTTACGGAAATCTGCAGCCATGTTCCTAGTGCCTCCGGGTGATAACAGACGAAGACACTTCAAGCGGCACCCGCCCAAGTGTCAGGATAGTGCACGGTGTGAAGGGGTGCCCAGCAATAAATGCATCAACACTCTCAACCGACACAGCACTGACGGCGTCGTTTATCTCTTTGAGCGTTCGTACTCGTCCGAGTAGCCACCAGTCGGTCGCATTAGAGGCTGCGCGCGAGCCGGGGGACTCCTCACCCATCACAAGTGCTGCCTGCATGTTAGTCTTGGCGCGGGCCAGCTCGCTCTCTGTCACGCTGCCTTTCAGCCGGCACAGTTCGCCAACGAGCAGGTCGAGGCTCTCCTGCGCCCGCTCTGGTGTGGTGCCGACATACGCACTAACTGTGCCGTAGGCTGTGTTTGCTCCGTGGCGAGCGTACACCGAGTAGCATAGCCCTCGCTTCTCGCGCAGCTCCATAAAGAGCCTGCCGAACATCGACGAGCCGAGGAGGCTGACCGCCATCTTGCCAGAGTAGTATCCCTCTTCGCCGAACTTTACTGAGGGAGATGCGAGCACGATCTGCGCCTGCGCAGAGTCAACTTCAATGTGCACGTACTCGTGCGGCGAGACGATCCCGAATTCTGGGATGGCGACCGATGGGCCACTCCAGCCGCCGAAAAGCCGCTCTACTTCCTTCATAACCTGCTCGGCGCTAACCTTGCCCGCAATTGAGAGGATTGCCCTCTCTGGGCCGAAGACCTGGCGATGAAGCTCAAGCATGCGGTCTCGATCTGTCGCCCGAATTCCCTTGGCATCTCCGAGCGATGACCGATTAAACGGGTTTGGATAGTAGCGCTTATTAAGTTCCACCATCGCTCGGCGGGCGGGGTTGTCATTGAGCGCCGCGATGTCTTGCAGCAGAACGCTCTGGATGTTCTCAATCTCTTCTTCCGGCAATCGTGGGCTCTGGATCATGAGGGAAACGAGTTCAAGTGCCTTCGGCAGCTTGCTCGCTATGAGGCTGCCGCTGAATCCGAAGCGGTCCATCCCGACCCACTCTCCGTGACGGATGCCTTCGTCGTCGAATGCCTCTGAGAGAGCGCGAGAGTTGAGGTCTCCTGCTCCTCGACCCACAAGCTCTGAGTAGATGAGGCTCGATCCGATCGTGCTGTCGGGGTCACAAACTAGTCCGCCCGGAACCAGGAGATCGTATGCTGCTGACTCGACGTGGCCAATCTCCTCAACGATGACGGAGAGCCCATTTGAAAGCCGGCATGTGTGGATCATGAGCGAACCTCCGTCTGCTCTTGCAGCAGATCGTCGAGACTGACCGTGCTCGGATCTGCTTCGCCATCGAAACATTTGTACATGCGGCCCATTTCGCCTCCCATCAGCATTGAGCTGCGCTTCTTGAAGACCGCATCACGCACCTCAGCTACAGTAATAGTGTCTGGGGCCCTCATCAGGAGCAGCGGCATGAATCTCCCCTCCCCGCGCATGATGATGCCGGCCTGTTCAAGCGCTACGAGAGAAGCCTTGAGCACCACCGAGCTACAGCCTAGCTCTTCCGCGATCTCCAGCTCATTAGGCAGCTTCTCGCCACGCTTGAAAGCCCTCGAGATCAGCACAAGGGTTTGCATCGCTATCACCATGGCTCCGTCTCCAACGCTCATGAGCGATCGCTTCCAGAGAGTGCCTGAGCGCGGAAGGTGTTGCGCCTGGTAGGTCATCTCCGCCCCGAACAGCACCACAGTCCAGCAGATGTAGAGCCAAAACAGGAAGATTGGGATGAGGGCTAGGGCCTCGTACACCCGGTCGTAGTTGCCGAACCGCACGATGTACACGGCGAACCAGTGCTTGGCTAACCCGAACAGAATCGATGCTGCAGTAGCACCGAACAGCGCAGGCACGATCCGTACCGGCGCTTTAGGAACGAGATAGTAGAGCGCCACGAAGGCGAGAAAGTCTATCAGGAATGGCAGGACATCTTGGTACGCCGATGTCAGTAGATCGAACCCCGCGAAGAGCGGCTCTACTTTCGCGCTCGTATAGTAGCCAGAGATCGCGAAGAACGGAATCAGCACAATGATTGCGCAAAAGATTGCGAGACGATCAGTTATCGAGCGCACCTCGTGCACTTGCCAGACCTGGTTGAGGGTTGACTCGATCGAATTGAGCAGCAGCAACGAGGTCACCACTAACGTCGCCAGAACGAAGAGGTTAAGTGCCCGCATGTTGTCACTGAACTGCTGGATGTGGGCGAGCAGCTCCTGAAATTCGTTGCCCGGGACAAACTGCTTAAAGAGAAATTGCTGCACTTGGGCCATGCTGTCTTGGGTCTGGACGAAAACCCCAAGGATTCCAAAGCACAGAGCAGTGAGGGGCACGAGTGAGAGGAGCGACGAGTAGGCTAGAGAAGCAGCCCGAGAGAATCCGTTGTCCCAGTAGAATCGGTCCATCGAGGAGAGCACGACCCGAAAGAGCCAACGCAGCTCGAGCAGCCCGGCCTTTAGCCTTGCCTGCGGGGATGAATCTCTTTCGTTAGCGCTCGGGACGTTTTCCATGGTTGCTTCTGACATCCCCGCATCATGGGGGTAACTGCCTGTAAACTCAAGATGAGGCTTCACCGACGGATCGGTGCCGGACTCAGGTAAGATGCAACATGCTGCGGCTCCTATCGAGAAAACCTTGCAGCAGGGTCATTCGCCTTCTCATACCACTGTTCTAGATTGGCGCTCTTTGCGAACCGGTTGCCTTTTACTAAAACCCGGAGCGGTATGGTCATCTCCTGCTTTCACTGCAAGAACTCCCTCGAGCTCGACTCCAGCCCAGGCTCTCGCGTCGGCTTCCGCGATTCCTGTCCGCGCTGCTCGTCGGACTTGCATGTGTGCCTCAACTGCGAGTTTTACGACGAGTCGGCACACCACGAGTGCCGCGAGACTTCAGCCGAGTGGGTGAAGAAGAAGGACTCATCGAATGTGTGCGAGTACTTCAGGCCACGACCGGCTCAGTCCGACTCTGGTGACGGGAAGAAAAAAACTCTCTCTGCGCTCGACGATCTCTTCAAGCGCTAGGCGCTTACCCAAGTAGGCGGGACTCTCTTGCCAGCCGGCGCATGGTGCACCAGCTTCTGCCAAGACACAGTATACTTCTCATTTTCACCGTCTGACTAAACACCAACCCGTCACAGCGCAGACTCTGCTCACTGCCCCGCTGTGATTCCCCCCATAGGTCAAAGCCCCGGTCACTGTGAAACACTGCACGCGAGGGCCCGATCGACTGCTCAGTGAGCGCTCTCGTCCACGGCATGCAGGACCGAACGGAACCGAACAGGCCTCCATGCCGCGCGCCATCTCTGGCGTGCGGTCGTGGAAGCTTATGAAACAAGCGGGAGAAGCGTATGAAAACAAGAAACAGAAAACACCCTGCGGGTGCGGGGAGCTGGTTGGCAGCTTGTGCTGTGCCTCTAGGGATCGGCCTTTGCTCGGTGCAGGCGGCGCTCGCCATCACACCACCCGATATGACGGTTTGTAACGGTGCCATCTGCGAAGACTTGCCGAAAAACAGCTGTAGCGATGCCGGCTTTGCGATATCGCTCAAGAGCTACACCCCGGCTACGGTGTCCAGCAACGGGTCTGCGAGCTACGTGTACGAGATCTGCAGCCCGCAGGCTGGTACGTGCTCAAGCACTGTCAGGCCAGGGGAGCCGTGCTTGGACAACAACTTCTGTCGGACCAAGGGCCAAGCGAGCGACCCGGCTGCCTACTGCAGCCGCGAATGCAGCGCAAATGGCTTTCGGGGATTAAGCCATTTCGACGTCACTTTCCCAAACCTCGCGACCAGCGCGTGCGTCACGAGCAACACGGCTGTGACTGGCAGCTGTTCCGCTGTCGACAAGAACAACGATGGGGTATTCCCAGCCGTCGGGGATTTTGTGCTTGGAGACAGTAGCTGCTTTTCCAGCGGCTCGAGCGGGTTCGTTGCCAAGTGCGACAACACCTCTCTTGAACCGGGCGACTGCATTGAGTTAACCCTCAACATCGCAGGTGAAACTACAGGGCTCGGTCTTGGTGCTGCAGTTGTTGTCGACAAGGAGGCCACTACCTGCACGTCGAGCTGTCTTGCAGGCCCGTCGTGCGATCGGTGTGATGACCCACCGGAGAGCAACCACTGCCTCACCAGAACCCTAGGCTTCTGGGGGACCCATCCGTGGATCACGAACAACTTTGCAACTGCCAGCTCTCCTGTCTCCGTGTGCAGCAAGGTGCTCGATTGCCACGGCCTGGACGACGGCAAGTCCAACCCGGCTTGTCTCGCGGGCTCCTGCGACTCAGTCGTGGAAGCGCTCGGGTCCAATGCGGGGCTAGAGCTTTCGACTAACCAGCCGTATGTCGTAATGGTTAAGCAGCTCGCGGCTGCGAAGCTGAACCTGGCTGCTACAACGGCACTTGCGCCTGCCGGAAGCAGCGTGTGCACCGACTGGAGCTACGGCGACAAGCCTATCCGAGATTGGCTAACGCTCTGCGAAGGGCTTTGTGGCGCGACCAAGGCAACCATCTCCGGGAGCGGATGCATCGAGGCTTTGGACGCCTTCAACAACTCGCAGGACTCGGGCTTCGACCAGACGCCGGCTCTCTTCGAGCAGCCCGGCATCGATGATCACGGGGCAGCGTCCGGCGCAGACTCAAGTCAGTTTGCGCTTGCGCAGGGCAAGACCAAGCCTCCTGGCAAGCTCGTAATTGGGAAGTACCCAACTGGAGGAACTGACTGTCGGAACCTTCCGTAACAAAAGGCGCCCCGCCCCTTGTTTCGGATTGGGGCGCCGCCTTGCCTGGGTCGGCGCACGGGAATCAGTTCTCGTGCTTCGGGCCAGGCCGCAGCAGCTCGCCTTTTTCGCTGATGGAGAGCTTGTCCATCTTATACTTGAGCATACGGCGGCTGATTCCCAGCAGCTCAGCAGCGCGGGTTTGCACGAAGTTGGCGCGCTTCAGGGCGCGCACAATAATTTCGGTCTCGAAGAGCCGCTCGGCATCCTCGTAGGCTAGACCACTCGCAAGCGCCGCGGCCGGGTCGCCGGCGCCTGCTGTGCTGTGCCCATGGAAACGCGCGGGGAGGTGTGGCAGCTCCACGGTGTCTGAAGGACAGAGCGCCATGAGGCTCTCGACCACGTTCTCAAGCTCGCGCACGTTGCCAGGCCAGCCGTGCCCGAGGAATCGATTTTTGACATCTTCAGAGAAGCTGAGGGCCCTCCCTCCGTAACGATTCTGCAGCGCGCGATTGAAGTGCTCCGCAAGGTGCATGATGTCCTCATCCCGATCCCGCAGCGATGGCAGCGGTATGTTGATGACATTAATTCGGTAGAAGAGGTCTTGGCGAAAAGCCTTGGCCCGGACCAGCTCTTCCAGGTTTCTGTTCGTGGCGGTAACAACGCGCACGTTGACACGAATAGGCTTCGAGCGTCCGACTCTGTAGAACTCCTGCTCTTGCAGGAAGCGCAGCAGCTTCACCTGCACGGCGAGCGATAGCTCGCCGATCTCGTCGAGGAAGAGTGTTCCCCCATCGGCGACTTCAAATTGCCCTAGCCGCCGCTCGACTGCGTGCGTGAAAGCGCCCTTCTCGTGCCCGAACAGCTCGGATTCAATCAGGCTCTCTGGAAACGCAGCACAGTTGAGCGCGACAAAGGGCGCATGCTTGCGGGCGCTGCGCTCGTGCAGTTCCCGCGCCACGAGCTCCTTGCCAGTGCCAGACTCCCCGGTGATGAGGACTGTCGTGTCACGGCCAGCAACTTGTTCAACCATGGCGAAGACTCCAGCCATCGCCGATGACTTTCCGACCAGGGCGCCGAAGTCTCCGCTACCCTTCGTCCTGCCCTGCGCTGCGGCTGCTCCTGACTCAAGCAGCGTTTGCACAACACGCTGAAGCTCTGAGAGATCAAACGGCTTGTTTAGGAAATCATCGGCTCCGGCCTTGATCGCCTGCACTGCGGTGCGCACGCCAAGCCCCCCAGTGAGCATAACGATCGGCACCCCTTGGGAGCGCTCCTTGAGCCGCCGCATGACCTCCATGCCGTCTATCTTTGGGAGTGTCATGTCGAGCAGGATCAAGTCCGGGCTCTCTTTCTCTGCAACGCCGAGTGCCTCTTCACCGTCGCGAGCTGTGCTAACATCGAAGCGCTGCTGCAAGAGGAGCTTGAGTGAACTTAGGATCGAGGGCTCATCATCAACGATCAGGATTTTTCGTCGCTGCTCTTCCATGCCCCCCTTCTGAGAAAACCTCGTTGCGCGGAAGAAGCAACATCCGCGCCTACGTGTGTGCCACTCGATCTAGGATGCCAGCCAGCTGCAACGCGGCGCGATCGTGCAGGAAACTTTACCATCGGTAATATCAGCGGGTTACGGCGCTACAAGGGATGGTCAAAACGATTATTTGGGCGCGGTTCCCTCATACGCCCGAAATACAGAGCACAGCGGCTAGTGCTTGCTTGCGTGCGCTAGGACTGATTGGGCCAATCGTTGACCTGAAAGGAATCGCTACTTCGACTCTACGTCGTGCCAATGTCGGTAGATATCTTCAAGCGAGCGCTCGAATGAAATCGAGGGCTTCCATCCGACCGCCGATTCAGCCTTCGCAAAGCTCGTGAAGAGCTCCGGAACTTCCGGTCCACGCATGCGGGCGGGGTCCTGCTCCACCTTGACGCTCACGCCGGACACTCGAATGAGGGTGTCGAGCAACGACTGGATCGGCCGTGGGACACCAGACCCGAGGTTGAATACCCCGTCCGGCCCTTGAGCCAGGAGCCGGTACGCCCGCACGATGTCTCGCACGTCCGAGAAGTCACGCCGCGCCTCAAGGTTCCCGACCCGCATCACGGCCGGCGCTTTCCCGAGCGCTATGCGGGCAAGCTGCTGAGCGAAGCTGCTGGCCACGAACCGTGGGTCCTGGCCAGGTCCGATGTGGTTGAAGGGACGCACGATCGTGCACTTAAGCGCTCCCTGACGCACGTACCGCTCTGCAAGCAGCTCCGCCATGCGCTTGCTGAGGCTGTAGTTGTTAGCAGGCCGGAGCGGGGTGCTCTCGCGAATCGGCAGGTCGTCAGGCTTGACCTGCCCGTAGACTTCAGCCGAGCTGACAAACACCACCTTCGTCTCTTTCGAGAAGAGGTGTGCTTGGCGCAGCACATTATTTGTTCCGCCAACGTTGACGAGCAGCGTCTTGTCGAAGTTTTGCTCGGCTTCGGGGACAAACGAGATCCCTGCCAGGTGGTAGACAACCTCGGGCCGAGAGCGCTGTATCAGCTCGGCAGCCGAGCCAGCATCAGTGATATCCACCGAGAACGTTGTGTCCGGGAGTTGCGGTATCGGCTCTTTCAGGGTGCCGGCGAATACCTGGTCACCCTGCTCAAGCAGGTGCTCTACGAGGTACTTGCCGACGAACCCGGCTGCTCCGATGACGAGCGCGCGCATGAGCCTCAGCGCCTGGTTCTACCGGTCGCCTGAGAGGCGCTCGATGTCGGCATCCACCATCATGTGGATCATCTGCTGGAAGGAAACTGACGGCTTCCAGCCGAGCTGCTTCTCAGCCTTTGTTGGGTCTCCGATTAGGAGATCAACCTCGGCTGGGCGCATGAACGCCTTGTCGATCTTCACATGACGCTTCCAATCGATACCTGCGCGCTCAAATGCAACCTCCACGAGCTCCTGCACGGTGTGAGTCTCGCCTGTTGCAATAACGTAATCATCCGGCGTGTCCTGCTGGAGCATCAGCCACATCGCCTGTACGTAGTCACCCGCGAAGCCCCAGTCACGGCGAGCATCCAGGTTGCCAAGGCGCAGCTCATTGGAGAGACCAAGCTTGATACGGGCTACGGCATCGGTGACCTTGCGGGTCACAAACTCAAGGCCCCGTCGCGGGGACTCGTGGTTGAAGAGGATACCCGAGACGGCGAAGAGGTCGTAGCTCTCTCGGTAGTTGACTGTGATGTAGTGTCCGTACACCTTCGCAACGCCGTACGGCGAGCGCGGGTAGAATGGCGTGAGCTCAGTTTGCGGCGTCTCACGCACCTTGCCGTACATCTCCGAGCTTGAAGCCTGGTAGAAACGGATCTTCGGGTTTACGAGGCGGATCGACTCTAGCACCCGGGTAACGCCGATGGCCGTGAACTCTGACGTGAGAACTGGCTGCGCCCAGCTAGTCGGAACGAAGCTTTGCGCCGCCAGGTTGTAGACCTCCGTCGGCTGAGCCTGCTTGAGAACTGAGATGAGAGAGTATTGGTCGAGAAGGTCGCCCTGAATGAGCTCAACCTTGTCCATGATATGCGCGATTCGCTCGTACTTATCTACTGAGGCGCGACGTACCATGCCGTACACCTTGTACCCCTTGCTGAGGAGGAACTCGGCAAGGTACGAGCCGTCTTGGCCGGTGATGCCGGTAATAAGCGCAACTTTCTGTGACATACTTCCAATCTCCTGACGAAAAAACGAAATCCGCAGCCGGGTAGCGCCCTAGACAAGGTCTGAGCGGCCGCGCTTTTTAAGCTCTTCGACCACCTTACGGACCTCCTGGACATGCTCGTGAGACACAACGAGCAGCGCGTCGCCAGAATCAATGACGATGACATCCTTGAGCCCTACGGCAGCCACGACGCGACCGGCCGTTCTTATAACACAACCACTACTGTCGATCACGACAGCGTCCCCTTTTACGAGGTTGCCGTCCGAGTCGCGCTGAAAGCTCTCGGCCCACTGGTCCCAGGAGCCCACGTCGTTCCAGCCGAACTCCTCCGCATGCACCACAACACAGTTCTTTGCATGCTCTAACACGCCGAAATCAATAGAAATTGACTCAAACCCTGAGAACAGCTCGTGGATCCGAGGCGCTGCCGCCTTGGCGCCCCCCTTCTCAAGGAGCCCCCGAATCTCGTCAAGTCCTTCAGCCATCTGTGGCAGGTGCTTGCGGAAGGAGTCGAGGATAACGCTAGCCCTCCAAGCGAACATGCCCGAGTTCCAACAGTACCCCCCCTGCTCCAGGTACTTCTGGGCCCGCTCCAAGCTAGGCTTCTCAAAGAAGCGCTCCACCTGGAAGCTCTGGCCACCAACTGCCTTCCCTTTCTTAATGTAGCCGTAGCCGGTATGAGGCCGCGTCGGCGGAATGCCGATCGTGACCAGCACGTCCGACTCGCGCGCGCGATCAACAGCCTCCTGCAGTGCAGTGCGCAGCAGCTTATCATCCTTGATTGCATGGTCGGCGGGCAAAACGATAAGCACCGGATCGTTCCCTGGCTTCTCTGCCATCGCGTATGCCGCAGCCAGCCCGATGCAGGCTGCGGTGTTTCGCGCCATCGGCTCACAGATCACGGTCGCTGAAGGCACGTGCTGCGTGATCAGCGGCTCAAGGTTTGGGTTCGCCACAACCCGAACATTTTCCTCTCCAACGAGCGGCACAATTCGACGGGCGGTTGCCTGAATCAAGCTTTCGCCAGAGTCCCCAAGCGAGAGGAACTGCTTCGGAAGCACCGAACGGCTCAGCGGCCAAAAACGGCTCCCCTGCCCACCTGCTAAGATAATTGCTCGAACATCACTTGGGTTAGCCACTACGTTTCCTCCTTCTCCCCCGGCTTGCTCATCCGCCGCTGCCGGGGGCTCTCGAATCGTCCTTTACTTCTCTTGCTGCGACTCTTCCTGCTCAAGAACCCCGATCTCAGCGAGGTAAGAAGCCAGGCCCTCTTGCCACGAGATCGGCGGGCGGCCGAGCAGCGACGATATAAGGCTCGTGTCAAACGCAGAGAATGTCGGGCGCTTCGCTGGGCGATTTAGCTCAGCGGCAGTTGTCCTCTCTAGGGTCGCTAACGGCTGCCCCTTGAAGGATGGCCGCGCCAGTCGCTGTATCTCAGACGCGAAATCGAACCATGACACCATTCCGCTGCATGAGGCATGCACAACTCCACCCACCGGCATGCGAACGAAATCGAGGATCGCCTCGGCTAGCCAGCCAGCCCAGGTCGGTGAGACCCACTGGTCATCAACTATCTTGAGGCTCGACCGCTCCGGGAATAGCCGCAGCATGCTTTGGACAAAGTTTACCCCCTTCTGCCCGAAGAGCGCTTGCGTGCGGAGCACAAGGGCTCTGTCATCAAGCGTCTCAAGCACGCGCTGCTCGCCCTCAAGCTTCGATTTGCCGTACACGCCAAGCGGATTAGTCGGATCTCCCTCGCGCAGCTCGCGCCCGAGGCTGCCATCAAAGACGTAGTCTGTGGAGATGTGAATCATGCGGCACCCAGCCGCCCGGCAGGCCTCGGCTACGTAACCTGCCGCATCACGGTTTATGCGGAAGGCCGCCTCTCTCTCGTGCTCGGCTTTGTCGACGGCTGTATAGGCAGCTGAGTTTACGACCACTTCGGGATTGATGGCTGCGACGCACTTACGGACCTGCTCGCGCTCTGAGATGTCGACTTCAGCAGTGACTGGCGACACAACTTCGAACTCAAGATCGCGCGCGCGCTTCTTGACTTCAAAACCTAGCTGTCCACTTCCTCCGAAGAGAAGAATTCTCACCTACTGCCTCCGACTGAGCGCACCCAACAGCCTAACGAAAAGGGCTAGTACTGCGTCATGCCGCCGCCCTGTGAGATACCCCCTAACCCTCCAAAAGTAAAGGAAAAGAGGATCTGCTTATTGTCTGGATTGAAGGTCTGTCCGAGCCCTAAATCAGCCGACCAGCACTTACACGCATTGATGAAGCGGAAGAGGCCCCGACTCTCAAGCCACTCGGAGGCATCGGCATCGTACCGACCGTACAGCCCTGCTTTGAGCTGTTCGAAGATCTTGGTCTCGGCGTTCATCTCAATCTGGTTAATAGACTGGTCGATGAAGGTGTAGCGCGCCCGGAGAGCATCATCGCGATCGTCTCGTATTCCGATGGAGTATGAGAAGCTGGAGAAATCGCCTTCCTGCGCTTTGTAGTTCGCCTCAAACCCTGTCGAGAAGTAGTACGATGGAGAGAGGCTCAAAGCCGCGTTGATGTCAGAGAATGCATCGAGGCTTGGATCGTCATTCTGCTGGTCAACTAGCGAGTCGTACGTCTGTCTCATCGAGAACTGTCCGAGCTGCCGGACCGTGCCATCGCGCGCATCCATGTACGCCGGAGGAGCAACCACCATGTTTCTGCCGAACGCGAGTAGCGAGTCGGAGAGGTCGTACATCGGAAGGGTATCCGCCGACGGCGCTAGCTCCTCCACGTCTCTCACGCGCTCAATAGGCTCGACTACCTTGCCGTACAGTCGGGTGGTGAATCCGTACGAGAAGAGGCTACGCTCACGGAATCGGTCGAGCTCGTCGTAGAGAGGATTGTTGTTCTGGTCGACACTCGGGATGTAGGTGTAGCCGAGCGTCGGCTCAATGGTGTGCTTGAGCCGAACAAGCTCTGTCCCTTCGTTCTTGGCTCCAAGCCCTACCGCACGAGAGAACCAGTTGTCGCGCTCAAGCGAGAATACCCGCTCAACCCCTGTCGTCATGTTGTAGCTCAAGATCGGAAGAGTTCTGCTCATGCTGCTGTCTAAGAGCTGCTCCTCGTCTGAGCCTCCGCCGTTGTCGCTTGAGCTGTCGGCTGCCGGGGTGGGAGTTACGGTCGGCGGAATTACCCGATCATTCATCGAGTACTCAGTCTGGTGCAGCTGTGCGGAGAAGGCTCCACGGAAGTAATTCTTCACGTGAAACGGCACCGAGACCTGAGGAGCTATGTCAACACGGGAGCCATCGTAATACTGCTCGCGGTAAAACTCCGTGCCGACCGCATTGAGCCCTGCCACGAGCTTCAGGCCGTAGGGGTTTGAGCCGAAGGGACGAAATGTCGAGCCCGTCCCAAGAGCCAGCTCCGGGAGGCGCTGAAATTGAATATCTTGAGGCGCCGTGAGGCTCTGAGTGTACTCCGAACGCAGCTCAGCACTCAGGAGCGAGAAAGGCTGGCCTCGCACGAGGGCCGACGACGCGAGGTACTGTGACTGCTGCGCACCGATCTGTGGCGCTGGAATCTCTCGAAGCAAGAGGTCGTCGCTCGTGTATCGGGCGTCGATGATCGCCTCAACTGGGTTGCCATCAATTGGATCGGAGCGCCATCGCTGCTTGTAGAAGCCTGCAGTTCGGTTCTCGTCGATCGTGGTGTCAGACACCCCATCAAGGTCGAGTCCGCGCAGCTCTGGAACCCGCTGACCATCGACTGTCGTGAAGCGGAGCGACTCGTTCGAGTAGATAAAGCCAGCATCAAGCCGGCTCTTCGCCGAGAATCGCTTCTCAAAATCGAGCTCTGCCCCAACACGCGAGTTGGTGGCCACGAACGGGCTAAGCGTTGCACCCGTTGAGTCATCCAGGTCAAAGAAGATCGGCTGGCGGTACAGCACTCCGTTTTGGTTGCTGTATCCCGCTTGCGGGGTGAGCAGGCCGGACGCACGCTCACGCTTGACCGGCACTGCCAAGTACGGTGAGTAGAAGATCGGCATGCCTTCAAACCACATCGTTGGGTTGTATATGTGTGCATACCCCTCTTGCGTGATGTTGCACGAGCCGGCTTTGATCTCCCACGGTTTCGTGCCGTCTGGGCAGTGGCAGGAGGTCAGGTCTGTGTTTTGGAGCTGAAACTCAAACTCTGAAACCTTCAAGGCTTCATCGGAGTTGATGTTGAAGCCTCCTTCCTCGATGTCGAACTCAAGATCTTTGAACGTGCCTGTCTCGCTCGGAATGTTTACGTGACCAGCGCTTGCGGAGAGAACTCCCGCCGAGGTCGTCATCAGCACGTTGCCCGAGACGTCCCCCTCCTTTGTTTTCATGTTGAAGGTGCCCTCATCGGCCTGCACCTGAACTCCCCCCTCGGAGATCAAGATGCCGCCTTTGGCTACCATCTCGTCAGTGTCGCGATTGAACTCAATTGAGGGGGCCTGGAAGTCGAGCCCTTCGCTCGCCTTGGTGCCCGGCGAGAGAGACTTCTTAAGGTTGGTGTCCTGTTCTTTTCGAGCCTGCGCCGAGTCGCTGGAGAAAACCGCACTCCGATCCGGGGTAAGGGGCTGGGCCTCGGCCGGCCGCACACTAGCAACAACCACGAGCATGCCCAGAAAGACGAGAGAAAAACCGCTAGCTCGAGCTCCGAGACGGCCGAGAAATCGAATTTGGAGGGGGCTTCGCATCAGCAACGGAAGTCTTCGGAAACTGTGACAAAAGGGGGCGACTTTTCGCCCACGGCAGACTCTAGCCAGGCAGGGCTGATGGCGAAAGGGGCTACCTTTTTATGCGGGGCTGTCAGCTTGCTAGGACGGCTGATCGTTGTGCGGCATGCGTCGCACTCGTGGAGACCCGGGGGGCTCGAAGCGGGGATGATTTAGATTCATGCCGGTGCCGGAAAAGGCTCTCGCAGCGGAGCTACTGAGTATACGGGTTAGCTTGATCGGTCGGAGGAACTAGATACCGAAACCGAAGTTTCGGAGGATTAGCCCTAGCTCATCCCGCATCGCCATTCGCGGGACAATCCTGTCGACCATTCCGTGTTCGAGCAGGAACTCTGATCGCTGGAAGCCCTCTGGGAGCTTCTGCTTAATGGTTCCCTCGATAACGCGAGGTCCGGCGAACCCGATCAGGGCATCGGGCTCAGCAACGATCACATCGCCCAGCATCGCGAGCGAAGCTGCTACACCACCCGTGGTCGGATCGGTCAGGATGGAGATGTAGGGGATATGGGCCTGTCCAAGCTGGGCAAGGGCCGCGCTCACCTTCGCCATCTGCATGAGCGAGTAGAAGCCTTCCTGCATGCGGGCTCCGCCCGATGCTGAAATTATGATTACCGGGCGACGCTCGTCACGCCCGAGCTCGATCAGGCGGGTCAGCTTCTCGCCGACCACTGAGCCCATGCTCCCGCCCATGAACGAGGAATCAAAGACGCCGAGCATGACCGGGATGTTGAGGATTCTCGCCCGCCCAGTCACGACGGCTTCGACCGAACCGGTCTTACGCTCCATGTCCTTCAGGCGGTCCTTGTATTTCTTCTTGTCCTTGAAGTTCAGTGGGTCGGTCGAGCGCAGGTTCGCGTCGATTTCGAGAAACGAGTGGCGGTCAACCAGTATGGGTATGCGCTGACGAGCAGTGAGGCGGAAGTGGTGCGTGCACTTCGGGCAGACCCCGAAAGCGCGCCTTAGGTCTTTCGTATACAGGATCGCTTCGCACTTCGGGCACTTGGTCCAGATATCATCCGGAAGCTGCAGTGGCTCTGCGATATCGCCTGCCTGCTTCGGGGCCTTGCTACGAGTAAACCAACCCATGAGTCACACCACCTTTAACTACCAGGCTGCTATACCACAGCAGCCCTCACTGACCGCGTAACGGTAGCAGAGATCGAGCTAGGGTTGCAACGGAGGGCGCCCCACCCAAACAGCATGAAATTATTGACATTTACAGCCCTGCATGGCTCTGGTACGAGGGTGCCATCGGGCAAACAAAAAGTCTTGGCCCGAGAAATAGAAACAATCGAAGGCACCAGCATGAGCACAGCAAACCTACGAGAGATCTGCTCCTTCCTCGACACAACCCTCAACACGAAAGCATTCAAAGATGCTTCCCTAAACGGGCTTCAGATTGAAAGCTCCGCATCTGCCATCAAGAAGGTCGGGTTCTCGGTAGACGCCGGGTACTCGGTTGCCGAGAAAGCGGTCAAGGCTGGTTGCCAACTCCTCGTAGCCCACCACGGCTTACTGTGGGGAGAGTGCGCTCCTATCGTCGGCCCTTGGGCACGTAAGCTCTCCCTCTTTCTGGGGAACGGGCTCTCACTGTACGCCAACCACCTGCCCCTCGACGGTCACCAAGAGCTCGGGAACGCCGCGCAGCTCGCGTCGCTGCTCAAGCTCGCTGAACTGAGCCCGTGCTTTCAGTATGGCGGTGCCACTATCGGCATCAGAGGCAGGCTAGCTCAACCAGCGTCTATGACTTCGATTAGCGCCATGCTGTCGGAGATTGAAGGGATCCTAACGCCGCCCCTAGCTCTCCCCTTCGGGAAGCCAGATGTGCGGACTGTGGGGATCGCAACCGGCTCTGGCACGATGGTCATACCGGAATGCGCGGAGCTTGGGATAGACCTCCTCATAACTGGCGAGGCGAAGCAGTCCGCCTACCACGAAGCGATGGAGCACGGCGTGTCAGTGTTGTGCATAGGACACTACGCCAGCGAGACGTTCGGCGTTCGAGCCTTGGAGCGTGTACTTAGCGAGCGATTTCGTGTAGAAACCGCCTGGATAAGTGAACCCACTGGTATATAGGTGTATGCAGCAGTTAAGCGACCTCAATTGCAAGGGAAAGCGCGTCCTGATCCGCGCAGACCTCAACGTCCCCCTCAACGAGAAACTCGAGATCACCGACGATAACCGAATAAAAGAGTTCCTCCCAACGCTTCAAGCGGTATTGAGTCAGGGAGCCCGCGCAACCGTGATGTCCCACCTCGGCGAGCCTTCGGGCATCGATCCGGCTCTCTCTCTTCGTCCTGTTGCAAAGCGCCTCTCCGAGCTTTTAGGGACAGACGTTATCCTGGCTCCGGACTGCGTCGGCGCAGAGGTCACAAAACTTGCCGCTGACCTGAAGGACGGGCAGGTTCTGCTACTTGAGAACCTTCGGTTCCAGCCAGGCGAGAAGAGGAACGATTCGGAATTCGCCTCGCAGCTCGCAAAGCTCGGAGACGTGTTCATCAGCGACGCTTTCGCGACGGCTCACCGCAGCCACGCCTCGATGGTGGGTGTCCCGAAGCTGTTCAAGGAGAAAGCGGCTGGCCTGCTGATGCAGAAGGAGATGGACTACTACACGAAGGCTCTTGAGAATCCTCGCAAGCCTCTGTGCGTGGTGATCGGCGGCTCGAAAGTTTCCAGCAAGCTCAATGCGCTCGTAAACCTCTCGTCGAAAGCGGACAAGCTGATAATCGGAGGGGCGATGGCGAACACCTTCCTCGCCGCTCAGGGGCTCCAGATGGGGCGCTCACTGTACGAGCCAGACCTGGCGGGCAAGGCGCTTGAGCTGCTCGGCACACTGGCGCGCCGCGATTGCAAGGTCTACCTACCGGTAGACGTCGTTGTTGCTCCGGCGCTGAGCAGCAAGGGCCTTGGGAGAGCAGTACCCGTGCAGGAGATTCCGGCTGACACCATGGCGCTCGATATCGGGCCGGCCACAAGCCTGCTCTACAAGGAAGCCCTGCACTCCGCCGAGACCATCGTCTGGAACGGCCCTATGGGAGCGTACGAGAACGAGGAGTTTGCGCGCGGCACGCACGACATGTGCGAAGCGATCGCAAACGCACACGGACTGACAGTTGTCGGGGGCGGAGACACAGATGCTGCCATCCACCACATGCAGCTAGCGCACAAGTTTAGCTTCATCTCCACAGCGGGCGGAGCCTTCCTCGCCTTGCTTGAGGGGAACTCGCTGCCTGGAATTAAGGCTCTTGAGTAGGCATGTAGGGAGCCGGCACGGAAGCCGCCTCACGCAAGCGACACAACTTCGCATCACTTCCTAACACTCGCTTCGTGGCGCGCTATTTTGCCGTGTGTTACTGACGCCACTCCGACTTGCGCAGTGCAAGACACGGAGGTTTTTTGGCTCTTTAACACCACACGGTGAGAAAGGGAGTATGGCATGAAAGCCATGACTCTTGGGGACTTCGTGCTGATGCACGAGGAGTCGCCAACTGCTGCGACAAGAGAGCTCAGCAGGCTGCTGCTCGACGTTGCGTCTTGCTGCAACGAGATAGCTTCGATGGTGAGCAACGCTTCAGTCCGCGGGCTGGCGGGTGCTGCCGATTCCACGAATGTGCACGGAGAGACGCAGGTGCCTCTCGACTTGGCCGCAAACCAGGTCCTGATGGAGCGCCTTCAGCTCTCGCACCACTTAGGGCTCTTTCTCTCCGAAGAGAGCGACGACGTGATTGAAACGCGGCACTGCAATGCAGGCTCGCGTTACGCGATCGCCGTCGATCCTCTCGACGGGAGCAAGCTGATCGACGATGCAGGAACGGTGGGGACTATCTTTGCGGTGTTTCGCACTCGCAAACGAGCTGTGACCCCCACCAGAGATGACTTCCTACAGCCTGGCAGGAGCCTAGCTGCTGCGGGCATCGCGGTGTACGGAGCGCAGACTATGCTCGCCTACACCACGGGTCACGGAGTGCACCTCTTCGCTTATGATCACTTCAGGCGAGAGTGGGTGCTCGTAAACGAGCAGCTCCGCATGCAAGAGCCCCAAAGCTTTGCTGTGTACAGCGTCAATGAGGGGAACTCCCTCAAATGGCGCCCCGAGGTGCAGTCGTTCATAACCGAGCTTAAAAGCTCGGCTGAACCACGATTCTCTCAGCGCTACGCTGGCTCGCTCGTTGCGGATGGCCTTCGGGTGCTCCGTTCAGGGGGGGTCTTCCTGTACCCCGACGAAGCGACGAGTCCACGCGGCAAGCTCCGGCTAGTCTACGAGTGTGCGCCTCTGGCGTTCCTCGTCGAGCAATCGGGCGGCCAGGCGGTGAACACCGCAGGCGACCCAATTCTGGACGTTGTCCCTCGCGACATTCACGAACGCTCTCCGCTCGTGATTGGGCATCCATCCCACGTGAACCGGTTCCTGCGCTCTCTTGGCAGATCTGTATAAGAGCCTTTTTGCGGCAATTTCCGCCTTAAGGTTTCAACAACTTGAGGCCTGCTCTTCCGGGCAGGCCTCTTTCCACATCCTGCCCTCTGGCCTCGATTTTACCCCATGCTCAAAGAGCCACGGCGTGGCAAGCTCAATCGCGGCGCCCCCGGGCAGAATATTTCAGGACATACGGCATGACTATCGTCGAATCTACCGCCCACCGGCTGGCGGGCATCTTCACCAAATACGTGACAACTCAGAACACTCGGCGATTCGAAGTGGTCATCATCCGTCTCGCCGTGCTGTTTTTCCTCTGCCACCTCGGGCTGATCTTCCTCTTCAATCACGTTCCTGCACTTTACCGTGGGCACTCCTTCAATTACCTGAAGGCGATCTACACTCCCTTCAGCTTTATCCTCGTATACGAGGTGTTCCTGCTCGTAATCATTCTCCCCGAGTCGATGACAGAGTTCATCGCCAAGCAGTTCGAGATTATTACGCTCATCACCCTACGGAGCTTCTTCCACGATATAGCCAGTGTGCCGATGCACGCTCCGATTCACGCCTCAGATCCAGCTGTGATCGGCCTAGGATACGATCTCATCGCATCGATAATCATGTTCACTCTAACCGTAGTATTTCACCGGCTCCACTCTCGGCACCGTGAGCGCGACGGCCAGCCAGACCTGCAAAGATTCATCGACTTCAAGAAGTCTGTGTCAGCAATCCTAATCGCAGTGCTACTAGTGACGAGCGCATACAGCTTCCTGTCGTGGGCCTCGCACGCCTGGCCCGCCCTAGTGAACAACTCGGAGTTCCCCGATCCGAACTCGTTCTTCTACGTCGACTTCTTCAACGTTATGATCTACGCGGACGTGCTGCTGCTCATCATCTCCTTCCTCTACGACTCGTCCTTCTTCTCCGTAGTGAGAAACGCGAGCTTTATCATCTCAACAGTGCTGCTGCGGCTTTCGCTCAGCATGGAGAGACCGATGAACCACGTGGTAGCAATCTGCGCTTTCAGCTTCTCCGTCACTGTAATGCTGATCCTCCACGTACGGCACAGACGGCCAGAGTTACCTGCAAAAGCGTAGCCACCCCTCTCCAGCTATTGCAGTCACTTACCGTTTATTCGGCAGCTTTCCGACACTTTTCCGATCTGCCTTAATACAGCCGTGTTATACCGGCGGCTCCCGGACTCAAGGCTATCAGCCTGGAGGTTTCGGGGCTGATGCGGAGCGTACGGAAGTCCATGACGAAGGGCGAAACCGAGACCAGGCAGAGCGCCAAGCCCCCGCGAGGCAGCTCCGGATTTCTTTCCGCTGCATCCGGCGAAGCCAAGACCAACCAACTTGGTTCGCGCCCACGCGGCAAAGGCTTTCAGCGGGCCCGCCATCGTCTCTCGCAAGACGACTTCAGAAATCTCATCACTGTAAGCTCGGCAGCCATTTGCTGCATTGAACTCCTACAGCCAGTCAAATGTTCTCTAGACGAAGAAGCTTTTGTGGAGGCGCTCTACGCAGCACCCTCGCGGTGCCTTGAAGCTAGCCTCACGTTTGCACTGTGGGCGGGCCACTCAACCGTCGACCACGTCCTCGGTCGCTCTCTCTCGGAGCTTCTACCACGTGAAGCTGGCAGCCCGGCGCTGTTCAGGCGCTGGAGGTCATTATCGCTCTCTACCCAGGGATTTGAAGTTGAGCTTCAGTGCTCCCCGGTTTGGCGCCGGACCTGCCAGTCAGTCGTCTACGGTCGAATCTCCAATGAGAGACTGACTCGAATCTGGGTTATTCTGCGTGACATCACCCCACAGGCCCGCAGCCTGAAGGCGCTCTCCGTGGCTGAGAAACACTACCGCTCGCTGGTGGAACGACCGGGATTCCTCTTCGTGCGGATTCGACCCGATGGAACGTACGAGCACATGAGCACCGCAACTCAAGAGGCCCTCGGAGTATCACTTGAGGAGGCTAATGTAATTCCGAGCACAATCCTTAAACTCGTGCATCCCGAAGATGCGGCGCGCGCCCAAGCGTTTCCAGACGCCCGCAAGAGGAGCAGCCCAGATATCCTGGAAAATGAACACCGCCTACGGCTCCGCGATGGCAGCTACCATTGGTTTCACGTGCAGCAGCTTCCCAAACGAAATGGAGATGGTGATATTGATTGCTACGACCTTGTTGCCGTTGATATAGAGCAGCAACGCGAGATGGAGCGCCGCACTGAACGGCTCGCTTCTGCTGCGGGACTCACAGATCTTTTCGCTGGAGCGATCCACGACCTCAATAACTTCCTGGCGATACTTGACGCACAGGTGCGCGCTGCGGCCGCTGAAGCCCGAATCGAGCCAACATTCCTTGAGCCACTCAAAGGGGCTAGCCAGGTGATTGCGAGCTGTCAGGAGCTTGTCACACAGCTCCTACACGCTGAGCCTCATGGCAGCGACGCTACCAAGCTCCTTGACGTAGGGGCGATAGTCTCTGCTACAGGCCTTCTTCTGAAACACTCAATCCCGAAACGAATCACCCTCAAGGTGGCTGCGGTCAGCAGCGCCTTCTGGGTCAGGGGAGATGCGGTGCGTTTACAGCGTGCGATCATTAACCTCGCCCTCAATGCTCGTGACGTCATCGAAGGTGTGGGAGAGATCTCTATCGGTGTGCAATGCAACGAAAAGGGCGAGGTATGCGTATCGGTGCAGGACTCAGGCCCCGGAGTGCCGGCCGATGTTGCTGGCAAGCTGTTTCAACCCTTCTTCTCCACCAAGGTACATGCAGGCGCCCATGGACTCGGATTGCCGACTGCCAAGTCCATTGTCGAATCATTCGGAGGACATGTCTCCTTCCGTAATCCAGCAGTGGGTGGTGCTGAGTTTTTAATTTCACTACCGTCCGCTGAGCCTCCCGCCGAACAACACCTTTATGCTCCCCGCCAGTGTCTGCCCAACTCGGAGCCCACCTGCTTGACGATCTTCTGCGTCGAAGATCTGGGAGACCTTCGGGCGAACCTACTGCATACCCTCTCGAACCTCGGACACCT
Source organism: Deltaproteobacteria bacterium (assembly GCA_947491545.1). GTDB lineage: Bacteria > Bdellovibrionota_C > UBA2361 > UBA2361 > OMII01 > OMII01. The sequence continues at coordinate 24,504 of CANLJX010000007.1, forward strand.
CCCAGTTGCTTTTCCTGATGCGGAGTCGCTTATGTCTCACCTCTCGGTCTCGCAAAAGACGCCCGACATCTTCATCATCGACCAGAACCTGCCAGGGCAGAGCGGCTCAAGCCTCGCTCGACAGCTACGCGAAGACCTACCCTCTAGCGCGATAGTTTTTACCAGTGGGGCCCTCGTGAGCCATGAGACAATCCCAGACGAGGACTGCAGGTACGTAAAACTAAACAAACCTTTCTCAACAGGGGATCTCAAGAACTCGCTGCTCTGCGCGTTGCGAGGCAAAGCTGTTCCGAGTGGAAGCTGATCTGAATAGTCACCTGAATCGTCTCCTTGAGTAGCTCCTCTGGTCTGTTAGTCTGTGAACGCGTATAAAGCGTCCTGGCATCCAGGCCTTACATCGGTCACAGCCACGGAGTGCTACCAGCAAGAAGTATCCACCGTATGAGCCCCCTCCCAGCGACACAAGCCAGCCTCAGCACGGAACTACCGAGCCTTCCCGTGGTGTCGCCCGAAGATTCGGCAGCATTGTGGCGACAAATCCGGACTAATACCCCCGGGTTCCGCGAGGGAAGCTTTCAAACTCCAACCGGTACCATACCGCAGCTAGAGGTCTCGTGTTGGGCCCAGGTCCCCTACTCACTCAAGCGCGTACTGACTGGGAGTATCAAGATAGATTTCGTAGCGACTGGAAACCCAGCGACTGATGCCGAATTGCTTGAGGTCAAACAATTCCTTCAGGGTTTACACATGGCGAGTCTGCCGAATGTATTGGCTGAGCTTGAAAGGAAGCTGACGGCCTCTCAATCGTTTAATCCGAACTTGATACCGCCGCCGGGTACGATTCAGGATGCCGCAGATTGGCTCTCAGCTCATGGCCTTACAAGCTGCCCCCCACGTACCTTCACCGTCACAGACCTACTGGCAGTTCCCACAACTGCAAGTGGCGTCGACCTTGACGCCTTTAAGAAGGATGCTCGATGCGCCCTTCAGGAGCACAGCACCTCAGGGCGTCCCCTTGCCGTTCTTCTCCCCGCTGCATCCGACCAACAGGCGGCGATTGCTGCAACACTAAAAGACCTGAGTGAAGAAAACGAGCTACTACAACGCTCTCAGCAAACCTGTGTGGCATGGAGGCAGGACTTGTCATTACCGGGCGGAGTTACAGAGGTCTCGCTAGCGCATTTCGTAGCTGCGCAGGGTGCCATCGCCGCATTGCATGATGGCAACGAGATTAGAGCTTTGCCGCCTGAGCTTCCGGAATTAGGCACTCACGTCACAGACACCAAAGAAGGCTTCCAACTGCCAGAGGCCCCCCCAAACAGCGCTGAAAACGAGCCGCTCCCGAAGTCAGAACCGGTACTCCTAGATGTAGAGCAGCCGCTCCTTACCTCGAAGGAAGCTGACTGCACACCCTCTTGGGACTCAATCATCCTCGGAGATGCTGACGTAACGTTACCACCCACCGAAGAGCAAGCCGACCGTCCGAAGCCAGAGAGTTACATCGACGATATCAACGCGAATTCCCTTCCGCTTCGACTTCCACCACCCATCCTAGATACACCACCGCCCCAGAAACTCCATGATGCAGCCGTGGATGTAGAGCGCCAGCCTTTTCCTGGTGCTCAAGATCTCGAGTCAAACACCCCCGACTCAACACTTCCCGAAACGCCCCAAGAAACGGCGGTACCGCCTGAGAAGAGCAGCCCCACAAATTCGATCGAAACAGAGACTGCCGAGGCCGCCCCGAACCTCCCGAACCTGCGCGATTCCTCACTAGCCGACCACCTCAGAACTCTCAATGAGAGACTTAAATACGGCCTCAGCATTGATCTCAAGTTGCCTGAGAAGATGGAGCGACTTCAGAGAATCTCATCGTACGACAAGCAAAGGGCCCCGAAGCAACCTCCGACGTCAGGTAGAGCGAGCGAGATTTTAGAGAAGGTCGAATCCCGCTCTTTGGTTGAGAGCGCGAAAAAGCTGCTCGATTACCGCCAGATGATGCTTGCAGCGCACACACAAGGAGAAGTCACAAACTCATCCCGGCAGGAAGGTTTTTTGGTAACTCTACCTTCCTCGGGATCAGCTTTCTTCGTCGGTGATTTAGAGGGACACATCAGCACCATTGTGAAACTGATCGATCATAACAACCTGATTGAACGGTGGTCGAACGGAGAGCAGGCATTCCTCTGTGTGCTCGGGGATATGGTTGACAGAAGCGCCACCGGCTCCCTGTTGGTGGACTTTCTCCTAGAACTTAAGTTCGGAATGGGCTTTGACCGGAACGTTATTGTATTGGCTGGGAATCACGAGCTTGATCCGCTTCAGCACTTCAGTTTCGACAGAGCTGACAATAGTCCACCATCGGACGTTGGTTTAGCCGGAGACATTTTCCGGCGGCCGTACAACGCGGCCCCGGATAGCAGGCTTGGCAGCGAGACCTTAGCTCAAGTCCGTTCTCTTTGCCCAGAGATGCTCAAGACCCAAAATCCAGACCTCGCCCCAGAAAAAATGGAAGAGTGCGAGGCGCGTGGCGGCATGTACACTGTCCTCCACAGTATTCTACGCCTGCTACCCAGAACCATCGTGTCTCCAAGCGGGGCTTTTGCCTCGCATGCAGCTTTCCCGATGGGAGCCCAGATGAAAAGGCTATTTGAGACACAACCTGCTTCACCGACGACTCGGTCCGAGGTGCTACATATGGCTAAGTATGGTTCATACCCAGGCAAGTTCAATTTTACTCCCTTTACTGTTTGGGGCGATCTAAATCCCTCGGAAGCCCCTGCTACTCCGCATACAGGCTCAATCGACGCTCTGTTTCCGAGCAATGAAAGCAGAGGAGACGGTATGTATGCCTTCACCTACGAGGCAGCGGAACGCTTCTTGACTGCAATCGATTCTTCTCTTTTCATCAGAGGTCACCAGCTGTTCTTTGCCGGAGCGTCTAGGTGGGAGTTTAAGAACAGTGATCAAGGGAAACCCCGAACTCTATATGCAGGGTGGGATTACAAAAAAATTGCGACTATTAATTCAGAACATCGCAATTTGGCTGTCGAACTTGACTTAGGTCTCAAACATCCAGCTCCTGCCGACCTGACAAGGCACTTCATCCCGTAGGCTCACCGCTCTCGCGACCAAGGTCTGTTCCTCCCTGACTTCACCCTGCTCGCTCTCTTGTTAGAATGACCTCTGATGATGCCCGATGTTCCTCACAATGCGCTGCATACCTGTGATTGGAGCCGTCGTCTGAATTCATCTCCCATTTCTTGTCAGTCGTCGTAGGGAAACACATTTGGGCTGAGTGCGGTACACTCTCTCAGTCGACAAAGGCTGAGGAAAATATCTTCTCCTGATTTCGACTGACATTTTGAATAAGGGTATATGGGCAAGTTTTTCTCTTTTTATGAAAGGAGGCACACACCATGTGCCAAACCGAGAGCGTTGGATTCGACAAGTTTGCTGCACGACGAATGCTGGCAAACCAGGTCCAGCAATCTTTTCCCTGCTTCTCGCACACTCAGCCCGGCCACAAGCTGGGTAGTTTCGGGAATCAGGATCGGATGGGCATTCGGGTCACCGAAAAGGGCATCATTCTCGCGGTAGCGGATGGATGCTCTGGCTCGTGGAACTCTGCCGTCGGCGCAAGCCTGCTCCTCAACTGGGGACTCAGTGCGGCGGAGAACATTCTTCGGGCTAGATCGGGAATCGTTTCTCCGGAGACGTTCGCCGCAATGATTCATGACCGTGTGGTCGCTAATCTTCAACGGGACCTCGCTGAATACAGCGAGGACCCGTCGAAGTGGCGTCACCGGCTTCATAAAACGTTCGCGGCAACGATCGGTATGTGGGTAATTACCCCTAACTGGGCAGCTGCCATGGGAGCTGGAGACTCGTTCTTTTTCTTCAACGGGGAAAAAGTGAAGACCAACTCCCAGCGTCGTGATTATCCCCACTACCTCATGTACGTATTGGATAGCACCGCTCCTTCAGAAATGAAGGGGGTGCGCTTCCAGGTATACGAGGAATTCAAGACCGACAAAGTCGAGTCCTTGATGGTGACCACGGATGGAGCCGAACCGCTTCTTAATCTGAACGGCGGAGAGCTGCTTCGCCGACCGAGGGTCGAGAAGCAGTTCGTTACCCATTCCTGCACTCCGAGGTGTAATTGCGACGAGTCAGGCCGTTGCCTTGAGCTTGAAAACATGTGGAAGGACACATTTGAGCCGCTACGCCCGCAGCTACATGACGATTTCACTTGTGTGGTCGTCCAGCATGACCTCTCGAGGCCGTTCCCGCCGTTCTGGCAGGCGTTCCGAGATGGTGATGTGAAAGCGGTTGAGAAAGCTCTCAAGGCTCAGATAACAACCCACAACTCCGCCGCCTCGTCGGCAGTGGAGTGCCAGGCCGTATCTGGAAACGGACAGGGGTTCGGTCTTAAGGCGAAGCTCCCCACAAGGGAGACCCTGCTTTCGACCGAGATTAGCCCCTGGGTTAAATGGCTCTCCTGGCTGTTTTGGCTCTGCTGGCTGCTCCCCTGGCTCTAGGGCCAGGGGTTCTCTGCCTCGTTCTGAGAGTCAAGTCTTTCGATATTCAGCAAAGAAAGGACCTATCATGGTAGACATATTTGCCGTGGCAGATGCCACTACGTTTGGGGCTTACGCTCTGACGTACGGATTTCGTGGTTTCATCGGGCTGCTGTGCGGTGGGGTCGCCTACTGCGGGATTAGAGTTTATCAAGAGTTGGGCCGCAAGAGCGCTATAATCGCTCCTGTTACCCCTTCCTTGGAAGCGAACACTCCCGCATCGACCTCGCCGTTGCTAGCTGTCGCCGAGCCACTTGAGACCTCCATCAAGGAGATCGTCAACGTGCGCCCGGCTGACATCCAGCGCCTCACGGTGCAGCGACACGAGATCGACGCCAAGCCCCTCAAGGGGTCCGGCGCCGAAGGCGAGTTCAGGCTCGCTTCGGCCGGCGATGGGTGGAAGATCTTCTTCAATCCACGGGATCAGTTTGATGGAACGGGTGCCGAGCAGGCCGAAAAACGACGTGCTGCCGAGAGGAAGCATGAAGAGCTGGCCTTGCGCCTCGAACAGCTTCCGCACCGGGATTTCAGTTCACCTTGGATGGTGCTCCCTACGGGAGCACTAAAGATCAAGGGTGAGCCCGAACCGGTTGGAGGTATTGTGATGCCGTTCATCGACGGCGCCCCCTTCTCGGATTTCTGCACTCCGAAGGGACAGAGGCGCAGCAAAGTCTCAAGGAGGAGGCTGGCAGCTGTGTTCCTGCAACTCTACGACCAGTTGGAGTGGGCGCACTCACAAGGCTGGGTCGGACTGGACCTGAAAGCTGAGAACCTTCGGGTTCGAGGCGATCACCTCTTCCAGCTCGATCTGGATGGGGCTGGATTCGCTCAGTTCAAGCCGATGGCGGCGACAGCAGAGCTGTATCCGCCAGAGATGTGCGACTCGAAGGGTGCCCCACTCGTGACTCCTAACCGAGTCTCTGATTGGTACGCATTCCTCGTGCTGCTGTGTCAAGCCTGTACGGGTGAACATCCGGCAGGCGGGATTCACAGGCCGCAAGCTGGGTCCGGAGTGCCGCAACTCGACGGCGGTTACCAGCGCCTAAAGAGCCGGGTCTCCATCTTCAACAGGGATGTAGACCTTCCTCGCGAGACCAGGAGGGCGATTTGGTGGTTGCCAAGCGACCTCCGAAAGCTGTTCGGATCGGTCTTCGAGGACGGCCAGCGCGGGAAACCCGTCCGAGCGCTGATTGCAAGACTGGGAACCCCATGGTGGAAGAGGTTGTTCACCTCCGGTGAACAATCTCTGGAGTCTCAACTCCAAGCCAGCTGCTGGGCGAACGGCCACACGCTGCAATCTCCCCGGGCAGCCTGGCTCAAGAGCACCAAGATCAAGGCACTCTACACCGGACGAGGAGAGATCCTCGCTGGCAAGATGATGCCGAGCTCAAGGGGCCTGAGTACGCCAGCAATTCTGGTGCGCGAGGGCAGCGACATCATTACCAACGAAGGCACCCATTGGTTCTCCAACACGCTAAAGTCAGCGTTTGTCCTCCTTGGGGACTCACTCAAAACTGACCTCGTGAAGGGTGGACCAGATGTGATGCCACGTAGCATGGCGACGAGCCCGCTCGTCACTTCTACAGTGTCCGGAAAGCCCACGGTTGAGGTGTTTCTTAGAACCTCAACAAACGATGGGATCCGACTTTCCCAAGTCGCGCAACTCCGCAATGGGCTGCCAGCGGTGGTAATGCAAGGTGGCACTCCGTTTTGGATGCACGGCGGAACGCTGCTTCGGCTAGACAAGCTGAGCAAGGTCGAATTGGCGACGATCACCGGAGAAGTCTCGCTTTTCAGCGGAGACCGATTCGGAATCGCCACATCGATATCGGAGAGTACCCGGGAGATCACCGGGCTCTTTCTGTTCGACAAGTCTGGAGTGAAGCGTCTCGTTGGTTACCCGCCGCTCCACGGCGAAGTAACCTCTTCGGAGTGCTACATCAGCCAAGACACAGCCTGGTTGTTCCTCACAGCTCGCCATAACGGTCACCTCATGGATTACGTCCTGGTGCTCGGGCGCTCTGGAGAGCTTCTGGGTTGGGTCGGATCGCCAAGCGGGGCGATTCTCGCCACTCATCCAGGGATCGCTCGTTGCGTCAACGAGCGGGACCTCTACGCGGTGGTGGGCGGATTCGTCTACCATTTGCAATGCGTCAACCTGACAGTTTCGGTTGTATCTGTTACCCGGGTAACCGGGGTGCGGAATCCAACCGTGATCATGACTGATGGGTCTACCCTCTTCGGAGCGTAGAACCCGGATGTTGTGAGCATTACCAGGAGCGTCGCTGTGGCGCTCCTGGTCTTTCCTCGTTGCTTCCATTACATAAGGATCTAACCATGGCATCCAGCATCATGTCCCTCTGGGGCGAACCGCAATCATCCAAGGCCGCCGAAAAGGCGATTGCCGCAGGGCTGATTAGCCGGCCACAGAAACCGAGCCTTGAGGCGGCCCTCAAGACTGGCACCGCGAAATCAGTAATCCAGCTTTCCCCGACGAAGCCTTCTTCGGTGGAAAGTGGAACTGTTACGCTCATCGCCGAGGTAATCGACGACAGCGAGTCAATCGCGTATCACAAGCTTGAGAAAGAGATCATCGATGGAGAAAACAACTTCCTCGATGAACTCTCCAAGCTGGCGCGTGAGCATGGAAAAGAAATCCTGCTGATGCGGCGACTCCTCAATGGCGGCCTCATCCATGGGTTCCAGCGAGTTGAGGAGTGCAAACCCCTCGGCCTCGCGGATCTTACGTGCTCGGGCATGACGCCCTGGTACGGTGCCATGGGTGACTGCCTCGCGGCCTCAATCAACTATGGCAAGGAGCTGTGCCTACAGAATCGCCAGGTCCAGCTTCTGATCGGGACCGTAACCGATGGCGAGGCAACGGATCAGCCTGATCAGGCTACACTAAGCCTGTTCAATGATCCGATGCTTCGGGGCACAACGCCCTCGGGAAGAAAGATCTTCTCCGCGGTCGGAATCTCCCCGTTCGCCTCTGCAAGGGAGACCTTCGAGCGGCTGGGGCTTGAGACCTACGCCAGCGGCAGCATCAAGGACTCCATCCTGGCCATGTCCAAGATTTTGGTTTCAAAGTCGAAGACATTCGGGCAGGAGGTGGCGAATCGTCCGGTCGGTGGTGAATTTGTCGAGTAGAGAACATCTCTCGCTGACACACCGACTACGTAAAAACTTGCCCTGTACCCCTATGAGGTTTTTCTCAAAGGGAACAGAGCGACTGGAGCTTGGCGCTCTTTAAATAAGCCAAGCTCCTTTTTTATGCCTTTCTTCCGATTTAGAGAGCCTGTTTGCCCCCCCCCTGCCAGCGCGCCCGAGGGGCATTTCCGGAAGCTCCGAAATCTGCAATAAGGGACGACTAGAGGCGGCGTAAAAGCCTCTCAGGCCGTTGAGAGCCCCATGACGATTTTTGCAGCGATAGATGTTGGGTCAAACGCCATGCGCATGGCAGTTGGCCGCTTCGATTCTCGTGGAGAGCTTAAGATACTCGCCACCTCAAGAGCCGCGGTACGGCTCGGGCGCGACGTATTTCGTCAAGGCAAGATCTCCTCCACCGTTATGGAGCAAGGCGTCGCAGCCTTTGTCGAGTTCGAGACGATGCTGCACGAATTCAAGGTAACGCGCTATCGTGCCGTTGCCACAAGCGCGCTGCGAGATGCCGCAAACAGCCGAGACTTCATTCAGCGTGTCCAGCGCGCAACCGGCATATCGATTGAGGTGATAAGCGGTGACGAAGAAGCTCGGCTCGTGTACCAAGCCGTCTCCACGATCGTTCCGCTCGGAAGAGGCACAAGCATCCTTCTCGATATCGGAGGCGGGAGCTGCGAGATCTCTTTTATCGACCGCGGCCACGTTCTCTTCGCGGAGAGCGTCAACATGGGAACCGTTCGGCTCCTGGAGACTGTGCGTGGGACATCGAAAGACCAGCAGCTCATCGAGCGCCTGATCCGGCAGTACGCTCGGCGGGTGCGAACGAGGCTCAAGGCCTTGCGGCACCACGGCAGGATCTCGAGGCTGATTGGAACCGGCGGCAACATCGACACGCTCGGGGATCTGCGCAAGGACATCCTCGGGCAGGCGAGTACGCGCACCTTGCGCCGGTCGGAGCTGAAACAGCTCCAGCAAGCCATCTCATCGATGACCGTACAGCAGCGAATTGATCGCCTCGGCCTCCGGCCCGACCGAGCTGATGTCATCGTGCCAGCCATGACACTCGTTCGCGGCGTCATGGAGGAAGTCGGCGTGAGCTCCCTTGTCATCCCCAGAACTGGGCTCAGGGATGGCGTGCTGCACGACCTGCATGCGAAGAGCGAGGAGTCGCTCTCCCGCAGCACGCTCAAGAGACAGGCAGGGCAACTCAAGGCGGCCTGCATCGATCTTGGTCGGCGCTACCAATTTGACGAGACACACGCTCTTCATGCGGCTAGGCTCGCGCTTCAGATCTTCGACCAGACTCGGCGCTCCCACCGCCTCGGTGCTGAGCAGCGCAGCCTGCTTGAAGCCGCAACGCTGCTCCATGACATTGGCTACTTTATTAACAGCACCGACCACCAGAAGCACTCAGCATACCTGGTGCGAGCCAGCGCCTTAGTTGGGCTTTCCCCTGAGCAGCGGCGGCTAGTCGCCCTCATTGTCCGCTACCATCGAGGCCCTCTTCCCTCGGACAAGGACGACAATTTTGCGGAATTGTCCGCAAAGCAGAAGCAGGCTGTGCGAGTCCTCGCTGGCATCATCCGGCTCGTTGAGGACCTCGACCGCGAGCACTCGCAGCGAATCAAGAAAGTTCACCTTAGGCTCTCTGGAAAGCGGCTGCTGCTCCGCCTCCCGCCGTCAAAGTCTCTCCTCGTTGAGCGTTGGGGACTTGGGCACCACAAAAGCGCACTCGAAGAGGCGCTCTCCCTACAGATTGAGGTTCGCTAGGCTGCTGGCCGCATACGGGCTGTTCCTCGCAGCTTGCTGCGCTTAACCGCGGCCCAGAATCGCCGCCTGGCGTGCCCGGTCGCGGTACAGTTTCATGAGCAGCTGCTGGCTGCTCATTGAGACCGGACCGGCTTCGGGCTGCCGCTCAATGTACGAGCCATCAGGCTGCAGCTCCCACGCTGAAACAGCGTCGTGCAGCTGCGCGCTCAACAGCTCCCACACTCTTTCACGGGAGAGCCGCTCAAGCAGGGGCACTGCCACCTCGACCCGGCGGTGAAGGTTGCGGTGCATCGGGTCTGCCGAGCTGATGTACATCGTGCCATCGAGCGGATCTTGCGCACCGTTTCGGAAGTAGTACACGCGGCTGTGCTCAAGGAACCTGCTAACGATAGAGATCACGCGCGGATTAATCGCTCCCTTCATGACAGTCGGCCGCAGGCAGCATATGCCTCTGATGATGAGGTCAACTGGAACCCCTGCTTGCGCGGCCTTAATCAGCGCACGGCAGACGCCGTGATCCTCAAGACTGTTGGCTTTTATGATGATGTGGGTGTCGAGCCCCTTCTTGTGGAGCTCAATCTCGTGGTCAATCGCTGCAAGAAAGGAGTCGCGCATCGAGACCGGGGCCGCCAAAATTCGCGAGTAGTCGCGCTTGAGAGACCGCCCTGTGAGGAAGTGAAACAGCTCAACGAGGTCATCGCACGTCTCTTTGTCACAGGTGAAAAGCCCTAGGTCGGTATACGCGCGCGCAGTCGAGCTGTTGTAGTTGCCCGTGCCGATGTGCGCGTAGCAGCGGGTTGCGTCGTGCTCACGGCGCGCCACTAGCAGCACCTTAGCATGGGTTTTAAGCCCAACAACTCCATAGACAACGTGCACTCCCGCATCCTCAAGCATCTGTGCGTGACGAATGTTGCGAGCCTCATCGAGCGAGGCTTTCACCTCTATGAGCACCGCAACCTGCTTCTCCTGCTCAGCCGCCCTTATGAGCAGGGGAATGAGCGCGCTGTGGTCACCGAGACGGTACAGCGTCATCTTAATTGACAACACCCGGGGATCATCAACTGCTGTGCGTAGGAATCGTTCCACGCTCGCGTTAAAGGACTCGTACGGATGGTGCACAACAATCTCGGATGACCGCATCACGGTAAAGATGTTCGTATCTTCGTCTGAAAGCTGCGGCGGAAGTATTGGTGTCCACGCTTCAAACTTCAGGTGCGTCACCGACAGCTCACAGACCTCCTTGAGCAACAGGTACTCCATGGCGGATTCTGAGACAAACACGTCCTCCGGCTGGAGGGCGAGTTCCTCCATGAGGCACCGAAGTATCGAGGGGTCCGGGTTTGGGGCAACTTCGAGTCGCACCACAGACGCAAACTTCCGCTCTTTAAGCCCCTGTGAGATCAGTTCGACGATATCCTCGCCATCTTCTAAATCGACCTCCATCTCTGAATTACGGGTAATTCGAAATGGGAGAACGCCCTGGACCATCATCCCCGGAAACAGCTCGTGGAGGTTGTGGCGAATAAGCTCTGTGAGGCTAAGAACCCTCACCTCTCCGACGTGTTCCGACTCACCTACTTTGACGAGCTGCGGCAACACACTCGGGACCTTCACGCGGGCGAAGAGCTCCTCGTCGTGGTCCGGCTGCTTGAGAAGCACTCCGAGAGACAGCGAGAGATTGGAGATGAATGGAAACGGATGTCCGGGATCTACCGCTAAGGGGGTTAAGACAGGAAATATTGTGTCGTGAAAGAGCCTAGTTGCTATCGATCGCTCACTAGTTGAGAGATCCTGCCACTTAAGCAAGTGAATGCCGTTGTCTCGGAGCGCCGGCCGAAGCTGCTCTGACAGCACCGAATCTTGCACTCGGCAAAGCTCGAGCACCGCCCCCCGGATCTCCTTCAACTGCTGCTCAAACCCAGTGCGCCAAGGAGAGTTCGGACTTGAGAGCTCAAGCCGCTGCTGGATGCTTCCGACTCGGCTCTGAAAAAACTCATCGAGATTGGAGGTAAAAATCGTGAGAAACCGGAGGCGCTCTAAGAGCGGCATCGATGCAGACTGAGCCTGTGCAAGAACTCTCCGATTAAACTCAAGCCAGCTAAGCTCACGGTTGAAGAACTCATCCGAAACACTCGTCGGTGCAACTCCGTCGACTGGGCCCCGCGGCAGCTTTCTCTTCTTCTTTCGTAGGCGGGACGAAACCATCTCAACAGCCCTGGCGTACCTAACAGATCCGGATTTTTAGGGAGAGTGGAATAGAGTCTGAGTAACGCGCTACACGCGCCGCCCGTCCCCTGTACACTCGCATTCAGACCAGTTACGAGGATACCACGCCTCGGGGCGCCGTTCGACAACGGCGATTAACAGCCTAAGTCCTTGTTTTAATGGGCTCTCAGGACTCCAGTCGCGGGCCGCTAAACTACCGAAGCGGTTCAGGAAGGGCAAAACCGGGAGGTACCTATCGACCGGAACGGATCAGGCTACTTGCCTCCTCACGCCGACGGAGATCTCTCTCTTCGCGCAGGCGCTGCTTATCAAGTTCAGCCCGCCGCTTCTCCGCCTCCCGTTTCTTCTCTCGTTCAGCATGGATACGCCGACTCTCCTCCTTCTCTTTGGCCCTCATAAGCTCTTGCTGAGCCCTCTTGTCGAGCACTGGAGTGGGCGTCGGGGGGTAGATCTGCTCTCGGTACTGTCTAGGCACCTGATCAATGCTATCGGCGAATCGGATGTTGCCGGCACTGTCCATGTATCGGAAGCGCTCTGCGTGTCCTGCTAGGGCAAGGGTACCAACAGCCACAATCGCCACAGCTGCTAGCACTACGTGTCGAACCGTTCTCATACAGGTATTATGCACCAGAACTGCCCCCCTGCGTCATTACCTGCATTCAGCACTAGCCCCTACAGACATATCCTGCCGGAGGGATTACGGTTTTGCGGAGCCGCAGGTATCACTCTCCGCCTCGCTTAAGCTTAGACTGCACCTTCTTGGCAAGCGCGAGCGGGATCCGGCCGGCCTTTGCCACCTCTTCCGGCTGAGCCTCACGGATGGCATCCACCGAACGGAAGTGTTTCAGGAGCCTGGTCCTACTCTCAGCGGATACCCCTGCAACGGTGTCGAGGACCGAACGGAATACGCGGCGCGAGCGAGTATCCCGGTGAAATGTGATTACAAACCTGTGCACCTCGTCACGGATGCGAACGAGAAACCTAGTTACTGCATCTCCCTCGTTCAGGCCCAACGATGAATCACGACCAGGAATGAAGAGTCGCTCGGGCTTCCGCTCGATGTCTTGAGACAGCACCTCTCCTTCGGTACGCATCTTGGCTAGGGCTACAATGTCGACCGTAGCGCGAAGGTCTTCTCGCGCCTTAAGTGCCATTGAAAGCTGGCCAGCTCCTCCGTCGATGACCAAGAGGTCTGGCATATCTCCATCCTCCAGGCCTCGCCGGATTCGGCGAGACACCACCTCGTAAATCGAGGCGAAGTCATTCGGCTTTCCCTCCTGAGCCACTTTGTATCGACGATAGGCGGCTTTGTCGGCAATCCCATCAAAGAACACTACGATCGCACCCACAGTGTCACTGCCCTGGAAGTTAGAGATATCGACGCACTCCACGCGACGCGGCATCTGCTTGAGCCCAATCATCTGGGCAAGCCCTTTTGAAACCTCCTCCCAACGCGACTCCTGCGTGCGTGACCCCTCGAAAGCATGTCGGGCATTCAGCTCAGCCATCGAGATGAGGCGCGCCTTCGAGCCCCGTTGCGGACAGAGCACTTCCAGCTTCCCGCCGCGTCGTGACGCCAAGCCAGCTTGGATGAGGGTTGCATTCTCAAGCTCGCGTGGAATCAGGATCTCTGGAGGAATCTCTCTTCCTCCCTCGTAGAACTGCTGCACCGCCGACTCCAGGGCCTCGTCATCTGAGAGCTGAACGTCGTCTAGGATAAACGTTTTAGTCTCAGCGATGCGGCCTTGGCGCACCAACAGCACACAGAGTGCAGCCTGGGGACCCTCACGCACAAAACCAAACACATCTCGACTCTCTCCGCGGAAAGAGATGAGCGAATGCCCAGACTGGAAGCGCTCGAGGGTCTCAATTCGGTCTCGCCAAGCTGCCGCCTCCTCAAAATGGAGAGCCTCGGATGCCACCTCCATCTTTTGAGTTAGCAGCGAGAGAACTCCCTTAGTCTTCCCCTGGAGAATCGCCACGGCCTGCTTCACTAGCTCCAGGTACTCCTGTCGTGATACCGGCTCGCAGCACGGTGCGCAGCATCGCTTGATCTGGAATTCAAGGCACGGTCGCTGACGATTGTAGAGCACGGAGTCGGAGCAAGATCGAAGCGGGATAACCTTCTTAATCACTTCAAGCACATTTCTCAGCTCAGTGCTGAAGGCGAATGGCCCGTAGTAATTCGCGCCATCGTTCTCTGGCCGACGGACCGTCTCAAGCATCGGCCACTCAGCACGCTCATCAACTCGGATAGAGAGGTACGCCTTGTCGTCCTTGAGCCGGATATTGTAGCGCGGCTTGTGCTTTCCGATAAGGTCGCGCTCCAGCAAGAACGCTTGCTCCTCGGTTTGGGTAACCACAGTTTCAAACGAGGCCACACGCTGAAGCAAGTACCCGATCTGAAAACGCCCGTCGCCGCCACTCCCGAAGTAAGTGCGGAGCCGGGCCCGAAGATCCTTTGCCTTGCCGACGTAGATCACCGACTGGTGCTCGTCGCGCATCAGGTACACCCCAGGCGCCTCTGGGGCGTGGGACACTTGCCGCCGCAAGAGGTCCAGGCGTTTGGCGTTTGGGGTTGATGACATAGCGCTTACGATACAACGTGCGTGCGCCCTGACTATAGAGATGCCCGCCGGTAGTGTGCAATAAGCATCAAAAGCCGGGCTCTTGGGACAGAAAAGATCACGAAAGTTTGTAGAGCTGAGGGAGGACCCCTGCTAGACGGAAGACAGCTGCTTCAGCTCGCCGCTCCGCCCAGCAGCTTGCGCTGCACCTGCACCACAAACGCATCCGCCGGAACGACTTTAAGCTTCACCGCGAGAACCGCGATTCGGCTGCGAAGCTCGGCCGACATGCCGCTGAGCTTCACCGCATCCTTCTCGGTGCAGACGAGCGGCAGCCCTGGATTGCGGGCAAAGAGTTCGCTCAGCTCTTGCTGAGAGAAAGGGTGATGATCGGCAAACACCTGACGCTCGCTCAGGGCAAATCCGAGCCGCACAAGGGAGTCAAAGAAGGTCTCAGGATTCGCGATTGCAGCAAACGCCCCAATGTTTTGCGGAGCTAGCTGCTCACCCGAATCAAGCCATCGCACCCCTACTGCCTCGAAGTATGCCCGGTAGACGCTCGTTCCAGCCGGAAGTACCTTAAGCAAGCGCTCGTCGAGAGGCGGAAGCATCTCCTGGCTCTCAGCCACTTTTCGCTCTGAGACCACGAACATGCTGGCGCGACGAAGCGCCCGGTCACGTGGCTCTCGGAACAGTCCCTCAGGCAAGAGGCGTCCGGCGAGGAAAGCCTCAACTGCCTCCGGAGTACCCGCAAAGATCGAAACGATATCTACGTTGCGAGCCAAGGCTCGGTGCTGAAAGCCATCGTCGAGCACGATCACGTCGCCAGCCTGATCGCTCTCAATCTGCCTGGCCCCTCTCGCGCGCGAACGCGCGATGTAGACCGGAGCCACCTCTGCCTGCGCCATGAGAAGCGGCTCGTCGCCGACCCTGCTTGGCGAATCTGAGAGCTGCACGCGGTAAGGCCCCTTCTCAGAGCCGCCGTAGCCGCGCGAGAGGATTACTGGCTTCATCCCGCGCGAACGGAGATCTTCAACGATGTAGAGGCAGAGCGGCGTCTTGCCGTTTCCGCCCGCAGTGACGTTGCCGACACTGATGACCGGCAGCTTCGACGAGTAGGCTCGCAGCAAACCCGAGTCGTAGAGGGCACCCCTGGCTGCCACAACGCCACCGTACAGGACAGAAGCGGCTCTTGAGAGCAGTCCCATCTGGCTACACCCCCTCCAGAAGCCGAAGCACACGTTGAGCTGATCCTAGATGCCGCTGCCACACAGCTTTTCCTCGGGCACCGACCTCTGCTAGCTCCGCAGAACCGGAGAACAACTGTCTCAACATGCCAGAGATCTCCGGCGCAGTCGAAACCTCAATAATACCGCGTGAGCTGCGCAACTCTTCGACTATTCCGCGAATCACCGCGATATGCGGCCCCACTACTACTGGCACACCGTACATCGCTGGCTCAAGCGGATTGTGCCCACCTACATCGACGAGCGTTGCGCCAACAAAAGCCAGGTCTGCCGCGGCGTAGCACCCCTCAAGCTCTCCCATGGCGTCCACTAAGAGCACCCGTCCCCGCGCAGGCTCGCCTGCTCCTAGCTCGCTTCTCTTTACGAAATCGATCGATCGCCCCTTGAGCCGCGATGCGAAGATTGAGAACTTCTCTTGGTGGCGAGGCACAACCACCAGCCGAAGATCATGCCCGGCGCTCCATGCCTCGGCACAGGCATCAAGCCACCACCGCTCTTCGTCAGGACGCACACTGCCTAGCACCAGGATTCGGGAGCTGGAAGAGAGACCGCTGAAGAGCGACGTTCGGCAACGCTCGCGCGCATCCTGAGCCGCAAACGTCGGCGCGACATCGTACTTTGTGTGTCCTGTCACATGCACGCGCTCGGGAGGCGCGCCGAGCGCCACGAAGCGCTCGCGCTGCTGCTCGTCTGGCACACAGATAAGCCTGCACTGCGAAACGAGCGGCCAGAAGAGCGCTTCAAGTCGGGAGTACCAGCCTTCAGTGTAATCCGAGATCCGTCCATTAACGATCGAAATCGGGACCCTCTGCATGAGCGCCTGCCGCATCAGCTCGGGCCACAGCTCCGTCTCGGCGATTACAAACTGTTTGGCCGTCACCGCTCGAAGCGCGCGCCGAACCAGGAACGGGGCATCGATAGGTATGAGCCGCGTAAAGTCAGCCAAGCTGCTTCCTCGCTCAAGACCTGTTGGGGAGGTGCATGTGAGGAGTACCTTCTCGGCAGGCTTCTCCTGCTTGAGCAGGCACAAGATCGGAGAGAGCCCTTGCACCTCTCCAACTGAAGCACCGTGAAACCACCAGGGAGTGCCCGGTATCGTGCCCCAGCTCCCCAGGCGCTCGCTAAAGCGCGCTCGCCCGCGGCGAAATGCAAGCAGTCCAGCTGCCACAAACGGCGCTGCCAGCGTTGTAGCAATAGCGTACGCCTTACCCAGCATCCCAGTACCTGTCCGCTCGCTCTGTGATGACATTGAGGGCATCCTGCACCCGAGCCCGGGCATGCTCCTGATCCTCGTCAGGCAGAACCGTTAGCGGCTCACCCAAGATAACAACACCCCGTGAAAAGGGCTTAGGGACGATCATCCCATCCCACGATGAGAGCTGCCACCTCTTTTCGGTCGAGTACGACATCGGAACGATCGGCACGCCACTACGCTGCGCCACCGCTACCACTCCGGCTTTACACTCCTGCCGCGGACCGCGCGGACCATCCGGAGTGAAGCCTACGTCGCACCCCTCCTCGACTTTTCGGCACAGCTCCATCAGGGCAGCGATGCCGCCCCTGCTGGACGAGCCAGCTACAGAGTGTATGCCGAGAAGCTGGATGGCGCAGGCTATCAGGCGCCCATCCCCGTGCCGGCTGATGAGCATAAAGGATCTCTTTGTGCGCCTCCCTCGAAGCTTCCAATACGCGTCGACGAGCATCAACATCCGGCCGTGCCAAAAGGCGAAAACGGCGGGGGGGGCATCAGGCAGAGTGGCAGCATCGGGAAACCCGACGTAGTGCCAACGCACGGTACGCCGGAGAAGCTTGATGACCACGGCCGCAAAGGTGCCGAGCACTACCGTCTTAACACCTGAGAGAAATCCGCCCCTGGACATGCTGGGAGTGTAACGGCCCACGCCCCTGCCGTCAAAAGGCCCTTGTAAAAGCCGCGGGTTACCCCGCTCACAGTGCTCCTTTTTTGGGCCGCGGCGCTGGGGCGGGAGGACGCCAAGCCTATGGAACGGAGGGCGACCACAGAAATGCCGCCTCACCGGCACTCGAAACAGCCCGCCTCTATCGTAATCTTACCGGCTCCAACAGCGAGCGTCTTCGCCGAGGATAGGTACACGGCTGCACCCCCGGCCCGCAGCGTTTTCGGACCGCGCAAGAGCACCCGTGGTCCACCCGGAACATGAGCTACGACCTGTACATGTCGAGCCTCATTCCTGCCGATGTTTCTTACCCTCACGCTTACGTGCCGAAGCTCCTGCTGGCCGCGTGACCGCCCCAACAGAACGGAGAGATCGCTCCAGCGTAGCGTTGTGCGAATACTCCGCTCCGGTTCAGGAGTGGAGCGGGCCCGCGGGGCAGCCGCAGCCGGTTGAGCGAAGAGCAAGACCGTGAGAGCGAGATTTCGGGCGAGAGTAATTAGGGACACACCGAGCTATTCGGGCGCCACATGCAGCAAGTTGCTTCGCGCAGACTCTTAGTTGACCGCTTCGGACTCACGGAACTGCAAGGCATGCAGCCGTGAGTACTCGGCTTCTCGGCGCAACAGCTCCTCGTGCGTCCCCTGCTCAACAATTCGCCCTCCGCTCATAACCACGATAAGGTCGGCGTCACGCACCGTAGAGAGCCTGTGGGCGATAATAATGCTGGTGCGCCCCTGCTCAAGCGCCTCGATCGCCAATTGCACTTCGCGCTCCGCACGGTTGTCGAGCGAAGCCGTCGCCTCATCCAGGATAAGAATCGGGGAATTCTTCAGAATCGCGCGAGCGATCGCCAAGCGCTGCCGCTCTCCCCCAGAAAGGGTCATGCCCCCTTCGCCGACGAGCGTCTCGTACCCAAGAGGCAGCCTATCGATGAAATCCGCCGCGTACGCTGCCTGGGCTGCAGCCTTCACCTGCTCTTCCGTCGCTCCTGGGTGTCCGTACGCGATATTGCTGTACACCGTATCATTGAAGAGAAACGTGTGCTGTCCAACCATCGCGATCCGAGCGCGCAAGTCCTCAAGCCGCACCTCTCGCAGGTCCGTGCCACCGAGAGTGACCGAGCCGATGCTCGGGTCGATGAAGCGCGGGACCAGATCAACCATGGTGCTCTTGCCTGAGCCTGAGAAGCCCACCAACGCGACCTTCTTCCCTTCAGGAATTGTAAGCGAGACGTCGATTAACGCAGCGGTCGGCTCGTCGCCCTGGCCGCGGGTCGGGTACTGGAAGCTCACATTGTTGAAGCAGATCTCGCAGCTCTCCGATAGCTTCCTTGGCTGCTGCGGCTCACGAATCGAGGGAACAGTATCGAGAATCTCAAAGATCCGCTGGGCGCCTGCGAGGCCCTGCTGAACAGTGGCGTTCACGCGGGTCAGCTTTTTGAACGGTTCGTACATCAGGAAGACTGAGATCAGGAACGCGATAAATCCGCCCGCAGTGCGTGTGCCAGAGATAACTGACCAGCCGCCGTACAGCACAACACCCGACACTACCAGGCTCGCCATGAACTCGTTTATGGGACCGGCCAGGGCTCTCACCCGTTCCGAGCGGATGAAGGTTTTCGTTAGCTCATTGTTTCCTTTCTCGAAGCGCTCCTGCTCAAAATCCTCGCGGCAGAAGATCTTCACCACGCGGTGCCCCTGCATGCTCTCCTGAAACAGGGCCGAGAGCTGCCCAATCGCGTCCTGGCCGCGCTTGCTGAGCTTCCGCATGCGCTTCCCGAGCCGGGCAATCGGCAAGCCCGCTATCGGGAAGAATACAACTGAGATGAGCGACAGAGTCGGAT
This sequence comes from Deltaproteobacteria bacterium, assembly GCA_947491545.1. Lineage (GTDB taxonomy): Bacteria > Bdellovibrionota_C > UBA2361 > UBA2361 > OMII01 > OMII01. The sequence goes on from CANLJX010000007.1 coordinate 43,815, forward strand.
CGAGGTAGACGCAGGAGCCCAGCAGCACCACGACCCGGATCGAGTCGCGGATAATCGCCGCGGTCGACTCTGTGAGCAACGAGCGGACGAGCAGCACATCCGACGTCACGCGCGACAGAAGCTCCCCAGTTGAATGCCGCACGAAGAAGTCCGGAGAGAGCGAGAGAACGTGACGATTGACGTCGTTGCGGAGGTCCTCCGTGACCCGGTGCCCGACTGACGCCATCAGGAACTGCTGCCCGAAGTCACACACGGCCCGAACTGCAGCGAAGCCGACAATGATGTACGGCAGCTTGTAGAGCAGCTCAGCATTCTTCTCTACTCCGAAAACACCGTCGAGCGTGCCTTTAATTAGGAACGGAACAACTCCGTCAGTCGCACCGAAGGCGACCATGCATAGCAGCGCCACAAGAAACGTGGCGAGGTGCGGACGCAGGTAGGTAAGTATTCGCCTGTACATCAGTTTGCCGCTGCCTCCGTTTGTGGCCCTTGGGCCATCTCTGTCACGAGCGCCGCAACACGCCCGGCCACATCTTCAGCCTGTCTGCCGGAGCTCTCAAAGCTAAAGAGCGCTGTGCGCACGTCTCGCAGGTCGCTAATCATCTTTTCTCGCACCGGCCCGTCCTGTAGAACCCTCAGGAGCTCTCGCTCAAGTTCAGCCGTATTCTGCCTGACACGCATCAGCTCAGGCACGGTCCCAGCCTTCATAATATTTACTGGCGAGTACTCTTTGAGCTTAACGAAGGTTAAAACTATCATCTTCGCCAGCAGGCTACCACTGTACACAGACACGAAGGGCAGCTCCGCGATAGCTCCCTCAAGGTTACAGGTTCCTGACTTGAGGATTCCCGCTCGCGCGTGCCGCATCTCCTCAATCACTCCGCCCTTCTTCCAGGAGATCGCTGACATAGTTTCTGGAGAGACCGCAGTTGCCGCACAGCTCTTCGCCCACTCCTGCGACATATTGTCAGCCAGCATCACTACGGCCTGCAGACCAGGCTGCGCGGCCCTGATGCGCTCGAAGGCCCTGAGCATAGGGAGCAGCATTCGCTCGATCTCAAACTTGCGGCTGCCAGGCATCAGCACGATTCTGTCGGCGCGAGTGCACTCGCCGGTATTAGCCTTGTTCTGGTCGGTAAGCGGGTGGCCAACGTACGTCACGGCGTTGAATCCATGCTGCTGGTACCACTCCTTCTCAAACGGAAAAATCGCTGCGATGTGGTCAACCGAGCGCTTAATCGCCTCGACTCTGCCAGAGCGCCAAGCCCAGACCTTCGGAGGGATGTAGTAGAGGACCTTCGAGCCTGCCGCCTTCGCCACCTTCGCCAGGCGCAGGTTGAAGTCTGGGTAATCGGCCAGGAGCACCAGGTGGGGCTTCCACGAGCGCACAAGGGATGACATCGCACTGAAAGAGGAGAAGATGCCGCGGAACGACCGGAAGAGCTCAAGAAATCCCATCGCTGCTCCACTCTTGTAGCAGTCCACAACGAGCTCCGCACCCGCCTCGCGGCATTCCTTGCCCCCCATTCCCCGGACTTCTACCGAGGGATCGAGGGCCTTAAGGCTGCGCACGACCCTAGCCAAGTGCTGGTCGCCCGAAACCTCTCCCGCGCTGATAACGACCCGCAGGCCCATAGCTAATCCCACAACTCCACTGAATTCGCCGGAGTTTCTACCCCAGTTGGCGCACGAGGTATAGCCCACGGGGGGTAAGGGCCCGATTTTGAACACATTTCTTGCGGAATTGGCTCACTCTCCGTATCCTCGTCCGGTTTGCAGCGCAAAGTCCCTTGGGTCCGCTGTCCTTTTTCGGATACGACAGCGCGACCGCACCGACAACGACCAGGTGGTCGAATCCATCAGGTAGCTACGTTTTGGAACTCACCTCGATATGAAAAAGAAGATTCTCATAGCACTGTTGATTATCGTCATTCTGCTTCTTGCAGCCGCCGGGGCCGCGCTTCTGTACGTCAACTCGTACGTCGACAGCCACAAGGATGAGATACAGCAGCAGATCTCCGATGCGCTCGGCGCTCCAGTGGCCTTCTCGGATGTTTCTGTGGAAGTGATTCCAGCTCTTGAGCTCTCCGTTGATGAATTCGTGATCAAAGACGCCCAAGGAGGAGCTAGTGGCTTAAGCGTCAAGGCGCTGCGCGCAAAAGCTGAGCTGATCCCGCTCCTCTCCAAGCAGATCATCGTGAAGAGCATTCGCCTGGTTGAGCCATCGATTATCCTTGTCAACAACGGACAGGGTCTCGCTATCAAAGGCCTGCCTCAAAGCACGCCGACTCCAGTCGCTGCTAAGGGCACCCCTACTCCGGCTCCCACACCAACCGCGGCTGCTGCTCCGACCAAGGCGTTCTCGCTCTCCGTTGATCGAATCGAGGTCGAGGGCGGCTCAGTAGTCATTCCATCAAAACACGACCGAAACGGCGTCGCCATTTCAGCCATCGCGCTCGATGCAGGCGTTGTGGTCAGCGATTCTATTGTAAAAGTTCCAACGCTACAGATTACAGCCCGCCTCAATGGTTCTCACCCGCTCACGCTGGCTGCAACGGATTTCGAATTTGCCCAGCAAGAGAAGACTCTCAAGGCCCCGAACCTAACTCTGACCGTAGAGTCAGGCACGATTCAAGGCAGCGCCGCACTAGACCTCCGCTCGGGCGGCGGACATGCAAACGCCAAGTCGGACTCCCTGAACCTCGCTATCCTTGCGGCGAATCTCCACAACGTGCTCCCGGTGCTCGCCCCCCTCAAGCCTGTCGGCAAGACGAGTGCTGCTGTGACTGCGACCATGACGGGCAATCAGGCCCCCGTGATCGACGTGAGCGTCTCGCCGAAATCGGTAGGACTCACGCTTTCAGGCGGGCAACAGGTCACAAACCTCTCGGGAATAATCAAGGCGGCTGGACCAACTGACAACCTGAAGGTCTCAACGCAGGGGCTCTCTCTGAACTACCAGTCAGCACCGCTCAAGGTTGATGCAGCGGTTGGCGTCACACCCAAGGGTGTAGACATCTCGACACTTACGGTGACCGGCTTCGGCGGCAAGCTTAACCTTCCGACTAAAATATCTCAGGGCTCGCCTGGCACGCTCACGTCTCAGCCTACCGCCTCATCAGTTCAGCTTGAGCAGCTCCTGAGCGCCGTCAAGCCCAGCCTGGCACAGAGCTTGAGCGGAACCGTCAACACCTTCTCAGCGAGCGTAAACAGCCAGACCGGCGACCAGATGGCGAGCTCAATGCGCGTCGGCGGAAATATCTTCGCCAGTAACGCCGTGCTCAGGGGCAACAACCTGCCGATGCAGGTTCTCAAGAAGCTCACCGAGATCCCGATTTTCAGCGGCCTTCTTACGGGAGGCCTGCCAGACAAGTACAAGCAGCACGTCTCAGCGAACGACACGGCGATCCGGGAGCTGAAGGGCAACTTCTCGTACGCCGGCGGCCAGACAACGCTGAGCGGAGTTAAGGCAGTGAGCGACCTCTGTTCCATCACCGCGGATGGCACCATCTCCGCTAATGGGGACCTCGATATCAGCTCAACCTTCACCTTCTCGCCGGATGTCTCCATGGGGCTCGTGAAAAGCTTCAAGGGCCTCAACCGCGCCCTCAACAACGCGCAGCAGCTAGTCGTTCCAGTGATGATTCAGGGCCGCAGTCCGATGATCGTCGTCCTGCCCGATGTTACAAAGCTCCTGACAGGCACAATCACCAATCTGCCCGGCGAGGCGCTCGGCATCGTCGGCGGACTCCTCGGGATGGGCCCGTCTGACCCAGACGGAGGGAAGAAAGACCCTAAGAGCGCCAAAAATCCGTTCGGGTTTTAGGGTCCGTACGACCGCCACAGCATGATTGGAGGTGAGCCCAGCATCATTCCGTGCTAAGCAACTAGCGGGTGAGAGGCGAGCAGCTCTCACCGGATGCCTCCCAACGCGACACAGATGACTACCGACGAGCACCACGAACCTGTTGAGCCTCAGGGCCCAAGCCTGCCCGAACCAACCTTCAAGACGGAACCGGCAGCACCAGAAGCGAGACCGAGCGAGAAGATCGGCGGATTTGCATTCTTCCTTTCGCTGAGTGTTCTGCTGCCCCTGGGACTCGTGCTTTTGTTCCTGACTCTCTCCCACGTCCCGATGGATGGGGAAGCGTTGGCTATATTTTTCGGAGCCTGGGTGGCGGGAGTAGTCGCCTGCCAGGTCTTCATTCGAGGGCACGTATCAGTTCTCATCCATGAGTCAAAGCACGCAATCGTTTCGAACCTGGTAGGGAACAAGCGCAAGGGCATGAAGATTGGTGAGCACTCAGGGCACTTCGTCTACGCCTACTCGAAGCGGACTGCGCACATGAACGCCTTGATATCTCTCGCCCCGTACATCCTGCCGGTATTCACCTTGGTAGGAATGCTGGCTGCTGCCGCAGCGCTGCGAAAAGACCACGCCATGGCAGTGCTTCTGGTCGGCATCTGCTACGGAGTCGACACCGCCCTCAACGTGCGCGACATCTCCCCGATACAGACCGACATCAACGAAATCCGCGGAGGGTACGGCGTCGGTCTCCTCTACATCTTCGCCTGGAACCTTGCTATCTTTGGAGTGCTGCTCGCCTGGGTCTTCAGCGGGCTGACCGGGTTGGGCATCTTGCTTGAGCAGATCACCGCCTCGTTCGTTCACGCCTACCTGCTGGCAACTGGCGCAAGCTGAGGTGGCGGCCCGTACGAGACCCACGCCATGCAGAGCCCGTGTGGGGGCGCAGTAACGCCACCGAGCCTCCGGTCCCTGCCCTCAAGGATCTGCACCATCGTTCGGTTCCGCAATCGACGCCGACCAATATCTGTCGCTGTGCCAACAATGTTCCGAACCATCTGCTTCAAGAAGCCATTGCCCACTACGCGGTAGACGAGGAGGTCGCCCTCTCGCTCGAAACGGCTTGAGTAGATCGTCTTGATCGTTGATTTGGCGCAGCAAGTTGAATCGCGGAAGCCCGAGAAGTCGTGAGTGCCTACCAGCACTGCAGCGCACTCCTGCAGCAGATCGAGGTCCATCCTGTTAGGGATGTGCCAAACTCGCCGGGCATCGAGCACCGCCGGCGAAGGTCGTGCCAGGATCCGGTACTCGTACATCTTGTGGGTTGAGCACCAGCCCGGATGAAAGTCCTCGGCCACTACCTCAGCCGAGAGAGCCGCCACCTCTCCGCGCATCAGGTAGCTAACTCCTTGGCACAGTCGGTACAGGTCTACCTCGACCTCCGTCTTGAAAGTCAC
>CANLJX010000008.1 GCA_947491545.1 Deltaproteobacteria bacterium
CACCCCACTGTCGCGAGCTGCGGAGATAGCATTCTCAAGGGTAGTAGAGCTTGAGCCTCCTCCGAGCGACATGCTCAGGATCTTCGCGCCGCGGGCAGTTGCATAGTTGATGCCTGCTGCCACCGATGCCAGTGTCCCAGACCCGTATCCATCCAACACCTTCACCGGCAAGATAGAGACGTTCCATGCCACTCCCGCGACACCGACGCCGTTGTTGCCCTTCGCGCCCACAGTTCCGGCACAGTGAGTGCCGTGGTAGTGGTCGTCAATCGGGTTGCCGTCGTTGTTGATGAAGTCGTACCCGTAGTAGTCGTCGGTGTAGCCGTTGCGGTCATCGTCGACGCCGTTGTTTGGGGTCTCCCCGGAGTTGACCGCGATGTTCGCTGACAGGTCCGGATGCGTGTACTGCACGCCGGTATCGATCACGGCGACCACTACGCTCTTGGAGCCAGTGGAGATGTCCCACGCCGCTGGCGCCTGAATCCTGGTCATGCCGTACAGAACGTTGTAGCTCGGGTCGTTCGGCACCGCGCTTGCCGAGAAGAGCGTGTTAGCCTCGCATATCACCGGCACGTTCCTGTTCTTGGCAACGATCGAGTCGCACAACCGCGCCACATCGGAGTCGCTTATGTCGACTGCAGCGCCATCCTGCACCGAAGCTAAAGATGACGCTGACACGACTCCGATTGAGCCCTGGCTGCTCACCTTTTTGAGCCGCATCGAGCCGGGTATCACGAGATTCTGCACCTGCCGGGTGCTGCGCGCAGAGGCGCCCTTTACCGGCGGCTTAAACGACACCACGACCTCTTCGCCTCGCCGCACCTTTTTGGCGGGAGAAGCAAACGACTTGGAAGGAGCGAACGCTCCAAGAGTTGCACACAGAAGTGCGAAAGTGCTCAGTACTGAGCACATCGAACCCCACGCAGGGGCTTTGCGCGAGAGAACCATCCTTATTGCCATGGATGAATTCTGCTCCCGCCCTGCCGCGCTCATAAAGGAAAAATTTGCCGGTAGGCCGTTCCGTGTAGCCCTGAAGAGCGCGCAAGCGTCGGTTTTTCACAGTCGATTCAGGCGCTAGCAACAACGCTGCGAGAAACTTGGATTTTGTTTTCTGGACTCTTCGCGCCTGGTTAGCCAACAAGCTCGCGCATTACTTGAGCGCAGACGCTACGCGGCTTTCGCAAAAGTGGACTTCAAGGCTTCTGAAACCGTCCGTGTCGGCAGATATCCGAGATCAGCTTTTGCGTTTTTTATCGAGAAGTAGTGGCTCGTAGCCATCTCAGCCACAAGGAACCTGGTCAGAAGTGGCTTTGCTTCAATCCCCACGACTCGCAGGACTCGCGAGACTCCCTCCATCACAAACGCTGCGGCCATTGCCACACGCGTCGGAAGTGACTTTGCAACCGGGTCGAGGCTGTTAGCTTCAAGGATCTGGTTGATCCAGCGCCACATGTTTACTGGATCGCCTTGGCTTATGAAGTACGCCTTGCCCCCTGCCTTATCTGGCGAGGTCTCCAGCGTGCGCATGGCACACAGATGTGCCTGAACACAGTCGTCGATGTGGGTGACGTCAACCACGTTCTCGCCCCGCCCGATTCGGCGCAGACGGCCTGCGCGTGCCCGCTCCAGGATAGTTGGCACCAGGTGCGTGTCTCCGGGGCCCCAGATCAGGTGCGGCCGCAGCGCCACGGTGCGTAGGCCTCCCGCAACATCCGCTCGAAGCACCTCCTGTTCAGCCTGCGCCTTGGTCATCGGATAGAACGCGTCAAAGTGCTCCGGGTACGGGTACGACTCGTCTACTCCACACAGGTCGTTGCCGTCGTGCACAACGCTTGGAGAGCTTGTGAAGACGAGCCGGTTGACGCCTGCTCGCCTACAAGCCTCGATAACGTTGCGTGTGCCGAGCACGTTGGCTCTAAAGAACCCATCGTACCCTCCCCACATGTCAACTTTTGCCGCTGTATGAAAGACACCATCACAGCCCTTGAGAGCTTGCCACCAACGATCGCACCCATAGCCGATGTCGGCTTTAATGCACTCGATCCCAAGGGCCCCAAGCTCTGGATAGGAGCCGCGCGAGATGCTCACCACCGTGCAGCCTTGGGCAAGCAGGGCTTTCGCTAAAGCTTTGCCGACGAAACCTCCGCCTCCGATGACTGCGTAGCGGCTACCCATGTGGCTAGGCCGCCTGCCGCCCTGAGAGGATTTTGTCGGCCCAGTGAGCAAGCTGATCGCGGAAGATCTTTGCGTTGTGTCGGGCATCAACCGGGAATGAGCGGTGGAAGAGGAACGTCTCGATTCCGCTTGCAAGTGGAGTCTGCGCCGCTGCAGCTTTAAGCTCAGACACGAACACCTCCTGCTTCTGTGGGGTGTCCGGCCAGAATTGCGGCAGGGGCTCAACCACGATTGCCGGCTCTCGCCCGCCACGGATCCCTACCAAGGCAGAGCGCCTCACCTTCGGTAGCTCGTTAAAGATCTCCTCCAGCGGCACGCTGTGGTACGCCCGATCATTTACGTATACCGAGTGTCCCTTTCGGCCGCAGTAGTAGAGATTGCCATGCTGGTCTATGTAGCCAAGGTCGCCAACGCGATGCCAGAACCCCGTCCCGTCGAGGATCTTGCCCGACTTGTTCGCGTCTGGTCGGTGCAGATACTCAGGGCTGACAACCGCACCGCGCACAATTACCTCCCCGATCTCTCCATCAGCAAGCTGCGTAACCTGAGAGAGATCCCGTAAGGGGTCATTGCTCGACTCAATAATCATTACCTCTACCCCAGGCACAGGCCGACCGACTGGGGTCCCCTGCTCTCCCGTCCTCGCGCGTGACCAGGTGCCCGTGAGCAATTCGTCCCCCGTGACAAACGTAACGGGCAAGCACTCTGTAGCACCGTACGGGGTGGCAACCTCGCCGTTTGGAACAACACGCTTAACAATCTCGATGGTAGCCTTCGGCACCGCAGCTCCCGCCATGAAAACCCGGCGGATCGACGGCAGAGTTGTTCCCGAGCGCAGGGTGTATTCAGCAATCTTGTTCCAGAGCGTGGGAGAGCCAAACGAGGACTCGATCCCAAGATCAGTCACAAGCTTCACTGCTTGCGCTGCATCGAGCGCCAAGGGCTTGCCAGCAGGCATACTCGGGAAGACGCTCGCCACGCCGAGCCCAACATTGAAGAGCGAGAAGATCGGCAGAAGTGTTAGGTCCTTGGTGCAAGGCTCTTGGCCAAGCACATCACGAATGGTGCGGAGCTGCTGTTCAAGCGTTGCATTCGTTATAACCACGCCTTTCGGAGTTCCGGTCGCGCCTGAAGTGAATGCGATTAATGCCGCGTCGCGCGCTCGCAACGACCCGTCATCGCGCAGGACCGGCAGCGGCACTGGCGCTATCGGCGCATTCGCAAAGCGCTTGAAGTACCCCAGCGAGTGCCCGCGTGTCGAGAAAGACCACTCGGCAGCGGTCACATGAAACTTAATGCGGTGAAAAAGAGAGCGCCGCAAGAAGCGCAACAGGTGTGCTCGTGGCGAGCCGATAAACGCCGCTGGCTCAGCATCCTGAATGCAGCGGGAGAGGCGCTTGAGCCCAATCCCAGGATCCACGAACACTGGAGTTGCTCCGCGACCTGCGACAGCAAGACTCAGGGCAAGGAAATCAGCCCCCGGCGACACCAGCATCAGCACCCTGTCACCTGGAGCCAGTCCAAGCTCGGAAAGCCCTCGCTGGTATTGGTTTATGAGCTTCACGAGCTCACCGTAGTTTGTGTGTGCGTAGTGCAGGGCACTGCCGTTAATCGGATCGCGAACCCAGCGGGGCGAAACGACTGCCGTGGCCGCCGGCATCGCCTCTGCGATCTTTACGACCCGATCATACACAGCGTGGATGCTCCCTGCCTCACGGCCCTGCACAGCTGGGATCGAAGCTGGAGTTGCCGTGTCTATGCTGGCCGGCCGCAAGAGAAACTCCTTAATCGCCGGTATCGCAATCTGTGGGGCGTCGTCGAGCACCAGGTGCGATGCGTCGGGAATCTCAAGGATCTCTGCCTTCGGAAAGTGCGCCGCAACCTTGCTGAGCATCTCTCTATGGAAGCAGGGGTCTTGCAGTCCCCAAATAATTTTGACCGGCTTCTGCGCTACCTTAGGAAGCCCTGCGGCGATATCAACCATCTGCGTGTACGTCGGATGGTCAGCATCAAATGGAATGTCTGCGACGAAGTCCCAGATTGCGTCGCGCCGCTGTCGAGTCGTGTACGGGAGGCGGTAGCCCGCAACGATATCGGGTGTCAGGCGCTTCGTCGCGCCCATCGAAGTCGTAAGCCGCACAAAGGTTGGGGTGTGGCGAGTCAGCAGCTTGCCGATGACGGGCATCGCAGCGAGCTTGATAATTGGCGGGAGGCTCTCTGTCTCTGTCAGCGTTGTGTTGAGGTACACGATCTTCTCGACTGATTCGAGGGTACGGAGCATGAACCCGGTTCCGAGCGGGCCGCCCCAGTCGTGCATGATGACCGAGAACTTTGTGAGGCCGAGCTTCTCAACAAACTCCTTGAGCTGGTTGATTCGATCAATCGCGCGGTAGCGCGTCCCCGGTGTTCGATCAGAGAGCCCACACCCCAAAAAGTCGGGAGCAATGCAGCGGAAAGAGTCTTTCAGCTCACGAATAACGTTTCGGTAAAAGAACGACCAGGTGGGATTGCCGTGAAACATCAAAACGACGGGGCCGCTGCCTTCGTCGATGTAGTGCATCTTGTGGCCCGCTACGGTCACGAAACGGGACTGGAATGGAAGCACCTGGTCGGACACCGGCAAACCTCAGTCTACTACCATTCAATGCCGAGGAAGAGCGAGTTCAAGCCCGAACCGAAGCCGGTTAGCATTATCTTGTCGCCCTTCTTGATTCCTCGCGGCTCCATTCCCGCGACGAACGCGGTTGGAAGAGCGGCGGAAACCAGGTTGCCACGTGTCTGGTAGATTGTGAACTCCTTGGTGTGGTCGAGCCCCATCGTTGCGTAGAAGGCCTCGTTCACCTGTCGTCCCACCTGGTGGCAGAATACGTGGTCAATGTCGTCGCGGCTCCAGCCGATCGTCTCGGATGCGTCGCTCCATGTTCGCCCACCAAGCAAAGCAGCCGCAGCGAGCAGCTTTGAGGACTCCGTCTCCATGACGGGACCGAGAGGCGGGCTATCAACGAGGTGGTAATCAACGTTGCCCGTGCAGAGGTCACAGTGCTGCGTCGCAGAGCGCGTAGCGCCGCCCAGGATCTTGTGCTTTGTCTTCGAAATGCTCTCGTGGCAGAGCACATACGCCACCGCACCGGAGCCGATTGTAAAAGTCGGAAGCAGCCTGAGCAGCTTGTCGCGAGTGAGCTGCCGCCCCTCAAGCACGTTGGTGAAGGTGTTGTCGATCATGCAACGAGTGTGCTCGGCAGATACAACGACACCTGCCTTGACCATTCCGCTCTCAATCAGGTTCGAGAGGAAGAAGATGCCGTCCATGAAGCCTAGGCACGCATTGCTGACATCGAGCGCTATGCCGTTTTCGTCTAGCCCTAAGTTTCGGTGGATGAGGCAGCCCGTCGCTGGCTCAAAGTAATCGCGCGTCACCGAGCAGCTGAACAGCGCTCGAATCTCACTTTGGCTGATGCCCGAGCGCTCGATCGCTTCGCGCACAACGGTTGTGCCGAGCTCGCTCGGACGCTCAGACAGATCCCAGAGGTGGCGGGCGCTAATCCCGGTCAGGCGCTCGAGAGTGCCGAACGGGAGGCCGAGGTCCTTGTACACATGCGCGATCCTGTCCTCGATCTCGTCTGAGGTAAGAACCTGCGGCGGGGTGAGAGTCGACCACGACTCAAGGCAAACATGCTTGTAACGAAATGCGACCATAGCGAGGATTGCTCTATTTTAAAGACGACGGGCCCTTCCGGGTCCAAGCCAAGCGAAGTAGTGACGCTCAGGGAAAGCTCAGATCATGGCAGTGATGCTGTCCGAGTGATGCCCTAAGGTGCACCTTGTCGAGTGACCTCGACGGTGCCTAAAACCCCGTAACCGTAGAGGCGGGAGATACCACATTGCGGTGGGTAGTACAAACATCGAGCAGGTCTGCCACAACTCGCAAAGACCTCTTAGGTTCCCAACCTAAGTACCTGGCGCTGATTCAATTTCCTAGCTCCGGTGGCGGCTCCGGCACCGGCTGCCGAACCGGCTCGGCCTCCAACCTAGACACCCCGAATCTGAACAGAAAAAATAAGCCGCCCCGAACCCGCGGCATCAGTCCAGCAGACGCCGAACTTCTTCGCCTCGGAGGCGCGACAATTGCGCATACTCAGCTTCGACCAGCCTTCTAAGGCTGCATTCACGGAGCGATTCGGCGAGAAGCCACGCGTGTTGAACCTGGCGTACTGCCGGTGCTGAGGCCTCAATGTTGGCCCTCTGAACGTCTGTTCGGGCTGCCCAGGCATGTTTAATTACTTCCGAGGTCTCACGAGCGGCTGAAACCGCCTCCTCGAGACCAGATAAAACGAGGCTGTGCTGAACGCTTGAGCAACCTATAGTTCCAAACTGTCCCAGACTTAGAGGTTTATTGGGCCAGCAGCTTTCGCTGCTCGGCAGCGCAGCGGCGACGAGTCGCCGGTACGGCGAATCCGCAGGCAGCTTTTTCGATGATTTGAAGCGCAAGCCACTCATGGTTCAACCTCACTGCTTTGAACGCTTTCCTCCCATCCTCTGAGGGGAGTTATCGGCTCGTCTGCCCGACCCTGAACGCTTCCACGCTATTTTGTGTAACGGCGTTTGTCCTTTAAGTGGTCTATCGCGAAATAATTGTTTCTTTTCAAGGCATTAGAATTATTGAGGTGCGAATTACCACCTCTGCTTAGGTCTTTATCCTCGGTGCTGCCGAACCCTCATCGAGGGTATACTCAGAGGCTGTACTTGTTACTGCACCGCAGACTCGCTTGGGGTAGTCGGGGCGTCCCACTTTCATCGGGACTCATAGCTTCTAAAGCTCTCGAACTTTCGCCAGAAAGCCGTCTCCTCCATTCAAGGACCAACTGAATGACTGAATCCCCGCCACAAGCATTCCCCTCGGTTTTCGTTAAGCAAGTGTTCGAGCTGCTCGCTCCAGCGCAGCGTCAGCTCCTCAATCGGCTGACTTTCGCCGGCGCCTCTGGGAATGAGTCGAAGTTCGGCGCTTTTCTGAACCAGCTCTTCTCGCGAGCAACACCAGAGATGATTAAGCACCGCACGGTGGCTGAAGTTGCAGCCTTAGCTGGGTCGTGCTTCCGAGCGCTCGAATCGCTTGCGTCAGCTCCCGACCGGATCTCCCTAAGCATCGAGCAGGACGGGGCCGTGGCCCGGCTCTTCCTTGCGCTCGATGACCACCCGTTTATCATCAGCTCGATAGCGGAGAGGCTCTCAGATGCTGGTGCGCGCGTGGTTGCCTTCTTTCACCCGGTGGTGCGCTGTGATGGGAAGCCGATTGCGCTCTCGTATGTCGAGTTGGGAGATGCAGCAGAGCTCGACGCGTCACGCCTGCTGCCTCGACTGCAAGAAACTCTTCAGCTCCTCAAGCAAGTCGTTCTCGATTTCGAGGCGATGACAACGAGTGCTGTTCGGGCAGCCTCGTTGCTTGATGCTGAAAGTGTGGCGACTCCTTTCGGAGAGACCACGTCAATAGACGCACATGCCTTCTTGTCGTGGCTGGCCGATGGCAGCTTCTTTTTCATCGGCACAGCGCAGTGGGACGACTCAGCCAATCTCATTCCAGCTGAGAGCTTCGGCGCCTGGCGTGTCGCCGGGAGATTTTCAGAGCAGCTTCGCTCGGAAACCCTCGAAGACCTCAAGGCGCTTCGCGCAAACAAGCTGGGGCTATCAATACGCAAGCTCAGGCTTAGCTCCGCAGTGCACCGACCAGCTACGCTGCTCAATATCGTTATCGCTCTCCCGAGAGCGCGCGGACCAGCTCTGTCGCTCGTTGGATACCTGACGTCGAAAGCGTGGACACACGAAGCGCAAGACATCCCGATATTACGCCACAAAGTAGCTGCTTTCCTGGCACAAGAAGGGGCCACCCCGAATTCGCACGACTACAAGTACATGCTCGAAGTCGTTGACAACATGCCCACCGACGAGGCGCTCGCAAGCCCCTCAGACCGTCTGAGGCTTATCACTCGCCTTGCGCTCGGCGTGTTTAGCCACGAAGCAACCCGCACACTCTCGTGTATCGACGAGCTCAAGCGCCGTGCGCTCACGGTGGTTGTGCTGCCGCCTGAGCGATTTTCGGCCGCTACCCAAGAGGAGCTTCAACGGATTATTGAATCTGCTTTTCAAGCTCCTCAGGGCTCAAGCGAGATTCACCTCGACTCATCAAAGCGCCGACAGTACCGTCTCTATTTCAGCACCCCCCTTCCTCCAAACCACTCCGGCGACGTCCCTGAACAGGAGCTCTCCTCACAAATTCCTCATGCAACGCTTACCTGGGAGGAGCGGCTGCAGCAGCTTCTCGACGAGCCCGGCGCGCCGGTATGGGACCCGTCTGTTTTTCCGGCCGATTACCAAGCAGGGACATCGGTCGACGAGGCGCTGTTCGACATCCAACAGATGTCCGGCCCCGCAGCATCCAGCCGAATCGCTTGCGCCTTGTACCTCGGGCACACCACCAACGCGCGTCCAGTCGTCTCTATTTTTTCTCGCGGGTCTGAAGTCTCCATCAGCTCGGCGATAGCCGTGCTCGAAAACATCGGAATTGAGGTCGTTCGGGCCCACTCCCACTCGTGTGCTCCTGCATCAGGCCGAATCCACATTCTGAAGCTCATAGCCCGAGCCTACGACGGGGTGCCGCTGAGCCCTGAGCACTTCAATACTGCGGTAAGCCCAGGACTGACTGAGATCCTCGCTGGAAAGGCAGCAAACGACGTGCTCAACGTCCTTCTGCGCCGAATACCGATCACGATAGCCCAGATTAACCTGCTGCGTTGCTACTGCGCCCTACTGTGGCAAGTGCAGAAGATCTCCACGAAGAGAACAATGTGGAAGGCTCTCGCACAAGCCCCCAACGTTTCGCTTCAGCTCGTCAAAATGTTTGAGTGGAAATTCGACCCATCGCTCAAGCTTTCGATCGAGGAGCGTGCTCAGCGCGCTGCCGAAGAAGGAACAATCCTGATCGATGCATTGCGCTTCGTAGCCGACATCACCCACGACCGCGTCTTGCGCGCTCTCGTGTCCCTGGTGAAGAATACCGTGCGCACCAGCTTCTATTCAGGCACCAGCACTACTGCCCTAAAGCTCACCCCTCGAGAAATCGAGGTGATGCCCCACCCGCGGCCCTTGTTCGAGATCTTTGTATTCTCCCCGAGCATCGAGGGCACCCATCTGCGCAGCGCACGAGTCGCCCGTGGCGGCATCCGTTGGAGCGAGCGCCCAGAAGACTTCCGCGCCGAAGTGCTCGGCCTGATGAAGACGCAGCGTGTCAAAAACGTGATCATCGTGCCGAGCGGCGCAAAAGGCGGCTTCGTACTGAAGGCCCCGCCGAAGGATCCAGACGCCCTACCGAAAGCTGTGGAAGCGGGTTACCGCGAGTACATCACAGCTCTGCTGACACTGGCAGACAACAAGGACGGGGCTGCGATCAAGCACCCTCCAGGGCTCATCGTGTACGACGAGCCGGACCCGTACTTCGTCGTGGCAGCTGACAAGGGGACCGCTACCTTCAGCGACATCGCCAACAGCATAGCAAAAGAGCAGTTTAACTTCTGGCTCGGAGACGCATTTGCCTCCGGAGGCTCTGCTGGATACGACCATAAAAAGCACGGCATTACTGCGAAAGGTGGTTGGGAGTGCGTGCAGCGACACTTTAAGGACCTCAGCATCGACTACGTGGCCGCTCCCTTCTCGGTGGTCGGGATTGGTGACATGTCCGGCGACGTATTTGGCAACGCGCTGATGCTCAGCCGCAACATGAAACTCATTGCTGCGTTCAACCACAAGCACATCTTCATTGATCCCAGCCCCGACCTCGATAAGAGCTTTGCCGAGAGGGTTCGGCTCTTCGGGGTTCCCCGCTCGCAGTGGTCTGATTACAACGCTTCTCTAATCTCGGCGGGAGGCGGCGTCTTTAATCGCTTCGACAAGGAGCTCACTCTTTCGCCAGAGGCCCGCACCGTCCTAGGAATCCCCGAAGACGCTCCGGCTGCCATGACGGGCGAGGCGATCGTCTCGCACATTCTCAAGGCGCCGGTTGACCTACTGTGGAACGGCGGCATCGGAACGTACGTCAAGGCAAACGGTGAAACGCATGCGGAGGTAAATGACGGCACGAACGATGGCGTGCGCATCGACGCCGATGAGCTTCGGGCACGCGTTGTCGGCGAAGGCGGCAACCTCGGCTTTACCCAGGAGGCGCGCATTGAGTACTCACTGCGGGGCGGCAGAATAAACACCGATGCAATCGACAATTCAGGCGGCGTTGATCTCTCCGATCACGAGGTTAACCTAAAGCTGCTCTTCGCTCCTTTGCTTGCGTCTGGCTCGCTCTCTCTTGAGTCAAGAAATGCCTTGCTCAAGGAGATAGCCGGGGATGTCGTCAATTCAGTGCTGCAGCAGAACCGGGATCAGTCGCTGCTTCTCTCAGTTTCTGCAAGCCGCTCTTCTAGAGCCCTGGAGCAATATCGATATCTCCTGCGGGACATGAACAGGCTCGGATTTTTGGACCGTGTGCGGGACTCGCTGCCAGATGAGCAAGAGCTCGATGATCGGGCGGAATCACAGGCGGGGCTCACTCGGCCGGAGCTAGCCGTGTGCAGCGCTGCAACCAAGATGTGGGTTAAAGAGGAGCTGCGGGCGTCGAGGCTCTGCTCCGACAAGGCGCTTGAGCCATTCCTGCTCGGGTACTTCCCGGCGAAAGTGCAGGAGAGGTTTCACGCGCCGATCCTGGAGCACCCGCTCAGAAATGACATCATCGCCAGCTGCGTCATTAACGAGCTGCTTCCAGCTATCGGCATTCCGTTCGTTCATAACCTCTCCTCCAGCAGCGGGATTCCAGTGCCTGCGACGATGAAGTGCATCCTGGCCGCTGACCTAATCTTGGGCTCCAAGCCACTCCGCGAGAGGCTGCGAAACCTCGATACCCCATCTTCCTGCGCAGGATTTACCGAGCTTTGGCTCGAATTAGGTGCCGCACTGCGAGACGCGAGTGGGTGGCTCTTGCACACCCACGGCTCGCAGATGTCGCTGCTAGAAATGGCCGACCTGTACGCACCTACCTTCCAAACGCTTTCCGAGAATGCCGAGCTTGTCTTCGCCGGACAGGAACTTGTCCGCTTTGAGCGACGCAGAGAACACTACAAGAGCCTAGGAGTGTCGCCTCAAGATGCCGTCCGCCTAAGCTTGTTGAGGCGTGTGCTTCCTGTGCTCGAGGTTCTCTGGTCTTCGCGGGAATTCGCGAAAGAGGTTACTGTCGTGGCATCGGTCTACTCTCGCCTCCTTGAAGAGCTCGGCGTGAACACGCTCTTCAAGTACGAGCAGATCCTAGAATCAACGAACAAGTGGGAGACAGAGCTGGTGGCGGGCTCGTACCAGGAGATTAGGCGCAACCTGTCGCTCCTCACCGGCAAGGTGCTCGGCAAAGGAGCCCTCAGCGGCGATGAAGTAGCGGCTGTGCTCAAAGCATCCCCGGGCCTCGAATCGATCCGCACAACGATGGCCGACGTAGAGGAGGCTGCCAGGCACAAGCGGCCGTTCCAGGTAGCGGTCCTCCCTGTTATCTCCCGGCAGTTAAGGCTGCTCTCCACCTAAGGAGCCCGTCGTCAGCGCAGCAAATTCGGCGAGCGCCGCCGCCGTTTATTCCATTTTACCACTAAGGGTCTATTCATTACGTGACCTTAGGTCAACTCACGTTGCTTTTAGGCTCTCCGCTCCGCTAGGATGCGTGCCACCCAGAGGGTCGACCGGCACCATTTCGAAGGACGGCGCCGCCCTCTTGGCTAATCCTTGGGCGCAAGCCGTTATGCAAGACGACTCATTCTCCCACAAAGCTCTCTCCGGTCGGCTGCCAGGAGCCGGAGCCGCGTCTGCTGCGCCGAAGGACAACGCCAAACTGATCGCTTTCTACCTGCCGCAGTTTCACCGCATTCCGGAGAACTCTGCGTGGTGGGGACCGGGCTTCACCGAGTGGACGAATGTTGCCAAGGCTCGGCCTAATTTCGAGGGGCACCACCAGCCGCAAATTCCCCGAGAACTCGGCTTCTACGACCTAAGCTCCACCGCGGTGCTTCGCGAGCAGGCCGAGCTGGCGCGCTTGGCTGGCTTGAGCGGCTTCTGTTTCTACCACTACTGGTTCAGCGGCCGCCGGATCCTTGAGACTCCCGTCAATAACTTTCTAGCCTCCGACATCTCCTTCCCATTCTGCGTCTGCTGGGCCAACGAAAACTGGACTCGCACCTGGCAGGGGGACGAGAAGAGTGTGCTGCTTGAGCAGCACTACGAAGAGAACGACGAAGAGAGGCTGATTGAGTCACTTGCCCCACTCTTCCGAGACGCTCGCTACATTAAGGTCAGCGAGAAGCCACTCTTCGTTGTGTACCGCATTAAAGAGCTGCCGAACCCCACGCAATCGATCCAGAAATGGCGCAATGCAGCTTCCCGGCTCGGTTTCCCGGGGCTTCACATCGCAGTCGTTGACTTCTACGACATCACAGACCCTCGAGAAGTAGGCGCTGATGCGCTCGTTGAGTTCCCTCCGCACAAGTTTAATGGCGCGGAGAACTCGCCGACACAGCCACCAGCCGTCACCAACCCCAGCTTTCAGGGGAGGTTCGTCGATTACCGCAGTGTCATTGCCCAAAGCGCCGCACGCGAGGTTCCACCGTATACGCTGTATCGAGGCGCCATGCCGGGCTGGGACAACACAGCGCGCAGGCAAGACACGCCTCTCACCGTAGTTAACAGCTCCCCAGCGCTGTTCGGTGCGTGGCTGCGGTACCTTAGGGCATGGACATCGATCACTCGTGCGAGCTGCCCAGATCCCTTCCTGTTCATTAACGCCTGGAATGAGTGGGGCGAGGGATGCCACCTTGAGCCAGATCTTCGTGATGGTCTCGGAAGCATTGAGGAGTGCGGCAGGTCAGAGTGGGTAGCCGCGCTTGATCCGGTTGCAACCGTCGACGAAGCGAGAGCCCGGCTTAATCGCGAAGTGGCAGTCGCTTGCAGGGCAAGTGCAATAGAGCTGCCAGAGAGCCTGCTTCGTTACCGTGGACGCAGTCCGCTCGTGCATGCGATATCCCGGCTGCTCCGTCCGCTCACCTTCATTCATCGCCCAGCTCGCTCTGTGTACCAGCGGCTGCGCGCGGCTAGGGGGTAGCTGTGCAGAAGCGCGTCGCTGCAGTGCTGGCTCACTACGACCCCGATGGCGGCCTGCACAGCACATTCGAAGAGACGGTTGCTGGGTTTCTGGCCGTAGCTGAACAAGTCGTAGTTGTCTCCACCAGCAACTCTGACAACTCTGAGGCAAGTAAGGCGCTGCGTGATCCGAGAGTATCTTGGATCCATAGGCCGAACATCGGCTACGACTTCTACAGCTACCGGGTGGGCTTCGAGGCGCTCCGCGATACAGCGAGCCTTGATGGAGTATTCTTCGCAAATTCAAGCTTCGTCGTGTGTTCCCAGGATCGCTTCGTCAGCACGCTTACATCGATGCAGCAGTTGGGGCTCGGTGGCACCCTGGTTGGCGCTACCGAATCGCAGCATAAGCAGCACCACATCCAGTCTTACCTTTTCTTCGTGCCGCAGCAGATGACCGCCTCCGATTGGTTCCTCCGTTGGATGGGCGCTGTCGAGCCAAAAGATTCAAAGGCTGAAGTTATCAGCGCCTACGAGCTAGGTCTTTCAGCAGAAGCTAAGCGGCAGGGCATTCCCCTGCGCGCCGCTTTTTCGCCCACCGGAGCTGAGAGAAGCGCGATGTGGAGAAGCTCTGCTCGGGCGAAGTTGCGCAGCAACGGCATCTTGCGAGCGCTTGCGCACGTCGCTTCCCTGCGCTGCTTCGCCGCTAATCCGACCCACTTTGCGGCAGAAGGCCTTGCGGCCCGACACGGCATCGCGAAGCTTGAGCTTCTGAGAGACAATCCGCACGGGCTCTCTCTGGAGTGGCTTCCTGCCTCCTGCTCCGAGAGCAATGCCAAAAAAATCGAAGCGCTCCTGGAACGGGCCCCGAAGGCAGGCCAGCGGCCTGGACCTTCGCCCTTGCCGTCGGTCCGCATCATACCAATCTCAGCTAACTCAAGCCTGCCGGCGGATCTTGCTGTGGTTGTGCACGCCTACTACGTAGACCCGCTCCCAGAGCTCCGGCAGCACCTGCTTCACTTCACGGAACCATTCGATCTCTTCGTCACTACCCCACACGAGAGCGATGTTCCGTACATCGTAGAGCAGCTTCAGGGCTGCGCGGCTAGTCTCACGATCGTGCTGAGCGAGAACCGGGGGAGAGACGTCGGACCCTTTATTTCCCTGCTTCGCGCCGGAAATCTCGAACAGTACCGGGCGGTACTGAAGCTACACCTCAAGAAGAGCTTCTACAGCGCAGAGGGCAACGCCTGGCGACAATCGCTTCTCAGGGAGCTTTGCGGCGATGCCGTTACGATTAGGCGCTGCTCGCAGCTTTTGCGACAAGGAGATGTTGGGCTAATCGGTCCACAACAGTATTTCCTAACTCACGACCGGTTTTGGGGAGCAAATCTCGAGCAAACACGTGTGATCCTCGCAGCAGCAGGCGCTATCTCAAACGGTCAGCGTCCAGCTTTGGCTTTCTTCGCTGGCTCGATGTTCTGGTTCAGTCCTGCAGCGCTTTCCGCCCTCTGCAGCATACCCGAGTCGAAGCTGTCATTCCCGGCCGAAACAGGACTTCAGGATGGAACCTTGGCTCATGCCTTGGAGCGCGCCTTCGCGATGCTAGCGCGGAGCCGCGGCTTCCGGGTGACTTCTCCTGCGCTGAATGGTATCGATATCCATTCGGTGGACTGCTCTCGGAACACAGTGCCCGTGCTGTAGCCGCCCAGCTGCTGACCTCGTTTCATAGGCTCAAATGACTAGGCTCGTCCTGCACATCGGTGGTCATCGAACTGGGTCAACTTCCATTCAAGCCGCGCTGTATGCATCCAGAGAGAAGCTGCTGGCGCAGGGGATTCTCTACCCAAGCACCGGTCTCTCGGATGTTGCTCACCACAGCCTCGCTCGCGCCATTAGAGGCTCCGATAGCCCACGACTCTTTAACAGCATGCTGGACGAACTGCGCCGGGAGGTAGCTGCCTCCAAGTGCAGCACGGTTATTATCAGCTCAGAGGAGATGGTCCATCCCTACGAGCTATCAAGCGAGCGCATAACCACCCTTTTCTCAGTCTTCGAGTCCGTCCGAGTCGTGTGTTTTCTCCGTCACCAAGCCCCTCTGCTTGAATCCGGCTACAAATTCGAGGTGCTCTGGGATGCCTCCGCCCAAACGATTGATTTCGCCGATTACATTCATCAAAACACGATCGGAGACCACCTTGCCTACAGTCACATAGAGCCCCTGTACCGTGCTGCTCGGCTGGATATTGAAATTCGGTTCGGCAGTTTTGCGGCCGCGCAGCGTTCCGGCTCTCTCATTCGCGAGTTTCAAAGTATTGCGGGGATTCCACTCTGCAACATTCGTGAGCTTCACACCAACGAGTCTCTGGGTCGATCCGCTACCCTCGCGGTTCTCATGCGAAACCGGGGAGAAATTCAAGACGTGGGGTCACGCCGGAACTTTGTCCGATTCGTCAAAATGGCATTTCCCGAGCAGAGACAATCTTTGTTCAATTCGGATCTGCTTCAATCCGTTGAGGGGCGCTTCTCAGCCGGAAATGCTGCGCTTGCTAGGCAAATCGGCTTCGATCTTAACGACGAGGGGGCGGCGTTTCGCCAACGGAATGCGCTTCTGGGCACCCAGCTCCTTCCAGCAGAACGCGAGCTCTTCCTTTCTCAGCTCGCAAGGCGCAACCGGTTTCCACGACTGTGCCTCGCCGCTGAGCTGCTTTCGCGGGCTCAAGCGGCGGCGGGGAAGCGCCTAGGGCGCCTCTTCTAGGTGCCTAGGCGCTCTTTCGCGACCGCTCTACCATGTGGCCCAGTCCTAGCGTGCCAGGATGCTCGCAACGAACTTCAAGACCTCAGTGGCGCTGTCGTCGTTGTAGCCGAAGCGCTTGATGAGTCGGTCCTTGAGCGTGTCGAAGCGCTGCTGCTGCTCGTCGTCCTGTACCACTGACACGAACTGCTTGATCTGAATCGTGTCCTTGGTGTCTTCGAAGAGCTTCTTCTCAAGAGCTTCTTTTAGCCTTTCGTTGTCGAGCGGGTTAAACTTCTTGCCGCTCGCAGCCATTGCACCGATAGTTTGGAGGATCTCGCGACGGAAGTCGTCTTTCGCCGACGATGCTATTCCGATCTTCTCCTCAAGCGATCGCATAAACCTCTCATCCGGCTCCTCAAGGGTCTGCGTCAGCGGGTTCTTCACCTTCTGCTTGCGCTGGTAGGCAGAGATATTCTCTACGTACTTCTGGCCCATCGTCTCAAGCGCCTTAACGTCGCCGGCAATTGCGAGCTGAACCTCCTTCTTGACGATCTCCTTGTACTCCTGCTCAACCTTGTCGAGGATTGCGCTCAGCCGCGCCTTCTCCTCATCCGAGGTGATGTGCGGGTTCTCTGGGAGCCTCTCACGGAGGACGTTAAGCAACATGAACGGGCTTAAGAACTTCCGGGTCTCCTCTGTGTCCTTCACGAGGCAGGCGCCAAGAGAGTCCTGAATAAAACGCGGCGAAATTCCTCGGTGGCCTTCGCGCGGAGCGTCGTCCTGAAGCTCGCGCACCGTCTGCTCGGTGTAGCCCGCAACAGCCTCGCCGTTGTAGAGCCGCATCTTCTGCAGCAGCGTCATTCCGCCCTTCTTCGGCTCGTCAAGACGCGAGCACACGGCGAACATGGCCGCCACCTCAACCGTGTGTGGGGCGATGTGCCGGCCAACTTTCTCGCTCGTGAAGTCCTTCTCGTAGATCCGCTTCTCATCCGAGAGCGTGAGCACATACGGGACGTCGATCTTGAGCGAACGGTCACGGAGCGCCTCCTGGAAGCGATCCTGCTGGAGCTTCTCGTACTCCGCTTCGTTAGTGTGACCGAGCAGCACGAGGTCGATCTCAGTCTGCGGGAACTTCTTGGGCTTAATGACTCTCTCCTGCGTCGCAGTCAGAAGCTCGTAGAGGAACTCTCGCTCAAGCTTGAGCACCTCAATGAACTCGGCCATGCCTCGGTTCGCCTTGCAGAGCTCTCCATCAAAGCTGAACGCCCGCGGGTCTGAGTCGACGCCATACTTGGCGAGCTTTCGGTAGTTGATGTCACCAGTCAGCTCTGTTGAGTCCTGGCTCTTCGGGTCCTTCGGCTGGAACGTAGTGATTCCCGTTCGCTCCTCCTCCGAGATGGCCACTCGCTTGACAATGACGTGGTCGAGCGCCTTGTCGTAGTCACCGTTATAGGCCTTGAGCAGCTCTGAGAGCTGGTAACGGCTCACTGGGTCCAGGCCTCCATTTATCTGTACCTTCTGGCTGTCACCAGCTCTTCCGGCATTGAGCACCCCGAGGAATTCCGCGCGCAGGTGCTGCGGGATGATGCTGAGCGGCTCCACGTTCATCGGGGACCACTCAACCTCGCCCTGCAGCGCACGGGCGACGTTTGTCCGACTCTCTGTAGCATCCTGGCTTCTGACCGGCTCCTTGGAGAATCCGAAGGTGTAGATCCCGCCTTCAGGCGTGTGCGAGTACGCCTCAATGCCTCGCTTCAGAAGCCTCGCCACTGTGCTCTTCGATGAGCCGACAGGACCGAGCATGAGGAAGAGGCGCTTCTGCATCCCGAAGCCTTTGGCCGCGGACTCGAAGAACTGCACGAGCTTCATCAGCTTGTCGTCAATACCGTACACAGCGTCTTGTCCGCCGCCGAGCGGATCGTCGAAGAACTTAAAGCGCGTGTACTCCCTGCCGCCACGCACGTACTTCTCTGCGCCGTACGACATAATCATCGTGTGAACACGCTGGAAGGCGTTCGCAGTCACCGTCGGATTCGCGGCCGCGACCCGCAGGTAATCGTCGAACGTGCCGTTCCAATGAAGATCCCTGTACTGTTTTTGCAGATCGCCGCGCCTAAATAGCGCTCGCACATCCGCTGACTCGCTTCCGAAGCTGCTCCGGCCGATGTCGGCGTTTGCTGCTGCTGACAGGTTTTGTTCTCTGTTCATAACTACCTCATTCATCTTTTCCAAAAGTCGTTACCGGCCTGTGCCGAGAAGCTCCTTGATGCCCGGTATAATATCGCTGCGGTCGTCCATCTCAGTTAGGACAACCCCCTCTTTCTCGTGAAACTCCGAGTCAAGGTAGCGGATAAAGCCCCCTCCGCGGGAGTTGCCGCCCACCTCCACGTACCCAAACAGGTTAATGTTCGGGATGATGTCTCTCCGCAGCAGCTCTCCTGCCCGAGTATTGTCTTCGCTCGAGCTGTTATCACCATCTGAGAAGTGAAAGACGTAGATGTTCCACTGGTCTGGGGGAAATCGGCTCGCCATCTGCTCCTTTGCGAGCTGATACGCTGACGAGATTATCGTGCCTCCTGACTCCTTTGTGGTGAAGAACGTCTCGCGGTCAACCACTTTCGCGGCAACGTCGTGGATGATGTAGCACTTCTCGGCACCATGGTACTGCCGGTCAATCCACGCATCTGCCCAAAAGGCCGTGTTGCGTGCCAAAGACTTCTCCAGGTCCCCCATCGAGCCTGACACGTCGATGATGTAGAAGATCACGGCATTCGTCTTCGGTTTCGGCTTGAGGCGCGGGCTCCTGTACCTAAAATCCTCCTTGATCGGGACGATCATCGGGTCGTCTTCGTCGTACGTTTCCTCCGCGATGGTGCGACGCAGCGCCTCTCGGAACGTGCGTTTGTGGTCGCGAAGCGATGGGGGGCCCTGGCGCGAGATTCCCTCGTAGCGTGGCACTGCCTGCTCTAGGCCAGATGTTAGCCGTGGCTTGATTCGAGGCAACTTAAGCTCGTCGCCGAGCAGGTCTGCCAGCTCCTCTATGTGGAAATTCTCCTCACGCAGGTGCTGTCCGGCCTCGGTCCCTCCCTTTTTGCCTGAAGCGTCACCTTTTCCTTCCTCTCCCTCGCCGACGCCCTCCTCTTCGCTGCCAAACGTGAATCGCGGAATCGTGATCTCTTTGACCGGGACCGAGATGATATCGTTGCCATGCTGCGCGATGATGTCATCACTTGTGATGTACTCTTTCAGGTCATCTCGAACCTTGCCCTTGAGTATGTCACGAAAGCGCCGGACGTCCGGCTCAATTCCGAACGAGGCGGTGTCAAGCGCATTGAAGTGCTGCTGCATCTGCGACACGTTTTCGTTTTGCTTTGGTCCCTGCTCCATTTCCCCTAGTCCTCGAGCTTAAAGTACGACTCAAAGTCCTTCGGCACCTGGTGCACGCCGAAGTTGCCATTCTCGAAGGTCATTTTGAGCATGTTTCCGTTCTCATGACGGCTCAATACATGAACAGGGCGAGTCCACAACGTGTACAGGTTGCTGCAGGTCGTCTTTGCGTAGCCCAAGTCGAGCGTGCGCCCGTCGAAGCTGTGCACTATGACGAGCTCTCCCCGGTTTCCATGATTCGCGTCTACTACTGACAGCCTTGGCCGGCCTAGGTTCGTGAGCGAGTGCACGAGCAGCGAGCGAACCTGCTTGAAGTCTTCGGATGTAACCTCGAACTGGCCTTCATCCACCTCCTTGTTGGCGTGCAGCTTGTTCTCCGCACAGAAATCGGGCGTGAGGTACCGGTCGATGAAGGTTAGATCATTGTGGGTGAGAAGGGCGTTAATGATCTCCTCCTGGCCCCTTCCAGTTTTCATGTCCCAGTTGCGGCGCTGCTCCATGTCGCGGCAGTTATCCCAGTCTGGTCCGAACTTCCCCTTGTCCCAGCGCTCCTCAATGTCACGCAACAGCCTCACCCCGAGACGGTATGGGTTTATGCGGTTCCCGCCCGGAGCTAGCACAGAGGCGTTGAACTCACAGTAATCCACAGTCTCTGAAGGGTAGAGCGGCAGGAGATGGTCAGTCATGAGCTTC
Source organism: Deltaproteobacteria bacterium (assembly GCA_947491545.1). Lineage (GTDB taxonomy): Bacteria > Bdellovibrionota_C > UBA2361 > UBA2361 > OMII01 > OMII01. The sequence goes on from CANLJX010000008.1 coordinate 20,138, forward strand.
GAGTGCCAGTAGCTGGCCCAGCCCTCGTTCATGATCTTCGTCATTCCTTGGGGAGCAAAGTAGTAAGCCTCATCGCGAACCATCGACAAGACATCCCGCTGCCACGGCTCAAGAGGGGCGTGCTTCATGAGGAAGAGCAATACGTCCTGCTCAGGCTCGGACGGCACGGTTTTCGCTCGTTTCTCTCTCTCCTTTTGCTCACGATCCACCTGAGCCTTCAGGACCTCAGGCGGATTGACGTACCGCTCAAGGTAGTCTGGCACCGCGAAACGAACCGGCTTAATTGGCTCCGGCGCTCGGAGCTCAAGGCCCGCTGTTGGCGCAAGGCTGTCTCGGTTTCGCTGCAGCGCTACTGAGTGAATATCGATCAGGTTGTCGAGCGACAGTGCGGTATCGAGGAACTTCTCAACTGCGTCAGGACCGTAGTCTTCCTGGTATCCCTTAATGCGGTCGGCATGCTCACCCATCTTTCCGAGCATCTTGCGATTTGTCTCTCGGAAGTACGGGTTGTGCTTGAAGAACATGTTGTGGAAATAGACATGGGCCATGACAGTGCGTGTTTCCTGCACCGAGTTTGAGTCAAGCAGGTAGGCCACGCAGGGGTCTGTGTTCAACACGAGCTCGTACGTGCGTGAGAGCCCGTAGGTATCGTGAACCTGCTGGCTTGCGTACTTCTGCCCGAAGCTCCAGTGCTCGAACCGTTTCGGAAAGCCGTCTCGAGCAAGAATGACCTGAAGCTGCTTCCAGGTTACAACCACAAACTCCTGCGGGAAGAAGTCGAGCGGACAGGCCTTCCTGACGGCTTCCTCAATCTCGCCTTTCCACTGCGCTATGAGGCGCTCCTGCGAAGCCCGTGACCCGGCAAACTCCTTGACCGTCAGCTTGTGCCTTGTAAGGGCCTCAGTGTCGAGGGACGGAACGTCATTCTGTCGAGATGTATTTGCCTGAAAACTGCTCATGTCCTGTACTGCCTACTTCTTTACCGCCCACTCAAGGTGCTTTCGAATCGTCTCCCACTTCTCCTCTCGTGGGTACTTTAGCGTGTCTTCGAGCGCCCGAATCGTCTTCATCCATCGCTGCGCGCGCCGGCGCTCATCCTCTTTTCCGTCGAGATCCCTGTGGTATTGCAACGGGTCCTCGGCGTACTCGCGTGAGAGCTGCTCAAACTCCTTCAGCGGCTTCTCCAGCGACTCCTTCTGCACCTTGCGCATTCCGACCACGAGCTCTCCGAATATCTGCTCGTAGCTATTCGACACACTCTCAGTCGGGTGCTCAGCTTGCCAGTTGCCAATCTGCTCGAATAGGTGCCGGCGGAACTCTTGGCGCTTATGTGGAGTGGAGAGGTCCTCATTCTTGACGACTCGGTCCTCGAAATCTTCCAGAAGCTTGTTATTGTGTCCACGCTCGCGCTCAGTGACCCGATGCTGTGGCTCGACCTCGTGTGGAGGCTGTCCGATCGAAACCCGAGCATGCGCCAGGTATCGCCGCAGAGAGAGGGTGCTCTGCTCCTCACTCGCTATGCCCATTGCTGTGTAGAAGTCCTCTTGCACCATTCGCTTCGCGTACGCCTCAACCTCGGCGATTATCGCTTCCGGCGAGGGGATCGGGAACTGCTTCTCGATCGAGTCCGCGATCGATTTTATCGCCTGCTGCTGCTCGCTCTCGCTCATGGCTTTTCCTTGTCGCAGGGCTTCCTGCTTCTTCTCTTCGAGGCGGCCCTGCACTGTGCGCTGCTTCGCTTCAGCGATCTTCTCGTAGTAAGGGAAGTTCCCGTTCTGCTGCTTGAGAACCTCAAGAACTTCGAGGACGGTGATCGGCTCTGCTGGCCTGAAAACCGCCACCTGCCGCAGAAGGTCCTGGGCATTCGCGGTCGAGATGCCGAAGCCACCGTCGTAGAGTGACGAGAGCCGCATCTCGCCGAGAGCCGACGTGTACTCTGCGGCGATCTTCGGCAGGAACTTCTGCATGACGCTGAGATCGTCCTGAGACCATCGCTGTTTCTCGTCAGCTTTGAGCATGTTGATGTCGAATTTGATGCCGGGCTTCGGTTCCTGCAGGAAGAGCGCCTTCTCGACGACACTCATGCGGCCAAGAATCTTAGGAAGCTGCTCGTGAACCGGCTTGTAGCGACTCGGGTCTGGCTTGATGAGCCGGGTGGCTGTGGCGAAGAGCGAGATAGTTTTAAGGACATGCGGGCAGATAAAACGGTCTGGCCCAACGATTGTGCGGAAGAACGGCTTGTGTGCCGCCGCTTCAGAGAGGTAGCGGGTCACGTGCGGCACGTTGATAAACTGCATGCGTCGGCGCAGTGAGTCCCAGCCTTGGGCTGAGGTCTTCATCGCTATCAGCTCGTCATTTGCATCCGCACGCAGCAGCACGTTCACCTTCTCAGTCTTGCAAGACGCAGCCTGGCGCAAGGAGAGTATTTGGGTATGACCGGACTCAATCTCGTTGAGCAGGTGGTTGAGGCCTGAAATGTCATCCTTGCCACGGTCCATCGGGTCCGGACGGAAGATGTCAGAGAAGTGCAGGTGCCCCCGGTTCGCCCTCAGCATGAAGCTGGTTGGCATGTGGAGGTCTCGCTCTGCTGCCCTAATCTCTCCGGGAGGCGGTGAGTACGAGCTGTAGAACGGCTCAATGTCGGCATTGCGGTTGGCGCTGCCCCAGATAGAGCAAAGCCCCCTACCCTGGCGGCGGGAGAGAGTGTACCTCTCGACGCGGACGTGCCGATTGAGCACTTCGTCAAGCACGCGCTCGTCACTCACGGGCTCTCTTGAGCCCGGCTGCTTGAGCTCCTCACGGTAAAACGCAAGAAGCGTCTCAAGGATGGCTTCCGAAAACGTATCGAGCTCCCCCCGCAGCAGGTAATCGCGGTTTAGGTCTGCCGGCAGCCGTCCGCTTTGCTCAAGCGCATGCAGCAACTTCTCGCGCGGCCCATCTCCGTCGCACGACGTAGACAGAAGGAACAGTGGGTCCGTATTCCCAATCGGCCGGTAGATGAGCCGGCTTCCGTGTGCTGTCGAATCCTCAGAGACTTCGACATCTCTCCTGCGACTAGCTGCGAATCCGAAAGGCTTGGCAAGGTTTTCCTCGGAGAAGACCCAGGCTAGCCGGTAGAGCGCCCCGCGCGGATCAAACTCGGAGAAGTGCTCAAGCATAGCGTCGAGCGTGTCGTTTAGCCTCGTCTTTCCCGAACCGGGAGGCCCATGAAAGATAAACATTCGATTGGCGTACTCGCGGCGGCCAAAGAGCTTCATCTGCTGATGAAAATCGTTGAGCGCGAGCTCTTGCCCTTCGAGGTTCTTCTTGTCGAGCACCATCGACGACTCCCACGGCCACTTGCGCAGGCTGAAGTCAAGAATCTCTTGGCCGAGCACGAGCCGCTTCTCGTAGCCGAAAGACTCCATCGCATCCGCGGTGTATTGAAACGTGTTGCGGATCATGTAGCGAGGGTTGCGCAGCACCTCTTTCAGGAACGACTTAAACGAGAGCTCCTGACAAACTATAGAGTGTCGCTTTACCTCCGATGACTTGAAGGCCTCCAACAGCTGAGAGGATTGGTCGCCGAGAGTGGTCTCGGACAGAGTCTCTCTGCGAAGCGGGTTAGCGCCGGCCGCTCCCGATGCACGCGGAGCATCGCTAGCCTGCGCCTGCGAAAGCGGCGCGTCATTTGTGCCAGAGGCCCGCTGAGCTCTTGCGTCGCCCCGTTGTCCGTCGATGTTGAACCCTTCGATGCTCATCAGTACATGCCCACGCAGTGTCGCCAGCCGTTAGAACACTCTAGGACCAAACTGCGAGATCCCGTTTTAGCCCACGAGCCCGGCTGTTCCTGAAGAACGGGGCGCAGGCTAGCGACCGACCCGGATACTTATCACTAAGCCAGCGTTCTATGAAACGTAATTTCTCTCGCACTTTTTCGAACCGGCGTTCTATCAGGAGAGACGCGCCGCCCTGTGGATAAGTTATGCATCACCCTGTAAGGGCTTTATTTCTGACCGCTGGCGCAGCGCGCTTGCTGTGCAGAGCAGCAGAACTGCAATTGGGTACCAGAGGTCGTTGCTGTCCGGCTTGCTGCTACCCGCTGCTTTTGCGACCGAATACTGCACAACCATGAGTGAATTGACGGCGAGCAAAATCGCCGCTCGAGACGTAGCAGCTCGGTCCTGACGCGCAGCGCAGGCAGAGAGCATCAGCGGCAGAAGCAGCGCGTAGTCATAAGTCCATAGGTACGGAGAAGCAAGCAGGCTGCCCGCAACAAGAAGCGCAGCTACGTGCAGCGACAAAGGAATATGCTGCTTGAAAAGCAGCACACACGCAATGAAGCCCGCTCCCACTACACCCGCTGCGACGAATTTTCCTCCGGGCAGATAGCTGCCTAAGAATGACGCAACGGTCGGAGTATCAAAGATGACCACGTTACGGAGACCAACTTCAAAGTATGCGATAAACGAGTCTGGATTCATCCACCAAGCAACCGCAGAGAGAGCCCCACCCGATACGAGTCCTCCGCTTACTAGCTCCATCCGCTCCCGCATTCCCAAAACGAGAAGCCATACGGGCACGAGAAGCCATACCAGCTGCGGCTTCATCACGAACAAGCCAAGACAAAGCCCCTGGACGAACGCAGCCCTACCCCAGCGAGACTGCACAGCACACAGAAAGCAAGCCAAAGCGAGAAGGAATACCGGTGTTAGCTGCCCAATCGCTGCTGCGAGCAGCAGCGGGGGCGCTGTCGCGGCCACAGCCAAAGCAAGCATAGGCGATCTCTGGGACCGGTCGGCTCCCGCGCTGTGCGCGAACAGGATAAACGCGAATGTCGACAGCGCTGCACCACATAACCCAAGGAGGCTCCTCCACCATGAGTCAGGGAACAACAGGAACGGCGAGAGCGCGACGAAGATCTGGGGCGGATACGGGAAGACGTACGAGCTAGGCGGCCCGATCTGCCCTCTGGTCATAGCACATGCGCCGTACTCGGGACTGCCGTACAAAGCTGCGCCTTGCGAGTAGAGCTTTAGCGCACATGCGAAGTACTGGAAGTCACGCTGCTCAGAGAACGCGGCCACCACAACGAGCAGCGCAAAGAGGACCGCAGCACATGGGTAGAGTCGCTTCATTACGATCGGACGATGCCTAAGCCTCCGTCACGGGGCAAGGGCCAGAAGACAGCCCGGCTTCCGTCACCTACATGACAAGCTGCGGCCCGATGTCTACTTTGTCGAGGATCTCACGCAGCTCAAGCGCGGGCTCGTGCTTCGGCTCAACCACAAGGATCTTTTCCACCTGCATACGGGCCTCGTTCACCCGACCCTGGGCGTAGAGAAGCCCCGCAAAGGAGTAGATCATATCGAGGTTCGCCGGATACCGCTTCAGGTACGAGAGCACCATCATCTCCATCTCAGCGTACCGTTTGAGTGGATAGCCAAGCTGGAGCACTCCGAGCAGTGCGCGGTGGTTCTCTGGATTAGCGGTTGCAGCCTGTGTGAAGAGCGCGAACGCCTCTTCTGGCTGGCCTTGCACCATACGGCACAAACCAAGCCCGGCCAGCGCAACGTCGTAGCTCGGATTGTAGTCGAGCGAGGTCTCAAAGAATGCCTGCGCGGTCGTCCAATCCTGTGACTCTGCGGCGAGCGCTCCCTTGCCACACAGAGCGCGTGCGAGGTGCGGATTCTGGTCGAGCAGTTCATCGTACATCGCCGATGCTTCCGCGAGATTGCCGTCCAGCACTGCAAACTCGGCGCGCAAGCACCCAAGCACCTCACGCGGCTCGGCGCCAAAGCCAGCTCGCGCGGGGATCCCCGCAAGAATCTCTTTCGCCTCCGTCACCTTTCCCGCACGCTTGAGGGCCTCAAGATCTGCTATGATTAGGTTGAAATCCGGCTCTGGCGTGCTTGGGGCAGCCACCGTTGCTGGTCCCGTGGCAAACTGCGCCGGCGCCGACGATGCACTGCCAACAGTCCATGCCTGAATCCGCCGAGAAAGCTCCTCAAGCCCTTCAGGCGACAGAAGCGGCGCCGCTGACGCTTGCTTCTGCTCAACCGGCTCCACACGGGAGGCTTCCCGCGCGGCGATCTCTGCCTGCACCCGAACCTGGAGCTCCTGCCCACCTTCGTGTTGTGGCTTCTCTGATAGAACTCGAGCAACTTCCTGCTCACAATCGCTGAGCTGTCCGCTCTTGTAGAGGCAGCCTGCCAAACAGAATCGGATCTCTGTGTCACCAGGCACTGCCGAGAGGTACCGTCGAATTGAGGATTCAGCCCTGTCGTAGCGTTCAAGCCTATAGGCACACTCGATCATCTGATAGAGCGCAACAAGCGTGTCGGGAGCGATGTCGAGAGCTCTCTCCAAGAAGGGCAATGCCGCTTCGGGCTTGCCCGAGATTGTCTCGCACATGCCGCGACCAGCGAGAGCCTTCGGATCAGCGGGCGAGAGCCGCAGCGCCTTGTCGAACAGCTCCCGAGCCTCATCAGCCCGAGACTGCGCGAGCAGGACCGCTGCCAATGACTTCGCCGCCCGGGCCGATCCGGAGTCGGTCGAATCAGCTCTCCGCAGCAGCTCCTCGGCACGACCGAAGTCCATCGCCTTAGCCGCAGCCTCACCCTGCTCCAGAGCGTCTTCCAGCTCCATCGCGTTAAAGCTCATGTCGTAGGCCCCTGCCGGTGTGGCGGATACGCTCATCGGTGCAGCCGCTACAGCCTCCAATTGCGGGACTCCAGCTTCGGAGCTGTTTCCGAGCACAGCCTGGTACACGCGAACAGTTTGATTGGTCGCCCTCTCCCAGGTGTACGACTTCGCCATCTCAACTAGGTTGGGACGAGCCGGACTGTGGTAGGCAGCCATGACGGCGGAGAAGATTGAGTCCTCATCTGATGGAGAGCAGAAGAAGGCAACATCACCCATATAGTCGGCGGATGTTCCAGTGCGGGTAACCACGACATTCCTGCCAAACGAAGCTGCCTCAAGCGACACCAACCCAGGCAGCTCGTACCAACTTGGCAACACATGGATCCTGCAAGCAGCGTAGGCGGCTGCAAGCATCTCTGGAGAGAGCCGGTCGAGCACGAGCGTCTTGCCGCGCCGCTTGAACGACCTAACCGCATGCTCATACTCCGGCTGGTAGGAGAATCCTCCCGCAGCAAGCACGACGGGGATATCGCAGTCTTCTAGCGCCTTGAGGAGCATTAGCTGATTCTTTCGTGACTCCAGCCGTCCAACGCACAACACGAAATCACGCACGCCGAAGGTTCGCTCGAAGAGCGCTGCATCTCCTGTTCCGCCTGTCTCGTGGCCGACTGGCACCTCGACGATGTTGCAGCTCTGAGGAAAATCACGCGTGAGAGCCTTCGCTTCTCCACCACCATTTGCCAAGACTGCTGCCGCGTGCTCCATCAGCCAATCACACGGGAATCGCTGCGCTCTCGGACCACCGGAGTGCACTTGCCTCTGCTTGGCCCACAGCTCCCGGCTCTGTCCAGCGCGCACGTACTCGATGAGCGCCCCCGCGAGAGCGTGCGACTGATTGTGAAACTCGGGCACATCTTCGTACAGGGATGTCACGACGAAGGGCACCCCAGCAGCTTGGGCACGTTGCGCAAGAGCCTGGGTCAGCTTCGGTGTTGCAAAGTTAAAGAGGTGAACTAGGTCGTAGCCACGAGGATCGCGGGCCCCCTCGACATCAACCGTCACCTCGTGACCGAGCACCGCGAGGCCCTTGCTAAGCTCCTCTAGGACCACCGTGTCACCGCCCCGCTGCGTGAATGTGTTGGGGCGATTCTGAATCAGCACTCGTAGCGGACGTTCCGCTGAAGGTTGTCGCGCGTGTGTCACGGTTCTCTCCTCCTCATCGTATCGCACTGTTGATGGCTGGGCCACCAAAGGCGACTGTTGGATCTTTCGATACTGCTCAACAACTCGGGTAGCGATCTGGGCCCATGAATTTTCCTGGGCGTAGGCAGCAGCGCGTCGCTTAAGTTCGCGCCTAAGTTCGGCGTTCGTGAGCAGCAACTCGGCAGAGAGCCCGACGGAGTAACCGCTCGTGCTGTGCCAGACGGCATCCCCAAAGCTCATCATCGCTGGAGCAAGCGAAGTAATCACTGCAGCGCCAGCGCCCACCGCGAGCGCACAAGCACCCGAGGCCTCAAAGTGCTGCGACTTGTAGTTCATGATCACGACATCCGCTGCTGCCAGGAAGTCACCTACCTGCTCATCCGGCACGTAGGTAGCGATGAACGTGACGTACTCAGTGACGCCGCTCCGATTCACCAAGTCCCGCAGCGCTCGCATGTACGCTGCGCTGTTCGGGTCATCGGCGCGAGTCTCGCCGACGATCACTCCACGCGCCGGAATACCGCGCTGACGGAGGTGCGTCACAGCTTCAACGAGCGCCTCAAGACCCTTGTGTGGCTGAACAAATCCGAACGTAATGAGCAGGGGCTCCTCTCCCTGTGCGCCTAGCGAAGCCCTGATCGTGCTGCGAGCCTCTTGGCTCGGCTGCGGACGGAGCACAACACCATGCGGAACGACCGCCACACATTCCGCCGCTGCTCCATTAGCGATCGCCTCAAGCCGATTCTCAGGCGTGTGCACAAAGACACGGTCTGCGTTCGTGACGAGGCTCGACAGGTCGTCAGAAACGGTAAAGAGGTTGTGAAGCTGCACAACGACACGCACCCCGGTAGCCCGCACTGAAGCCAGCAGCTCCCGAAAAGCCACGGGGGCGAAGAAGCGGGCCTGGCAGTTGATGTGGAGCGTCGAGACCTTCGCGCGCTCGATCTCCCTTCGAAGCTCGGAATAATCAGGCGATGGCGCAGCAGGCGAAACGCGGCGCCAACAGCGCCTAACGAATGACTCGTCTTTAGACGTAGTGACTTCGCCTGATTCGGCGAACACAACTAACTCAACCCCCTGCCGCTCGAGCTCTGTGACGAGAAATTTTCCATACGTCGCGAGTCCGCACGACTGGTTCCACGGCGTGAGAAATCCGACGCGACCAACTGCCGTGTCGCTCTGTGGTGTTAGTTCGTTTCGCTGCATGTCCGTAAGGATTCTCCTCGTGTTTCCCCCCGAAGGTACACTCCGGGCGCACTTCGGGTTTTTGCCTAACGAGTTAGGATGCAGGGCTGGAGCGGGAAGCCACAAAAAGTTCGGGCTACGCTTACATCTTGCAACTACCTGGAATTACGACCGATACTCGCTGCTGCCGGTATTGCCTGCAAAACGGCACTCAAGATCCAGTGGTCGGGCGAGCGTAATAGCTAAACGCCGAATCCTTTAGGACCCAAGCCCCGTCCAAAGAAGACATTGCTGGTTGGGTAGCTACTTAGGACGTTCTGCTGATGCGATCGGAGAAGCGATCACCTGAACAGGACAGTCTCTACCGGTTTTTCTCTTATACCTTGGTTTTTTTGGTTCTAATTTTAGGTTCTCGGTTTTTCTTCGGTTTCTACCAAGGTTTAAGACTGCTCCTGTTCTCCTTCTCCCCCAATTCCCCAGGATATTCAAAGAGCCAGCGCCCTTCTCCCCGCGAACGTGCTCGTGAACGTACCCATTATTCCCAATGAGCACAGCGAGAGCCGTCAGGATACCCCCCCATAAGCTCCTCCCCCCTCTCTGCCCTCGCCGCTCTCGTTGTTAATATCGCCTGTTCACGTTCACGTAAAAAAACAGGCGCATGTATCATCGGCTGTGCCGGATACATGCGCCTGTTCCCTTCGCGTGTAGCTATCGAAACTAGCTGTTGACCGACTCCTGAGCCTCGCGGGCCACCTTGCGGCAGGTGTCCTCAAGCTTGTCGAGCTTGGGCTCGAGATCTTTTTCGAGGCTCTCGCCGAGCGCCCACCACGACTGGTAGAGCTGCTGCTGAACGATCTTCTTGCAGGTCTCCGAGATGTCAACGACCTCCTGGGAGATGTCGAGCTTGGCGCGCGCACCCTCCGGAACAAGCTGGAGCAAGGTGCCGTACCACTCAAAGAAAGCCTTCAGGGTGTCTACTGCAACCTTGAGGCGCTTGTTGCCCATGGCGGTGTCGCCATCCTGAAAGCCCTTGCGCGCGTCGCGGAACTCAAAGAAGCACGAGCGCACAACCGACGAGGCGTCTTGCAGACGCTCAGCGACGTAGAGCTCCGGGCGTCCCGAGTGAAAGTCGAGGTTGTCACCCTGCAGCTGCGCAGGGCTCATCGACCACTCGTCATCACGAAGATCGCGCCCGTCGAGGCTGATAACCGTTACCATGTGCTCCGGATCGATCGAGGACTTTACCAGCTCGATCAGGTCGGCGAAGGTGCTGAGCCGCTCTACGGGAATACGAAGTGCTTGCCCGTTAACTCGTACTTGAACCATAACTCCTCTCATCCGTTTTGGTGTCTCCGGCGCACTACTCGCCGAGGTAAAAGGAACCAAACCTTACGCATCGCCGCTCAAGGTCCTGGTATGCCCTGTTCATTTGAGATGCGAGGTCAAGAGGATCAGTTCCCTTTAAATTCTCCTTGGCGAAGATGAACATCCGGCTGAGCGACTCAAGAGGTCCATGCTTGAAGCCTAACCCCTCAATTTCACTGTCGACTGTGGTCAGCCGCTGGCTCACGTCCCCAAGCTCTGAAGGCGGAATCGACGGGTTTTTTATGCACACCTCAAGGCGCCGAATCAGCTCCTGGCCGGCCTTAGCGCACTGCACGATCTCCTCAAGACCCCGCAGGCCCTCATCAACCACCGGCAGCCGGCCTTGAGGCTTCGGTTCCGGAACGTGGAACCCCCCGAGGTCTTCGAGCCAAAGCTTGCGATAAGCACGGCGGTAGCGATTCATCGCATCCGGCCGATCGGTATTGAGCGGCACAAGATCGCAGAAGCCGTGCTCATCAAAAGCCGACCGGTACACAATGACCTGCCGTGGGTCTGCAACAGTCGGGGAAACCTCCTTAATGTCTCCTTTGAGCCGCTCGGCAGTCAGGTACGCAACAAACTCAGGGGAAACCGTGTCGTGACAGTCGGGCCGGCCGCAGCTTTTGTTAGGATTACACGGGCCACACCCGATCACAGGCTGCAGCACGATGTTGCCCTCGCTGTAGGGCCCCGTCTCAAAGCCGTACGCCGACGCGAGGAACATCGAGATCACTGGCGTTCCCACTGCAACAGCCATGTGCATCGGCCCGGTGTCTCCCGTCACTAGGATGGCAGACATTTTCAGCATGGCGGCGAGCTGCGGCACTGTGGTTTTGCCAACCACCGAGAGCACGTTGTTTGAGGCGCATCCTGCAACGATTGGGTCGACGATACAGGCCTCCTTTGGCGCTCCGGTCAGCACAACTCTCGCGTTGTGGTCTCGCACGAGGATCTTGATCATCTCAACGAACCGTTTCGGCGACCACTGGCGCTTCGCCTGGCTAGCGCCAGCCTGCACCGCAATGAGCGGACCCGTGTTGCTGAATGGCGCCGCCTTGATGAGCCCCTCGCAGTGCGCAATCGAATCCTGCTCAATGTTAATCAGAAGCTTGTGAGGGTGCGCGTCGACGTCTGCAGAGCAGCGAAACACGTCAACTAGGTTGAGAGAGTTGTACTGGCGATTCTGGTGGAACACGGAGGTCGCAAAGAGCTGCGCCCACTGCGACTCGATTACACGGTATCCCTGCTCATCCGACGTCCATCCCCCGTTTCGCCCTATTCCCACTAGGTTCAACAGCAGCGCTGTGTAGGCAGACGAGGACATGTTGAGGCAGTAGTCAAACTTCTCGCTTCGCAGCCGCTCTACGATCTCGTGCAAGTACTCGTACGCATCAACGATGCCGTCACCCTCACGGTCGAGGCTGCGGCAGACGAAACCGAGATCGATTCCAATTGCCTCATCGATATTCGGAATGACGTGGCAAACATCAACGAACTGCTTCTCAACCAGGACGGTAATATGGCAGCCCGGATTCTCGGCTTTGAGGCCAGCGATTGTCGGAGTGGCTTGGAGCATGTCCCCTAGCCTCGTGATATTCACGAGCAAGACTTTCTTCTTGTGAGGGTATCGCTTCTTCATCGAGCTACTTCTCCTCCTTCTTGCCCTGCGCGGGGCGCAGGATGTGCTTCTTTACGTGGAAGAGGAACATCAGCTTCTGCTCGGTCTCGGTGAGCTTCCCGTTGCCTGTGACGACATCTGACACCAGCGCATCGAGAGTCGGCTGTTCGCCCCGAGCCCGGGCCTTCTCACACCTGCCACGCAGCTCTCCATGCTCGCTGCTGCGTTCGATCATTCGGGCCCAGGGGCTCTCCATCTCGCGGGCTGACAGGTGCTGGAACTTGCTGCCGTAAACAACAGACAGCATCTGCTCGATACGACGGTCGTAGGTGTGATCTCGAAGCACGCGAGCGCGCCCAGCCGCTGCAATCGCGGCTCGCTCTTCCGGGCGCGACTTGTAATGCTCCACTTTTGCAACTAGGTCGGGCAAGCTTGAAAATGTGACGATCTCCTTCCCTGCCTCGAAGCACTCTGCGAGCAGCGTGCGCTCATCGACGAGCTGAAAGGCTCCACAGGCTGCCAGCTCGAAGGTGCGCGGATTAACGAAATCGCCATTTGGCTCGACACCATCGCGCTCAGTGCTCGAGTGCAAGTTCAGGTTGATGTCGCTGGCACAGAAGATCTTCACGTACTCTTCCGGCGAGATTCGGCGTGCATCCTCCTGAACGAGCTTGTCGAACGGCTTGCACATCGGCCACTCACTACCCCAGATCTTGAATGGATAGTGCGCGAGCGAAGCGAACATCTGCTGGCGATTGTGATAGCCAGCTCCGACAAACGAAAGCTGGGAGCCCCACTGCTCCCGCTCCACTGGCGTCAGGTCGACTGGCCGGTGCAGGAACGGATCACAAGCTGTCGGCAGATAGTGCACTTCACCAGCGCCCGCCGCCTTTATCGCCTCGATGCAGCCGTTTTTTTGGATAGTGAAGACAAAATCGTAGTGCCGCGCCATGTCGCGCCAGTAGGTGAAGCGCAGGTAGTCTTCTACGAACCACAGCACCGTCACGACTCCGCGGCGCCGCATCTCATCGAGAAACTTCGCTGATGCCGGCGCCTGCGCCATGCAGATCAGCACATCGATAGGCTTCTCTTCAAAGTTCTGCAGCATCGTGGCCGTCAGCATATCGACGTACGCGTTGCGCGCAACGGCACGACCGCGGTCAGACCGAGCCAAATCATCAAGCAGCTCATACCCCTTGTTGAAGCCGCTCATGTCGATTCCGCGCGAGTGCTGCCCGAAGCGCTGCAGCGCAGCCTGCGTGTAAAAACCGGTTGGGATCGTGCCGCCCTGCAGAGGGCCGAGCACGGCAATGCGGGGGTGAAGGAGAGAGAGCCCTCGGCGAGAGACTAGCTGGGCGCGAAGCGGCTGGACAACATCGGCATCGAGGAGGGCGTTCTGTGGTCTGACGAGCAGCTCAAGAGCCCCCGAGACACGCGAAGTATCTGGGGAGCCTACGCTGAAGCCCTCCAAGCCAGCGAGGCACTTGGTCAGATCACGAGATGAGAGCGCAGCATGCAGGGCAGCCACACTCGGCTCGCAGCACCAGATCTTCCTTTCGCCGCTGCATATCATCAGGCTCTCTAGGTGGTACCCCCCGCCGAATCCAACAACGAGCACATTCGCTGCATCTCCAACCCGCTTCTCTTGCAGCGCACGCGCTGCCCACGCAGAAGCCGCCTGTTGGGGCTTCTCAGCGTGATCCAGGCAGGCGCCATCACGCCACACTGCCGGTCCCTGCTGGGTCTCTGTAACGTGCACCCCTGCAAGACTCGTGGTGTCTGCAGACTCAACTGCTGCATGCACCTCTGGGAAGCGCTCCTTGAGCCGCCGCATGTTCGCGACGTAGAGCGGAGACGTGCCCCTGCTAGCTGGGTCGGTCTTTGGAGCGGTACGGGTAAGAACGCGGTCGAGGATGTCCCTTATATCGATGGTTGCCGTGCGGCAGCACGTCTCGACGTACTGTAGAATCTGTCGCGCACGTTCGCGTTCACCTTGGCCAGCGAGGGTCACGGCGAAATCAACGGAGGCCAGCGCCTCCATATCCGGCAGCAGCGGCCCCGCTGCGTTGGAAGCTGGCGCGAGAGCAGCGGCGACAATATCGATTGTCGCTGGAGAGCCTGCCGGGCGCAGGGTGACTGCAGCCGTCTCGATACCGTGCCGGGAGAGCGCTCCACCGATCGATGGCATCGCCTCCGTCACCTCCACAACCTCGAAGCCTGCCAAGCGGGCAGCCTTCTCGAAGCTCTCCTGCCGGTACGCCCGAGGATGGATCACGCCGTCGCTTGAGAGCAGGACATCTCGGCCGAGGAAGAGCCTCATTCGCATTGAGCCTGAGGGCTTGAGAACTCTGCGGCTCTCTTTTAGCAGCGCCGCAACCGCCAAGGGCGGCATAGTCGAGAGAGCTGAGAAGCTCCACACAAAGTCAGCGCTGCCATCTGGAAGCGGCGAGAGCATTAGGTCTTCGCTCACCACAAGCTCAACGCGCGAGTTGGCGCCGATAGCAGCTCGGGCACGATTCACTGCCAGCTCTGAGAGGTCAACTCCCACTACACGCCCGAAACAGCGCGCAGCAGCCCGCAACATCCGCCCACTTCGGCATCCGATCTCAACCGCAGTGCGATCATCGCCACCCTCTATCCCTTTAGAGAGCGCCCGGAAATCTCTCTCCCCGCTCTCCCACAGGGGCGACTCGTGCCTCGGAAGCGGCTCCTCCGAGCGCGTAAGATCCGCGCCGAGGCTGCGGTCGATCTCGTGCCGCATCTGCTCGGCAAGCTTCAGTAAACTCGACATGCTGTTTTCCGTATAAAGGTGCCCCTGCCTGTTGGCATAGCCACTCGACACCTCGCCCAGCACGGGCGGAGATGCACGAGTTAGGATGCGACCTTAGGAGATTCAGGCTGGCAAAATCTCAACGCTGTGTCGCACTCTTCTGAGCGAGCGGTATATATCTGGAATCACGGCTTTTTACAGCGCGACCTGGACCTTACGGAGAGCCTCTCCAATCTTCTCTGCCTCAACCGATGCGGTCATCCCCTCCGCCCCCTGCTTGCCTTCAATAATCTCTCGGTACGCGGAGTAGACCGTGTCGATCAGCCCGATCACTTTGGTGATGCGCTGAGGGTCACGGTACAGGTTTGCCTCGCTCAGGTAGAAAAGCATGAAGTCGTACAGTCGGTCGAGGTCGCGAGCGATTGTTCCGCCCTTCTCGAAGTCGAGAGTATTCATGAGCTCCGCAATGATCGCCTGCCCCTTGCTGAGGTAGCGGCAGAACTTTGGGATATCCTTCTCCTCAAGGCCAACGACCGAGAGCTTCAGAAACTTGATCGCCCCTTCGTACATCATCAGGAGCAGGCGCCCTCGATCGGTCGTGGTTACTTGGACTGCCTGGTATGCGTCGTGCGGGTTTTTGCCGTACATAATGCGCTAAATCCTCGGTATGTAGCTTTGTGTCTAAGCTGCCCTCTCGTCGTCGCTGGCCATCCCAGCCAGCCAAACTGCCCGAAGAGAAAACAGCCTTGTTTGCTAACCCGTCCTTGGATTAACCGCCTCGCGCTTCCTATCTAACGGCTGCGGGCGGGCACATCGGAAACCGGCGAAAGAGACTATCTCGCCTACAAAGGTGTTATCGGTGACGAGGCCTTTTCCCTTGAGAATAAAAAAAGCCGCGTAAAATGGGCGTTTTTTGGCGTGCTTACCCTAGGCATTTTTTGCCCCGCTGCGCGGCGTGGGCGCCGTCGGCGCTATGAGCCAAGCTCTCTTGCGCGGCGTAGCGCAGCACGCACAGCGTCACGCACATGATGAGCCGCGACACGCTCATCCAGGACTGAGATTGCAGCCGCAGTGGTGCCGTTCGGTGAAGTGACGCGTTCACGCAGCTCCGAGAAGCGCTCCGAAGACTGCTCAAGAACGCTCACAGCGCCCTTGAACGTCTGCAACACGAGGGCGTGCGAGTCGTGAGGAGAGAAGCCAGACTCAACAGCAACATTTTCAAGCTGCTCTGCCAGCCAGCAGAGGTACGCCGGCCCACTGCCGGCGACAGCCGTGGCAACATCGATCAGCTCCTCTCGGTCGACTCGCCACCCTTTGCCGCAGGAATCGATAATCGACAAGACATGCTGCACCTCCTCGTTGCTGAGGGAGTCCGGGATGTACAGCGCAGACGCGCTCTCGCGTCGAGCCGCCCCAAGGTTCGGCATCGCGCGCACAACTTTGCGCGTGCCAAGCAGCATCATTAGCTTCTCGCATGGAACTCCCGCCATGCACGAAAGCACCACTACATCGGCTGAAACATGCGGCTTTAGGCTAAGGCAGGCCACTTCAGCGTCCTGGGGCTTAACGGTGAGGACGATAACGTCCCCGCTTCCGAGCCGAACCGACTCAGGGAACTCCGCCTCTACCCGACATCCGTAACGGCTTGAAAGCTGCGCACGGTCACTCTCGGCTCGCTCGATGAGGATCACGTCTTCGGAGCGATACGAAGCAGCCAGAAGGCTCTCAACGAGCGCCTTCCCCAGATTCCCCACCCCAACCAACGCTACGGTCATTGACGGCGACCCCGCTCGGCGTTCTCCACTTCGGCGACCGTGCCAGCCTCAAGGCCGAGAAAACGCATCATCTGGTCGACGAGAACCTGATAATCGCGCGGGTCGCCCATGTTGAGCCGGTACTCGTTGAGCACCTTAATCTGGACATCCTTGCTCCACTGGTTCCAGGCCTCCGCCGACACCGACTCGAAGATGCGCTTCCCCATCTCACCCGCAAAAGGTGGTTTCTCAAGGCCTGGGAGCTCTTTCTTGAACTTTGAGCAAAGTACTGTTCTTGCCATCTGTATCTCCTTCTCTGCCGCTGCGGATTCTGTCACGCTTTGCATCCCCTGTCATTCCCGCTTCCCCTCACTCACCCCGCCCCCTTCCGGGAACGGCACCGGCTGCGGTTCCGGCACCGGCTCCGCCCCCGGCAACACCACAACCACCAGCACCCCCTTCCCCCCCCACCGCCGAAAAAGTTAACCCACCAACACCACTAAATAAGCGCCCCTACCCCCTGGCCGCCCCTGTCCCAATCAGCCCGGAGCTGCAGGCAAAAGCCTCGCTCTCAGCTCGTCGATTTTACAAATCCGTGACAACTCCCATGAAAGCCTGTGACAGGGTTGATACCTAACGGGGACGGTTTTCTTGGAGGGAGAACTATGGCAACGCAAAGAACGGACGTGGAGCTTGTTAAGGGAGTACTGTCTCGTCAAGACGATTGCTTCGAGGAGCTGATCGAACGCTACGCCTCGAAGGTCCTCAACTTAGCCCTGAGAATCACCCGCTGCCAAGAAGATGCTGAAGAGATCCTTCAGGAAGTTTTTATAACCGTTCTCACAAAAGTGCAGAGCTTCGAGCATAAGGCGCAGTTCTCGAGCTGGCTGTACCGCGTGACGATGAACGCAAGCTTCATGAAGATCCGATCGCGCAACCGACGCCGTTCGGTCTCGCTTGAAGACGTTGAGCCGTCGATCAAGCAGAATTGGGTCGGGAACCGCACTGAGCTGTACGACATCGACTTCATGTCCTCACGTCACGAGCTGCGAGGCGCGATTCAGGCAGCAGTCGATAAGCTGCCAGAGGAGTACCGAGCAATCTTCATCCTGCGCGACATCGACGGGATGTCAAACGAGATGGTGAGCCGGGTGCTCCAGCTCTCGGTTCCAGCCGTCAAGAGTAGGCTGCACCGCTCAAGGCTCCTTATGCGTCAGCAGCTCAAGGCGCACTACGAAGGCTACAGAAACTTGAGCGACGACACGCTCGAGCCAACTCACGTAGTGTAGCACCAGTTATCTCCAGTGTTGGGGGGCTGGAAGGCGAATACCTTCCAGCCCCTTTTTTTATTTCTCCCCTCCCCCGTAGGCGGCTCCGGTCCCGAAGATTGAATAGCCCGCCTTGTGTTTCCTCATCCTTCTCCTCATCTTCCTCTTTCTCCTTTTCCTGCACCTGCACCTGCACCTGCACCAAATCCCTCATCCTAGTCCTAATGTCTCAACCGCAACATGGTGGGCACCCTGAGGCAATTTCCTGATTATGAGGAGGATCTCAGTGCAGGAGCAGCAGGAGAAAGAGAATGATTAGGACGAAGAAGGTCAATAAGAATGCCCCCACGGACTACTTTGATGCTGTGCGTGTTTTCTACCGAGTCCCCTCGGTCCCAAAACCGTCCTCTACCGGTCACCCACCCAAGTCCAAAAAGCAACTCAATCGCGCCCCCTCGCTCAATGACTCACCCCATCCGCTAAACAACATCTCCCCGAAAAACATTGCCATCCTCTCCAACTTGCGCCAGAAGGTGCTCAAGGCACTTGTTAGCCTCAGGGAGTCGCGCAGTAGCAATGTCGTTCGCAGCCGCATTCTTTAACTTCTCAATCGACCTCAGCAACGCCGATCGGGGGGTGTACGCCCGCTTCCGGGTAAAGGTCCCCCAGCATCCGCTTGAGTCGCTAGAGCATCTGTGCGCCAGGCTGCTGGCGTACTGTCACTGCTACCGTGAGGGCCAGTCGTTCTCGGGCGGGATGTTTGAGCCGAAGGACCCCACAATCTGGCAGAAAGAGATCACAGGAGAGCTGCTCTTGTGGGTTCAGCTAGGGTGCCCTGACCGCAAAAAGATAGAAACAACGCTTCGCTCCGCGCCCAACGCCGAGCACCGTATCTACTTCTTCGACGAGCACCAAGTGGCAGAGTTCTGCCACATGCTGCGTGGCAGCAAGACCAACTGGGTCGAGCCGATCGAGTTCTTCATGCTCCCTGCCGAGCTGCTTGAGAGGCTCGTGCCGCTCTGCCGCTCAAGCCCTGAGTGGGGGGTGACCTTCATCGACAATCGTCTCTACCTGAGCGTCGATGGCACGGAGCTAGAAAGCGAGATTCGACCCGTGGACATCTGGGAGGAGTACCAGGGCACGCTCCAGGCCGATGCGCCGGCTAGCTAGCGACTCTACCCGTACACTGGTACTCTCTTCTCATGAAGCGGCTACACGCGTTTATAGAGGGTCGTGTACAGGGAGTGGGCTTTCGGCAGTGGGCCTGCCAAGCAGCCCGTAAACTCGGGCTCTCTGGCTGGGTTCGAAACCTTCCCGACGGTCGTGTTGAGGCTGTTGCAGAGGGCGATGAGTCGAGCGTAGAGACCCTTGAAAATCTGCTGTCTCAAGGGCCCCCGGCCGCACAAGTTACGACTGTTACCGCCCATACCGTAGAACTAACCAAATCCGAATTTGTTGGGTTTGAGTTGCGCAGGTAGTTACTATACCGTGCGAGCCGCTAGTTCGCCGCTCTTGTTTCGTGGCACTTAAGGAACTGAATGTCCAGGACTGAATCCTCCCAGGCAAAACAATCAGGAGATCAATCCGCGAAGCCCTTCCTCGATTCCCTCGATGCCTCTCTCCCTGCTCTCCCCGGCCGCGGTCCCCGCCTCTCACCCCGCGAAGTTGAGGTTCGCTACTTTGTGCCCGCGACCCTTGTGCCTGGGCTTACTCGAGGATTGGAGTACGTCTCAATTCGGCAGCACTACTTCCCCTCGAAAGCTCTGCGCTCGGTAATAGAGCAGTTCAAGATTGCCGAGCATGTTCGTGATCACCAGGAGTTTAGCAGCGGTCGCATAAGGCGCACCAAAGATAAGGCCGGATCGTGCGTGTACGAGCTCGAATTCAAGGGACCGAAGGAAGACGCGCACGGTGCGCTCATTTCTCGCCGCGAGTTCGGTGTCAGGATCTCAAAAGAGCTGTTCGAAGACTTGCTGCCGCAAGCTACGGCAGGGGCGCTGAAAAAACGGCGCTACGAGATCGCGGGAAAAATTGTGCAGGCTGGGGCTCCCGTAAAAGCATACGGTCACCTCGATGTGCTGCGTCGGGCAGGCAGCACCCTTGAGAAGCTGCCTCAACCGTTCTGCACAATCGACATTGAGCTCCCTTCACCCACGTTACTCCTGTCGCTGCGAGCAGGCGACCACTCCTTTAAGTTCCTGCGCGAATGCGTCGAGATAAATTGCCTGAACAACGATTTGCGCGGAACCCTTTCCAACAGAGCCTTGGCACGCGTCGGGCTCGCGGCCCACGCGCTAGAGCAGGTTCAGCAAGAAGCGGACGAGCTTGAGCGGGTGCTGCGCAAGCTTGGGCGTTAAGAACACAGGCAGCCTAGCTCGCCATCTCTATCCCATGCTTCCCCTTCAGGCTCTCAAGCAGAGTCCCCATGCTTGAGTCAACCTCATCGCTCTTGAGGGTGCGGTCGGGACGCTGGAAGATCACGCGGTACGTGACGCGGCGGAAATCCTCTTCGGGTCGGCGGAAGTCGTCCACGATCAGGGTCTCTGTCAGTGCGTCGAGCGACGCTTCCTGGATGAAGCGCAGCACGCGGCTGGCCTGCTCCTTGGCGCCGACTTTGAGCGTCATGTCACGCCACACTGCCGGGTAGTCGCTCACAGTTGGAGCCGGAACTCCGATCATGAGCTTCACGAGAAGCCGCGCGTCCAGCTCACAGTAGAAAACTTCTTCCTTGATGTCGCACGCTTCGCGGATGAGCGGGTGCACGACTCCGAAGAATCCAACCACGTTGCGGCCGCACTTCACTGTGGCCTGAATCCCCGGGTGCAGGAAAGGCGACTCGCTCTTGCCAACCGAAAACTGGCAACCGAGCCCCTTGATGAGCCCGGCGACAGCGCCCTTGAAGAGCCGCGCGTGCTCCTCGACGCTCTCGGCCTTGCGCCACTGCCCCTCGAACCAACGTCCAGCGGAGGCCATGCAGAGAACGTCGTGCTCCAGATTGTAGTCAAGCTCATCGCGTTCACGCGGCTCATCTGAGGGCAGCTCTGCGGGGCGGCTAAACACTCGGCAGTTCTCGAACACCTTCCCAGCCTCGACTCCGCGCTTCTTATTCAGCGCCAAGAGCTTCGTGAGGTGCACCACGTTTGTGACTTTGAGGTGCGAGTTCTTCGCCTCAAGCGAGTTCTTAAGCGAGACGTGCTGCGCTGTGACGCCCGGCGATAGCTGCTCAAGCAACGACACCTCTGCCGCTGAGATAAAGCCAGTTGTAATCACCTCAACGAAACCGCTTCCGACCAGGGCCGAGCGTGTCGCTTTGACCAGGCGCTCGATGCCGTTTAGCGGAGCTGCCTCGACGTCGAGCGGCGGAAGCTCTGGGCGCACGCGGTTTAAGCTGACCGAGCGGGCTAAGTCTTCGTAAATGTCCTCTGGGCTCCTGACGTCCCACAGGCGCCAAGATGGCACGGTGAGGGTCAGCTCCTTGTCCTTCCCAGACGCGGAGGCACTCTCGACCTGGTAGCCCAGAATCTTGAAGCGGGTTGCTACCTCGACTTCCTCAAGCCGTGGCAGGTTGAGCTCGCGTCGCAGGCTGCTCAGGAGCACTGCGATTTTGCGCTTCTCAAGCGGCATGGAGTCAGTGCTGGTGAGCCCTATCACGTGCGCGGCTTCAGTGTCTTTTGCGGTGCCAGCCGATCCGCCAGCCAGGTACGCCAGCCGCTTCAGCGCCGGAGTGATTCCCTCGAAGTCGCAGCCACGCTCAAAGGCGTATGAGGCGTCGGTCGAGAGCCCCATCCCGCGTGCGGTGATGCGCACACTCACTGGCTCAAACACAGCCGCCTCAATCAGCACCTTGCGAGTGCCAGCAGTAACCATCGAGTTCGCGCAGCCGATGACGCCTGCGACTGCGATAATCTTCTTGCGGTCCTTGATCAGGACTGAGCCCTCAGGAACGGTGTAGCTCTTTCCGTCGAGAGCCTCGATCTCTTCTGGCTTCGTTGAGAGCTCAACCACCACCTCGCCCTCAACCTTGTCAGCATCGAAGGCGTGCATCGGCTGACCCATCTCCATCTGCACGTAGTTGAGCAGGCTTACGATCGGGTGCAGCTTCTCTGGCTCGTCCGTAAAAGCGGCGACGTCGTTGCGAAGCTTTATGTCTGACGGGACGCTCATCTCCATCAGCGAGTAGCGCATGCACTTGTCGGTTGCGCGTCGCACGAGCACTGACGCCTTTCGGTCGCTAAGCTGCGTTGCAACGGTAGGCGCCTTAATCTGGGCGAGAGAGCGCGCAGAGAGCTCTCGCGCCACGCCGATGTGGCTCAGGTGGTCTCCGCGGTTGGCGAGCGTTTCAAGGGTGTACACCACTCCTTTCTCTTGCGAGGCCTCAACGCCCTTCACCTCAAGGCCAAGGTCGTCGAGCAGGATGCGCAGCGGAGAGTTCGAGGCGCCCTCAACGGTGCACTCAGGGGTCTCGATCAGCTTTTCAAGCAAACGGACGTGAAGCTTCATACGATCTCCTTCAGGACGCGCAGGTCGTTGTCGTACACCGAGCGCAGGTGCGGGAAGTTGTAGAGCTGTCCGGCGAGGCGCGACGTGCCGAGCCCAAACGCGAAGCCCGAGACCTTCTCTGGGTCGAAGTTAAACTCCTTGAGCACGTTGCGGTGGATCATTCCTGAGCCGCCGACCGTCACCCAGCCAGCGCCGCCGCACGCGCCGCATCCCTGCCCTTTGCAAACTGAGCAGTCGATCTGCGGGCCGACCGAAGGCTCCGTGTACGGGTAGAACTTCGGCACGAATCGCACCTTACGGCGCTTGCCGTACAGCTCTTTCAAGATATGCGTGATGAGCCCAAGCAGGTGCGAGAGCGTGAGCCCCGGCTCAACCCACACCAGCTCGTACTGGTGGAACATCGACATGTGCGAGGCGTCTTCCTTCTCGTTGCGGTACGAGGGACCAAACGACGCAACCTTGACTGGCACGCGGTTATTGTCGAAGAGCGCCCGGTGCTGCAGCGTGCGCGCCTGAACAGAAGTGGAGTGAGTCCGGAGCACGTGGCCAGTGGTCGTGTAGAAGGTGTCCTGCAGGTCGCGCGCCGGGTGGTGCTTCGGGATGTTGAGTGAGTCGAAGCAGTAGTAGTCGGTTTCAATCAGCGGCCCCATCACGTTCTGGAAGCCAAACGGCCGCAGGATCTCTGTGATACGCTCCTCGACAATTGTGATCGGGTGCACAGATCCCAGGTTCGTTGCAGCTTCCGGCAGCGACAGATCTATGTACTCGCCCGTGAGCTGCGCCTTCAGCGCCTCACCCTTGAGCCCCCGCTCCTTGGCGCTTACGCCCTCTTCGACCGTCGTGCGCAGCTCGTTCAGCAATGCTGCCACCGCTGGCTTCTCTTCGGCCGGGACATCTCTTAGGCTCTTGAACAGCTCCTTAACGAAGCCGTCCTTTGAAACCCAGTCGCGCTTGATGAGTTCAAGGTCTTCCTTGCGGCCCACCTCTTTGAGCTGCTGCTCAAAGCGCGCAATCAGGTCTTTGATGTTCTGGGGCGATAGGTCAACGCTCATGCAACCGTCCTTGTGTGGCGCCCTTCCGCGGCTCTCGGCGCGCGGAACGGCGTACCAGAATGTAAGCTAAAGAAGGCAGTCGGTAAAGGCTCCGTCCGCGGCACAAAGCGCCAATTTTGCAGGGCTTTTCACGGCTTCACGGTTGCCACGCAGGTGCTATCAGGGTACAAGCCGTGGGGCGCCAACAGCCCCTCTAAGAGCATTTGTGGAAGACCGACTCAAGTCAACACGCCTCACGGTATTCCTGATCGTACTGCTCGACGTGATGGGGCTTGGGCTAATCATCCCGGCGCAGCCCTTTCTCGCAAAGAGCCTGGGCGCCAGCACCACAACAGTAACGCAACTCGGCACGATCTACTCGCTGATGCAGTTCGTGTTGAGTCCGGTATGGGGCTCGCTCTCAGACCGCTTCGGGCGTCGGCCAATCCTGTTCTTCACGCTCTCCATCACAGCTCTCGGGCACCTCGCCTTCGCGTTCTCCTCATCGCTTGTGCTGCTCTTTTTGGCACGTGCGCTAGTTGGCATAGGTGCTGCGAACATCGCCACAGCGCAGGCGGTTATCTCGGACACTCATCCAGCAAACGAGCGCAGCCGGGCGATGGCGCTGATCGGAGCGGCGTTCGGTCTAGGCTTCGTGCTCGGTCCAGCGCTGGGCGGCATCCTCTTTGCACTCGATGTGCGGGCTCCCGCTCTGCTCGCTGCGGCGCTCGCTACTCTCAACATCGTGCTCGTTTTCTTCGCAGTGCGAGAGACCTCGTCTCAGCGAACGCACGCCGTTAGCCTGCTGGCGCTCTTCCGCGCCGACGGGGCGCTGCGGCAGCTCATCGTCACCACGCTCTTCATGATGACCGCTTTCGCGCTGATGGAGCAGAGCGTCGCCCTCTTCATTGAGTCTATCTGGGTTCCAGAAAGGGGCGATATCGGAATGAAACAGGCGACAAAGCTCACCAGCATCTTCCTCGTAGTGGTCGGAGTCACTGCCATTTTCGTGCAGGGATTCCTTGTGCGTAAGTGGCTCAAGGTGGTACGCGAGGAGCGGCTGCTCAAGCTTGGGCTCGTCGTCATCGCTTCAAGCCTCGCACTCATTCCGCTGCTGGGAGCTCTCGGCAGCTATCCGCTCTTCCTGCTCTCTGGGTCGCTTTTGGCACTCGGAAGCGGGCTGTTTAACCCTTCGATGCTCGGGCTTGTCTCGCTCTCCTCCCCGCCCGACCGCCAGGGAGTGGCGTTGGCGATTAACCAATCGGCGTCAGCCCTCGGGCGAATTCTCGGCCCCCTTTGCGCCGGCGCGCTCTTCTCGTGCTGGGGACCGCTGCCTTTTACGGTAGGCGTTGCGCTCACCCTCGTGGCGCTTGCGCTTAGCTGGCGGGTTGCTCCGCCACCTCGCGCGAGCACACCTCAAGGGTGAGGTACTACTACAAGGTCTCTGAGAACTTGTAGTGAGCACTTCTCACAAAAACTCTCTATCTTCCTAAGAGCGAGGAAATATCAGCGAAAATACCTGCGTTTTAGCCAGCTACACACTTGGCCACTAGCTGAGTAAAAGCCCGGGGGAGACAGTAATAGTTACCCTGGTTCAGTCAAAAGCCTTTGCAACGCGCGGTGCCAATCAATTGTGTCTTGGCGTTTTTTAAGGCTGGATTAGCGCAAAGCCGCCGCAAGCAGCAGCGACAAACGGGGCTTTTTCTCTCCATGAGGCATTCCCTCGTGCCTTCCCCCTGGCAGTCCCAATCTGTTCTAATCAGTAGGGGCTCCCCGCTTAGAATCACTTTTCGCCCTAAACTATCCGCCCCACTGAGAATCACGTAAACTCTTCTGGTACATTATGGGCTCTCTGTTGCGTAGCACCGTGATGTGGCGCCCCGAAAGAAGTGGGAGCGCCGCAGAGACCCATCCCGTATATCCCGTTTACTGACATGAGATCCTACGACGACTTCGAGGAGCCCCAGGAACGAGCGAGCAAGCGCGACCGCTTGCCGCGCACGCCCCCGCGGCGCCGTGCGGGGGAGTGGACGGAAGACCTGCGAACGACACCCGCTAAAGTAGATCATGCCGCTTTGCCGATGAGAAAAGCCATCGCATCGGAGATTCAGCACGTGTTTCGGTGCCTCGATGATGTTCAGCCAGACGCGGTACAGCAATTGCTCGATGCGCGACGACACTTGATGAATCACGTCTCGCTGACCGATCTCCTGAATCGCCTCTCTGCGGCGAGCCTGTCCGGGATAAGCGAACCAAGCCCTGAGCTCGTCTCCGTGGGGACGCGGGTTCTTGCTGAGCTGCTCTCTGAACGGGTTCGTCCGGGGCCACGGGAGATAACGACGGCATGGCGCGCAGTCTCTTCGATCGGAATTAAAGATCCCGACTTGCTCGATGAGCTCGCTCGCCGAACGAAGCGTGTCATGCATGCGTTCGAGACGATCGACTTCGCTTTCGCAATAGCCGGACTGGTATCGATTGCGCGGCCCTCGCCGATTCTCAAGGGGGTCCTCGACCAGACACTCGCAATGTTCCAAGGGTATATTCCAGCTGCCTCCCCCGACTCACTGCTGTCGGTGCTGCTTGCCCTGCGCAGGAGCGGCTGCACTGCGCCCGATCTGGTGCAGAATATTAACGCCTCGCTGCTGGAAAAAGGCGACAGCGAACTGCCCCGCCTCGATGTCCTGACGCTTAAGTCGATGGGAAACCTTGTGCGCTGCAATGCGGAGCTGCGCCACGACGACCCGAGCGTGTTTTCGCTCGTCACCGACTACTTCTACCGCGCATTTCTGAAAGAGAAAGATGGTTGCCGCACACTCCCGAGCGCCCACGGCGCTGGCGACTACGTCTGGGCAGCGGCAGTATTTGGGTACGAAGTGCCTCAGGAGCTGCTCACTGCGCTCGAGAAGCACATTCACGAGGAGATCTCCCATCTCCAACACCATACTCAGCGCCTCATAAGCTCAATCGTTGCTATACCTGCCTTGCTCGTTTCCTCCGGCCAGCCCAGCGAAGATTCCATAAAGCGCTTCCACGACCTTGAAGCGATGCAGCGCTCGAAGTCTGCCGACAGCTCCTTCGAGCGCAAGGTAGCTGCCGTCCTTGGCGAAGAGCTGGGACTCGCGTTCGAGCACGAGTTTCTGTTGGGTCCCTACAGTCTCGACTTTTTGGTTGAGCTACCCGGCGAACGGCTGGTGAATATTGAAACCGACGGAGACTGTCATCATCTTTTGTGGAACGTGACAACGCACACCCAGGAGACCGAATACCGTGGGCGGGACGTTGTTCGGGACAAAGTTATGCGGTTTTTCGGCGTGGAGACTGTGCGAGTGCTCGCATCAGAGTGGGAGGCCGCCCAAGACAAGGCTCAGTACCTCAAGCAGCGGCTATACAGTCGCTGATTTGTGGTGAGTTCTCTGCACTCTGGTAAAGCTCTCTCCCCACTCTCTGCAAGCTTATCCTGCC
>CANLJX010000009.1 GCA_947491545.1 Deltaproteobacteria bacterium
CCTGTACCCCGGGTACAGGTAGAAGCACCTCTGAGTGAAAGAGCGCTGGCAGGTTAGGAGGAGAGGCTTTGGGCCACGGGAGTTGGGGCTGAGGACCAGAGGCGCTACGGACAGCATCTGATGGGGGTGGGCTCGAGTCTTGGGTGAGCTTCTCGTTAGGTGCTGCCTTGGGGGGTACTGCTGGTTCCATGGTGGGGGGATGGTAGCTCAGGGCGAGGGCTTAAAAAACTGCGGGTGGAGGCGGAGATGTTCGGTCCGGTACAGCGGGTGAGGGAGTACCCCGGGTACAGGGAGGTAGGGAGGTAAACTGCCCTGGCGAAACATCTACTCAATATCTCACCGGCACTCGATCATGACCTCACGCACGCACGCGGCTGGCGAGAGGGACGTCCGCCTCCGTCGCGTTCGAAGCTAGGTTCTCCGCACTACGAGCCATGGCAACTACCTTGAACCCCTCGCGAGCAAAAATTGCTAGGAGCCGTCCCACTCCTTGGCTTACGCCTGTGACGAGTGCAGCTGGGCTCACTACACGTTTCCTCGACCAGCGGTGTCGAACATTTGTAGGCTAACGGGGTGAAGCTAGCCAGGTAAACCGGGGGACCAGCTGACAGGCAGTCCGACACGACAGGTTCGACTACACTCCGACACTCTCTACTTCGGCCCTTCGAAGGGAAGCGCCGACTTGTGCACAGCAAGCCGGAGCTTGCCGTCAGTGTCGCGCCTGAAGACAAAGGTCTTATCGACTTTAACTTGGTCGCCTTTGGCGTTAGTCAGATAGACATTCCCCATTGTGATGGCGACGTCATCGTGAATCTGGATGCCGTTCTCTGCGGCGTTGTTGTCGTAGGTCACTTTTACCCACTTCTTGAGTGCGAAGCCGCTATCCTCTGGGAAGTTCTTGTCGCCGCCGATGAAGTAAGAAAGAGCGCCCTCCCGGGTCGGACGAAATGTGTTCTTGCCTGAGGCCAGTGTTGGCTTGAAGAAAACTTTTCCTTCCCTGTAGTCATAGAGGTCGTCGATGAGCTTTCCGGCGGCGGCGCGATAATCTCCACCGTCAGCGTACACTTTTCCCAGGCTAATCAGTCCGTCGCACCAAGCTTGCTGCGCTGCGTTGACCTCGGCCTCAGTGATCGGGCCGCGAACGTTGTCGGCTGCCTGAGCTACCTGACCTGAGGTCACGCCGGTTGCGAAAGCTACTGCTAGGACGAGCACGGTAGTTTTGAGGCAGGTTATGAGTCGCATAGAGGGTCTCCTGGTTTTTACAGTTGGAGGTCGCGTCGCTCGGTGCCCGCAGGGGCTCACGAGCGGACCGTGCTCTCCCTTGCTTCTAGCATACTCGCTTTGGCCCTCTAAGTAGAAATCTGAGGATTTGAGCCTGCACCCGGGGCACTCGCTAAAATGCCAAACCAACGCCGGTGTTGTACCCCGTGCCAGCTTAAAGGCGCCTCAAGCCCTGCCCCTGCCCCTGCCCCTAGTCGGTAATTATAGAGACTGTCCGTACCAGCCAGAACGGGTTATTTTTTGGCGCTAGGACACCTCCAGCGCTAAAGATGAAACTTCGAACCTTCTTAATTCTGTTCGTGCTTGCTTTTATCGGCTTAACATCGACGAATAACTACATCTCCTCCACTCTCAGAAGACTGACTAGCGATTCGGCTGCCACGCTCAAGGAGATGCTTGAAATTGAGCATGTTCCTATAGCCATGCTCGACACAAACCAGCACCTGACCAGGTTCGCTCGTGCGTATGTCAGCACCGGCAATCCGAAAGAGAGAGAGTTTTACCAGATGGTCTTGGACATCCTCAGCGGGAGGGTGGCTGCCCCGCAGGACTACTCTGACGACTACTGGAATCTTGTGGCGGGCGGCCTGGTCCCGTTTCCAGAAAACAACCCCGTGGGCGCCAAATCGATCGAGAGTGTTTTTCTTGAGCTCAATATCTCAACTGCGGAGTTCAACAAGCTCAAAGAGGCTATGGCGAGAATTTCGGATTTATCAAAGACTGAAATTCGAGCGATGGATATCGCCAAAAAACACTACGAGACCAACGGCTCTCACCCTGCGAGCCCGCCGCAGAGTAAAGATTTGCAGCAAGCTTTGGACTTGCTGCATGACCAGTCATATCTGCGCAAAGATGCCGAGACCGCCGTGCTACTGGGGCAGTTCCACTCTATGATTGAGGAGCGCTATTCGAACAAGATGGCGCTCATCACCGAGAAGTATGATGGCTTGGTGCACCTCGGCTCGCAGCTCACCACTGCAATGTATGTGATGATGTTTCTTTCCAGCTTGTACCTCTACTTCCATGTGTACAAGCGTGGGCTCTCCGTCATTCACGTGCTTCAACGCATTAGCGATGGAGACCTGGCAGCCAGAAGTGCCCTTGCATCACGCGACGAGATGGGAAAATTAGGCGAGCTCGTCAATTGGACCGGGAGGAACTTGCAAGGAAAGGTGTCGGAGCTTGAGGATCGGATCACGAAATCGGGCCTCCTCATGGAAGAGCTTACGCAGGAGAAAGATCGCTCGCAAAACCTCCTGCACTCTATCCTGCCGTTGCCTATTGCAGAGAGGATCTCGAGCGGGGAGAGACGGATAGCAGAGGTATTCCCTGAAGTCACGGTGCTGTTCGCGGATATCGTGGGATTCACCCCACTTTCAGAGAAGCTCGGGCCGGCCGAGACGGTTGCCTTGCTGTCTGTCGTATTTGAGAAGTTTGACGAGTTGGCAGACAAGCACAACGTGGAAAAGATAAAGACGGTCGGTGACTGTTACATGGCAGTCGCTGGGGTTCCTACTCGTGACGCTCTGCACTGTCAGCACATGGCAGCATTTGCCTTGGACGCCCTGCGGTGCTTCAAGGAGCTGTCTGAGAGCTCTTCGTACGAACTAAAGCTGCGCGCGGGCATGCACACGGGCACGGTGGCTGCTGGTGTTGTAGGGAAGAAAAAGCTTTCGTACGACCTGTGGGGAGATGTTGTTAATACCGCCAGCAGGTTTGAGTCTTCGGGACAACCGAACGCCATCCACGTATCAGAAGCTGTGCGGGTTCGGCTTGCTGACGACTTTGTCTTCTCGGACAGCGGGGATGTGAATCTCAAGGGCAAGGGGTCAATGCGGTCTTTCTACCTTCTCGGCAGAAAGTAGGGTACGCAGGCTAGCTGTGTGGGTAAGAGCGGCGCAGAGGCCGTCCAATACGGCACCCACCGATTCGGTACAGGAGAACAGTGCACTCATACCTGTGCTCATGCGTCGCCAGACGATACCCCGCGGAGCAGGCTCTGTAAAAGCGGACCGAATCTCCCAAAAAAACCACAAAGAAAACCACTTGTGAGCAGAGCGCTCCCCATCTTCAGAGCCTCCTGCTACTTCTGCGCGTGTAGCACACGTATCACCCTTGTGTGAGGCTTATAGATCTAGATCTCATGCCAAAGTTTGAGGCGTTCGTTTCAAGTCTTCTGACCTGCGTTTAAAAATGGGCTGCGCGCTCAGCAGGATCCGTGAATCTCCGACACAGGTAAATTCCCTAACGATCTTCATCTTCGGCACTTCGTCACGGGTCGCATTGACAGAAGAGCCACGACAACAAGCCCAAGCCTTCTCCTAGAGTCAGCCCCACGCATGCGGCACCTAAGCCGCCACGCACGCATCGAGGGAGTGGCTTCGATAGGCCGACAAAATCTCTTTCAGAGAAAACCGGCCTACGAAAAACTCCTCACCACCCGGTTCGCCTCCCGAATCCCCGAGAGGTACGCGCCGTGCACCGTTCCTGGGTAGCGGCGGTGAGTTGCTTCACCAGCGAAGAAGACACGATTGTCGATCGGTCGTGCCAGCGTGTCGTAGTATTCCGTTTTTGCGCCCAGCGAGACAAAGGAGTACGAGCCGTAGCTGTACGGATCTGACCTCCAGTGCGTTTGCATCACAGCTTCGGGCTCAGGAATTGAGCTTCCAAAAACGTTTCTGAGAGAAGACATCGTTGCTGCGCTTATCGTGGCGAGATCGAGCCGCTCGAAGCGTCGAGCCTGTGCTCCGGCCGTAAACCCAAAAAAGATCGGGACTCCCAACGCTTGGTCCAACAGGTAGTATTCCGGAATCTGGTTCGCCCCTCTCCCACCGACGTTTCCAAGGAACCCAATTGGGTCTTCCTGAGTCTGCCAAAACGCCGTAGGGAACTTGAAGTAGGTCTTGTCCAGCACGCCCATCCCAAGATTGGAGATCGCCTCTCGCTTTGCCCTCGGGAGGCCCGGAGAGAAATCGATCCCTCCCCTTTTTAAGACCCCCAGAGGAAGCGTCACGACAACTCTATCCGCATCGAAGACTCCGCCAGTCGTCGTGACACGAATACCTGATGCAGACCACGAGACCTCTCGCACCAGCTCGTTGAAGCGAATATCAAGCCCCTGTGCCAGTCCATTAATCAAACTTATGTAGCCGGGTTTCAGGATGAGATCTGCGCCCCTGAAAGCTTCGTCTTGGTCGAAGTGCTTGAGCGACATCTGGCTAATATCCGCGCCGACCTCAATCCCGATCTCTGACTTCACCAAGAAGCTGACGAAGTCGCCGACAGCAGCGCCGCGCTGCTGACGAATCCGTTGCAGCAGCGGGCTAGCAACACTCCCAATCGAGCGGTCCGCGCTGAGCCTGCCCTGGAGCGCCAGCAGCTTGTCATAAAGCGCGTCGTACTCACGCTGCCCTTGATTGCGAACCGATGAGGAGATCGCGGCGCCGGCCGCATTCACGTACAGATCCTCTTCTTGGTCGGTGTTGTACGTCTCTGCTCCGAACTGGGCTGCCAGCGAAACGAGAGGGTTGCCCCTTGTCCCGTGGATGAACGAAGCGCCAAGATCAACCGGAGCTCCGAGCGACATGTCAGTCCGTATGCGGCCGCCCGCGACACCTCGAGCCTCAAGCACCGTGACAGAGTATCCCTTGTCCGTAAGCGCTCGCGCCGCCGAAACGCCCGCCATCCCGGCCCCGAGCACTAGCACTCGCTCACCCTGGGCAAACGCTCCAACGCTCGTTGCCAAACGAGTTCCGAGAAGAAGCAATCCAGCGGAGCGAAGAAATTGGCGACGGGAGACGGCTGAATGCATGTTTTCGCTGAAACAATGGCGACTACCACTGTTTTTTCCTCTATAGAGGAGTAGCACCCTTTGCCTTACGAGGGAAAGCCACCCGAATGACGATGCCAGCTCGCACTGCAATCCGCATAGTAATCGCCCTTAGCGCCTTGAGCCTCACCATGCTGGCTCACGCTGCCGAACCAAACTGCACCCAGAACCCCCTCGATGGCACAACGCCACCGAAGCGCCAGTTTATGCTGTATCCGGCGCAAACAGTCGTGCCGTTCTACCAGTGGCAGAGCAACAACGGCTACTGCGGAGAAGTCTCCATGATTCAGGCGGGGCTGAATCATGGCCAGTGGGTCTCTCAGTTCAGTGCTCGTCTCCTCTGCGGAACGGGGTTATTGCAGTCGGGCCCACGCGGCTGGTGCAGAGCCCACAACAACCAGCCACACCACAATGCGCAGCTCCTGCTGGAGACCCCTGGAACAGGAGTGACCGGCCCCAACGATTACGCCAACGCGCCTGCATGTCTGTCCAACGCAAGGCTAGCCGCAACGACGTATCCCTACCTAACGGGCTTTCATAACGCCAATGGCGGTGTCGCCGGCTACCAAGACTTTCTCTCATGGATAAAGAGCGAAGTCTTGGCGGGCCATCAAGTCACCATCGGTGTTTTGCTTCAAGGAGGCGACGACCCTCAGTATGACCACATCGTTTCTGTGACCGCCATCGGAACAAACCACCCGGCTTCAGATGCGTCGTACCATGGCGAGGACGTGCTGTATTTTGACGATCACGGTTTGTACAACCTTGATGGGAATACTCCAGGTGACATTAACCCAGCCATACCCATGGGCGCAGGCAGCGACAACACCCGTTGCACTCCGTACATCTTCGGATACACCTTCGACTCGCTCGCGCGCACCCGAGCCCAGGCAAACCGAAATTCAGCTCAGGCATACTCAATCGTCATTCCCGGCGTGTTCCCAACCGATACCATTAACGGAGGAGACGGCGAAAACAGCTCAGTCACTATCACGGGCCACAACTACGGATTCTCTGTCTCGGGAGCGATTGATAACTCAGCTGGTGGCCCGTACCTTCTGCCCATCAAAGTGACTATCCCAAGAGCCACCTACACTAACGGCAGAGCCAACCCGCGCGATCCTAAGGCTGGATGGCAGTACGAAAACAGCATGATAGGCTCAGCCGAAGACGGCACAAGCTGCACCAACGCAGCACCCCGTTACCGCATGCGGCCTCTCACGCTCAAAGCGACAATTAGTGGCCTGACACCTGGCGCAATCTACAATCTTTACGAGTACACCTTTGAACGGGTCGAAGGGATTGGGGCTGGTGCGGCTCTGGCAGTGCCGACTGAGAACTTTAACCAGAATGCGATAATGGCAACGCGAAGAACTCAATTCACTGCGACCAAGACGACCTACGTGCATCAGGTGCGCAGAACGTCGAAGCAGATCGTTGTCTTTAGAGCTGTGCCTGCGGGCGCTCCGTAAAGCGAAACGCTGCAGTACCGGTGCGGCATCAGCTCCTCATTATCGCAACGCACCTCAGGTCTCGAAGCACGAGGATTCAGAGAGAGATTCCAATTTGCCTCTTCGTTCTTCTTTTTTCTTGAGTAATTCAGGGATTCCTTTACATTGATGGAATGGGTCGACAATCTGTCGGCTCTTTTGTGGGAACCGTAAGGGAAAGATGAAACTGCCAAAGACACATAACGTACAGGGACTTAAGCCGATGCGGCCTGAATCTCCTGGCGACTGCCGAAACGATCGGCAGGGTGCGGCATTTCCGTCGCTCTTAACACTCTGACCCCCCTCCTCATCTGACGGCGAGGGGCTCAGCAAGAGCACCCGGAAGCTGTCGTTACCAAAGTATTTTCAGTTTCTTGGGCTTTTGTTGCTTGGCTGTGCCATTTGGCTGCAGCGAGCAGCGTAATTGTTACTAGTTTTGTTTGTGCGCAGCGGCGCGAGGGGGAGAGGCAATGAAGATTACAAGCGTGACCGGTCGGTAGCCGGACATTCCAAACAGATATCGCCAATCGTGTGAGCACTTGCTCGCGGCTGGCGTTGTGTACCTTCGGGTAGCCGGAGAGCGCCTCGCTCTTGAGCATGGGGCAACGGGATTCGTGTAGGCACGAACAGGAGATCTTTAACAACGCAGGACGGCAGATGCCACCTGCCCCATACGGAGTAGACGAGACAGCGATGTCGTCGAGCACACACGTGAACCGCGTGGGGGCCCGACGACAGAGCGAGGTTAGTGCCTCTCTCGATATCGGTCGTCTGGGGCAGATGGTTTTTATTCCAAACAAGGAGAACGTTATGAAGAAGTCTAACAAGGCTAGAAAAGTGCGAGTCCTCCCAAGGAGAACTACCGTGTCGACGAAGCTTAAGCTGGTCATGCCTCCTGCCGTGCTGCAGGCACCTGAGGAGGCCTCCCAACAGGGGCTTCTCGCGGGGATTAAAAAGGTGGCTCGCGCCAACTTCATCACCGCGCAGGCACTGTGGGACGCTCAGCCGTGGGCGATGATTGCCAGGCTAGCAGTCGTGATCGCATCGGTTGCAGCTCCAACACTAACATGGTGGAGCAGCGGGAAGATTGTGGATGGCCTGACTAACCGTGGTGATGGCAGCAGCCTCTCTCTAGAGGTCGCCGTCTTCATCGGGAGCTTGGTGCTCTTGGGGCTCATCCCCATAGCGCTCGGCTCTCTTGAGCGGCTGTCAGACAACCACATCTTCCTCACCGTTTTCGCCAAACTGACCCGCAAGGTCGTCTCCTTTACACAGGAGCACCTTGCAGACGCGAGGCTGTCGGAGCTGATCCGGCAGGTTCGTGAACGGGCGGTGTGGCGAATGATGACGATGGCGCGCAGCCAACCAGGAATCGCCCGCAACGTTGGCATGCTCCTGGTGACAGGATGCCTGCTGGCGGTACAAGCTCCGGCTCTGATACCGCTGCTGGCGACGTTCAGCCTCCCCTCGATGGTGCTGGAGGTGCGCCATGCGCGCCGACGGTGCGACCTTGACGAGGAGCTTGCCCCCGTGTGGGGCGGGCTGTGGGGAAACCTGGGCAACATCCTGGCGCCTTCTGCGCTCATGATGCTGCAGAACTTCGGTGCAGCTTTCTGGTTCGCGGAGCGTTACCGGAAAGGTGTCGATGCCGCAAGCAAGCAGGAATGCAAGCTTGAGGAAGGCGCCGCACTGAAGCGCCTGGGCTGCGCGAGCCTGGTCGGCCTTGGGCTGCTAGGCAGCGCCTGGGTCCTAGTGGCCCGCGCCCGAGCGGGCTCGATATCGGCAGGCGAAGTCGTGCTGGCCTTTGGGGCGATGACGAGCTTTGCGGGTTGCCTCGCAGAGTTTGCATCGTCCATTGGGCAGCAGTGGAGCCAGTCGGAGTCGATCCATCAGCTGATGGAGCTGCTCTCTCATCGGGACACTGAAGAGGTAACTCTTCGGAGCGTGCCGATCGAGCAGGAGTACAGGCACGGCGCTGCGCCGCTGCAAGCAGGAGCGCAGGTGGGCTCAGAACTGGTCTTTAACAACGTGTCTCTCCAGTATCCAGGTGCCGCTGAAGGCCAGTACGCCGTGCGGGGCGTATCCTTCAGGGTGAAGCAGGGAAGCGTGGTGGCGGTTGTCGGCCCAAACGGCGCCGGCAAAAGCTCAACCATGAGCCTCCTGCTTCGACAGATGTCACCTACTGGGGGGCAGATCTCCATCGACGGGAAACCGATCCGGGAGATGACCGCAGAGGAGTTCTCGCGCGAGGTGATTATGCTCCCGCAGAAGCTGGAGCACTTCAACCTCTCAGTGCGAGACCTCCTCAACCTTGGCCGCCCGCACGATGCTGCAAGCGACGAAGTGATCTGGCAGGAGCTGGACCGCCTAGGAGCCGCAGAGTTCGTGCGCAAGTGGCACAAGGGGCTGGACACGAAGTTCGGCCACCAGCGGGAAGGGATAGAGCCTTCCGGAGGACAGCTCCAGCGGCTGCTGCTCGTGGCAGCCGTCCTCGCCAAGCGGGGGCTCATCGTCATGGATGAGCCGGTGTCTGCCGTGGACCCAGAGGCGGCCAAGCGCTTCTGGGACGGGCTATTCCGGGAGCGGACGGATCGCACCGTCATCTTCTCCACTCACCACTTGGGTGCTGTGCGACGCGCGGACACGATTCTCTTCATTGAGGACGGCCGCCTTGCTGCACAGGGGACACATGATGACCTCATGCTGTCCAGCGAAAAGTACAAGAGACTTTTCGACGCCCAAGCGGATGACTACCGCTGAAGGTTTTTGGGCAGGATGCCCTGGGTTAACGGTGAAGTCGCGCTGGCAAAAAACCAGTGCGGCTTCACGCAGTCCCCAGTGAGGCAGCTCCCGCAAAGGTTCTTCAAAAAACCTCGCTCTGTCTCACCCTTTTTCCTAATTGCTATCCTAGCTTTGTCTCTGCCGCCGTTCTTCGCTAGTATCCCCTGATGGCTCCAACCCCATTGATAAGCGCCCAGGAGATTACCAAGGGCTACAGCGAGCGTCCGCTCTTCGCAAAGCTCTCGCTCTCTATACACGACGGCGAGCGCCTAGCGCTCATCGGGGCAAACGGCTGCGGCAAGTCAACGCTCCTAAAGATTCTGGCTGGGCTCGAGGACGTCGACAGCGGAGTGGTCAGCGTCCGCAAGGGGCTCAGGTGCGCCTACGTCCCGCAAACCGATATCTTTCCCTCGCATACCTCTATCGGCGAGATCATTGAGGACGTCCTTGCCGATAGCGGGCTCGACCACGCAGAAATTGCGCGCCGAAAGAGCGTTCACCTCGGAGCCGTTGGCTTCAATGACGACTCGGTCACTCCCTCTACCCTCTCAGGAGGCTGGAAGAAGCGCCTCTCGATTGCGTGTGCCCTGGCGCTTGAGCCCGACTGCCTCCTCCTTGATGAGCCGACGAACCACCTCGACATCGACTCGATCCTCTGGCTTGAGGATCACCTCTCCAGCGTCTCGTGCGCCCTAGTATTCGTGAGCCATGACCGCTACTTCATTGAACGGCTCGCGGCTCGCGTGCTGGAGATCAACTCAGCCTACCCCAACAACGTCATGCTGAGTGATGGCGGCTACTCCGATTACATTGAGTATAGAGAGGAGAGGCTTGAGCAGCTCCAGCAGCAGCGCCGGTCACTAGCCAACAAAGTTCGCCGGGAGGTAGAGTGGCTTAGGCAAGGCGTTAAGGCCCGCACAACGAAGTCTCGGGCCCGAATTAACGAAGCGCACAAGATGATAGACACGCTCAAAGGCTCTCCTACCGGAGAGCAGCAGCGCGCTGAGCTCGATTTCTCCTCGACCCAGAGACGCACAAAGGAGCTCCTAAAGGCAGAGCGGATCGGGCAAGTCATCAACGACACGCCGCTCTTCTCGAACATCTCGCTCGTCTTGTCGCCAGGCAGCCGGCTCGCGGTGGTCGGCCCAAACGGAAGCGGGAAAACAACCTTCATCCGGACGCTGCTCGGCGAGCTTGCTCCAGCCTCCGGAAAACTTGCCCGAGCCACGAATGTTCGCACCGCGTGCATGGACCAGACACGCAGCCAGCTAAACGACGACCTGCGCCTCAAGGAGTTTCTCTCGCCGCACGGAGACTCTGTGGTGTACCAGGGAGAGTCGATCCACGTAGCTGCGTGGGCTTCGCGCTTCCTCTTTACGCACAACCACCTCGCAACAACGCTCGCCTCTCTTTCCGGCGGTGAGAGAGCCCGCGCCCTGCTTGCAAAGATTATGGTTGAGGAGTGCGACATCCTCGTCTTTGACGAGCCAACAAACGACCTCGACATCGGCACGCTTGAGACCCTCCAGGAGAGCTTTGAGACCTTCCCAGGTGCGATAGTGCTGATAACGCACGACCGCTACCTCCTTGAGCGCTCAGCAAGCTCTGTTCTTGGGCTCGAAGACGGCGAAGGCACCCTGTATGGCAGCTACGCCCAGTGGGAGGCGGCGCGAGCAGCCAGGTCTACCAAATTTGCCGAGAAGAGACGCCAAGAGAAAACCGCAGAGCCTCGCGAGAAGGCAGCCACGAAGCTCTCGTACAAAGACGCCCGAGAGCTCTCTACGATAGAGAAGACGATCGCGACCGCAGAGGAGAAGCTTTCTGCTATCAGGCAGCAGCTTGACTCAGGAGAGTTCGCGTCAAATGCCGCAAAGCTCTCTGAGCTGTGCCAGGCCCTCACCGCGCAGCAAGCGGAGGTCGACTCTCTCTACGAGAGGTGGCAGAGCTTGGAGAGCCTTCGGGAGTCACTTAGAAAATCGTGACGGCGAATGGCTGCCGCAAAGCGCCCCTCCTGCTTAATCAATCACCCCCCTTCTAGACCGCGCGCGCACGCAGGTTGGCGCGCCACGGCGCTCTAGTGCCGCAGGAATCCGCGTAACGATTCAGAGCTGTTTCGAGAATTGCTTTCGCCCATTTGTTTCAGCTCTTGCTGCAACCTCCTCTAGTCACAAGCTAACCAGGGGCACCCATCGTCGCGGCGAGTGAATCACTGCATCAGAGAGGCTTAACTATGCACTTCCATCTGCGCAAAAAATTGGCATCCTCCCGCGCATATGAAAAACCACACCCATACAATTTCTCGGGCCTCGCTCGCTAACTGTGTCGCTTTTGCCGCGTTATTAGCGCTCTCCTCAACTTCAATCAGCCGCGCAGCTGCGCAGGACGGTCCGCGTGTCGTGCGTGGGCAGGAGCTCTTGGTATCGTCCATCCCAAATGCAGCCGGAATCGCACCCCGCTTGCCGGGCAGCATCTCCGGCGTCGGCGAAGTGCAGGTCCTGGAGTCGGTGGGCGACGGCACCGTGGCTATCCTGTCAGTCAGCAGGAACAGTGCGCGCAACCTGGACGAGACAGTGCCGGCTGACGTAGCCGACCTACAACAACGATGCCAGCAGATTATCGAGCGCAACCCGCGCATCACGATCGACTGCGAGCCAAACCTCGTCATGCAGAAGCATGCCGAGCCGAACGACGCGTATTATCCCTCAATGTACAACCTCAAGCAGATCTCGGCTCCGACAGCGTGGGATATCTCCACCGGCACCAAGGATGTCATCGTTGCGATCCTCGATTCCGGGCTGGATTATGCACACGTCGAGATCTCGGACAACCTGCTGATCAATAGGGGCGAGATTCCCCTCAACCGCGTAGACGACGACCGCAACGGATTCGTCGACGATTACTTCGGCTACGACTTCGCGTACAAGGATTCCGACCCGCGAGATGACGACGGTCACGGCACTCACGTAGCTGGAACCATCGGCGCAGTTTCAAACAATCAGCTTGGCGTTGCCGGTGTTGCCTGGAACGTGTCGCTTCTTCCGGTCAAGGTGTTGACCCGAGCCGGGTGGGGCACGAACGCCAATATCGCGGCCGGCATTCAGTATGCGGTTATGAGGGGAGCAAAAGTTATCAACCTGTCACTCGGGGGTGATGACTTTAGCCCTGCTATCAGGAAAGCGATCATCGCAGCGCTCCGAAAGGATGTCCTGGTTGTGGTGTCTGCCGGAAATGACCTGAGGAACATCGACATGATCCCGCATTATCCCGCGTCGATGAAGCTGGACAACATCATCTCGGTAGCCGCTACCAACGCGAGCGACACTTTTGCCGGCGGTTACTCAAACTTTGGGCCTGAATCGGTTGATGTTGCTGCTCCGGGAACAAACATCCTAAGCGTCTGGCCCGACAATTACCTGAACTACGAAACCGGCACCTCAATGTCGGCACCGCACGTGAGCGGGATCGCTGCTGTCATGCGCGGCTTGAATCCGACCCTCTCGTTTGCCGAGACGAAGACCATCATCATGAACACGGTAGACCAACGCCCCAGCTTAGCAGGCCGGGTCGCCACCGCCGGGAGAGTCAACTTCGCCAAAGCCGTCAGGGCAGCGCAGTACAACCTGCGAAACCCCGCCCCTCCTTCACGAATCATCTCTGTGTCACTAAGTCGAAACGGCGCAATCGCTCGCCTCAGCGGCGCAGTCACGAACCAGAGGGGTGTCGTCCTAGTAGGCGAGTGGACAAACCTGATCTGCAATGGCCAGGGGATGAGCAAAGTGAAGTCTCGCGTAAACGGCTACTACGAGTACACCTTCCGGCCCACGCCAGCGACCGCCTACTCCTGCTACATAGAGGACGACCGTGGCAGCCGCTCGAAGACGGTGCAGTTTAGGTTCTAGGGGGGACAGTGCTCCTGTACAGCCCCTGTACCCGGGGTACTTTTTCCCCCGCGACAAAGTACCCCGGGTACTACCCCATAAGCTGCTTCCTGGAGAGCTAACTAGTAGGTCCAGCAACAGCCGGTCAAAGATGAATTGGATCGTAGTTGGATCACGAGTTCATGCGCTACCTGAAGAGGATCGCGTTTGCTTCACCGCATAGATCTAGAGGTAACCGACAGGCATCCCGGGTTGCCGAACTCCACGAACTAACGTGGAAGCTGAGTTTTGAAAAAAGCCGATTTGCGGGAGTGATTTAACGGGGCTCAGGGGTCCAGGGGGCGGCAGCCCCCTCGGCCGTCATTCCAATCCTGGCACCGCCAGGTTGGAATAGGTGGAAACACTGCCCACGCCTTGAATCGAACAAGGGACCTCAGAATTATGAGAAAGGCAAAAGCCATCCTGAAATCAGCATATTATGCGTACTTACAAAGGGTTAAGGGGTTGAGGGGTGTTGCCAAATGTGGTGGTTTTGGGGGTCAGTTGGCACGCCATTGGCACGGGGAATGGGAGATCAGCCCTTTTGAAGAGACACGACCGGCTCCTTAAGCCAGCTCAAAAACCCCGCCTCAGCAAACATCTGCAAATCCATACCAGCCGCAGTCAGCTCTAGGAGGTCATCGCTCGCTGCGGATAACTCGCGTCTCCTCTTTGAATCTAGTTTAAAGGCAGTACCATAGAATTTGCCCCGAACATTCCACGGCTGACACCGCCCTCCGCTATCAATTCTTAAACGAATCAGATTCCACTGGTCGAAGGCAAACCCAAGAAACATCACCTTCTGTGCCTTTTCAATCATCTGTGCCGCATACATTAACTCTGGTGTGTAATTGTGCTCGAGCTCTGATATCGTCCGCAGGCCCGCTGCGACCCTTATCAGCTGGTCAACCTCTACACTCTGTCCATATCTCCTAACTTCAACCCCCTTCTCAGGCTTGTGTACTGAGCCCAAATTCCCATGCAAATGAAGCAAGGTGACACGATCTGCTAAAGTCTCCGCCGGCGCGAGAAGATTCGGTGGAACGGGAAAGCTGCGCAGAAACTCATCAAGTGAGAGATCGTAATTGAAAGTTAAAAGCACTGGAGGATAGCGCCCCCCTTCTAAAAGTTCGACGATCAAATTCGCCAGGTTATGATACCAGTTAGATTTACTGTTACTAAGACGTACTCGGTCCTCAACCCCAAGAAGCTCATGAGCGATCATGATGCGAGCAATCTCCGCAAACCGAGCATTCTTTTCGATGAATTGGTCTATTGAATCGACTATCGTTAGATCGAGCTCGTGTCGGAATGCCTCCAGAGATCCCTCGGAAATCTTCGCGTGCAGTAACGCGCTGGTCAACAACTCTGAGGGCTCCTCTACTGAATCTCTGATAGCCTTTAGCAGCGAACCTCCCAAAGGATATCCAAGATGAGCGCTGGCGCCGGCGCCTAAGACTATCACACGCTCGGCAAACCGCGGACTCACTACCATCGGCATCTTAAAGCTCCAATTGGCTAGATGGCGTTCAGTCACCTATCCACATCTCATCACCCCTGCCTCAAATAAGTAACCTCAAACGCCTTACAAGGCCGGTACTGCTGGAGCCGATTGGTGAAGTTAAAAGCCTCGCTCATCTCGTAGTGCTGAAATATGTCGAGGCCGCGATCTAGCGATATCTTCCATCCTTTGTCGGTAATTATATGCCTAGCATGGAGGCCACCGGATGAACTGAACTCCCATGTGAATGTCAGACCTAACGCGCCGCAGGCAACCTTCATCTTCTCAAGGTTCTCTCGCTGCTGCTCGCTCTTGAACTCGTCCTCAATGGTCACGAGATGAACTGCGACTTCGTCCTCCTCGGCTTTGTGCTTAACAACGGTCTCGAGAAACTCCATCAGGTTTCGCATCTGATAAAATAAGCGGATGTACGGATCGGTGACTGTTATCTTGCTCGCTCCCTTAATATAAGGGCCGAAGAGATTGTCGTAGGAGACCCCCTTCTGATTCTCCTGGAACGTGATATGCCGCTCTTTTGGTGCCTCTTGGGGCGGTTTAGCCGCGACTGGCGGTGAATCGACACGCATAGGTTCCTGACTGTTAGCAGAAGCCTCAAACAGAGGCGCGCTACCTTCTTCCGACGCCACGCGATAGTAGTACTGGGGATACTGCTGCTCCTCTAAGGTAGCAACTGTTTTGGATGCCCCATCGGTGTCGCTATACGAGAATTGAACTCGAGCGTAGGTTGAGTCGATACGCATCAGTTGATCCTTGACCCGCTTGCGCCCCTCGACTGCAAACTTGAGAAGCTCTTCGATCTCCTCCTTTGAGGCGCCGTCGTGCGGGAAAAGTATCTTCATCAAACCTGCGAAGGTCTTGTTGATGGCATCTCGGTCTCTGGTTGATAGGTCCGATGATAGCGAGAAGTGCTCTGCGTATCGGTCAGAGTAGTCCCTGTTTCTGAGGAATCTGAGGATCTCGGCAAAATAGTCAACGACGAAGCCGTAGCCGCTCGAAAACATCTCGCCGCGAATAATATCCACTTCCCACCCAGGGATATAGAAATGTAGGCGATCAAGAAACGCCGAGTCATAGTACTCCTTAGGCAACTCATCAAAGAGGTCGGTATGCTTCAGCATATATGGCACGGTGTGCTGGGTGTTACCAACAAACGCCATTGAAGCTTCGGCGCCAAGTGTTTCCACGCCACGGGAGAACGACTTATTCGCCATGTAGTTCTTCATTATATCAACAAGCCTCTTATCGACCTGCTTTTGCTTACCTGCGAACTCATCGAAGGCGACACAATCCCAGTAGCCTACTAGGCCTATTTTGCCCGAGGAGTTATTCACAAAGAGCTTGGGGACGCTCACCTCCCCGCCCGACAAGAGTATCCCATGCGGAGAGAACTCCGAGAAAATGTGAGATTTACCGGTGCCCTTCGGCCCAAGCTCAATCAGGTTGTAGTTTCGCTCGCAGAAAGGGATCAACCGCACAAGTTGAGTCAACTTGCTGCGACGCCCGAACAGCTCTGGGTTAAAGCCAATACTTTGAACGAGGAGGTCGATCCACTCGTCGGTAGTGAACTCCTTACGAGCTGCCAGATAGCTATCGAAATCAAAGTGCGAGAGTTGAATAGGCTTTAAGGACGACAGTATCCAAGGGCTAACGTTCTTATCCTCGGTCCACTCATACTCAATATCTGAGATGCACCATACGCCGCTCACCAGTAGCTTGGGATGCGCCTTGATGGTACCTGAGTCAACTAACACCTTATCGATACCTAGGTTCGAAAACTCGGCCTCGTAAACACCACGTTTATCATTAAGCTCGACGCTAACCTTATCAATGACCTTATACCGCCCCTTCTCCTTAACGTGAGAACGGACAAGCCCTGCTTCAGCGCGGTGCACATAGTGCTTACTAAGGATCTCTTTGACCGTATTGATACCGGTTTGAATCGTTGCCTCGTCGCTCGTCGCGCAGTACTGCCCAAGCAGATACTCAAGCACGTACGACGGAACTATAGCGTTCCCCTTAACCGCCTTGACTAGATCCTTACGAACTACGAGACCCGGAAAGTGGGTGTTTATCTTTTGGTCTAGTTGATTCATAACGCTTGCCCCCTAAAAATCGAAATCACTCTTGAACGAGCGTCTCACCCCGT
Source organism: Deltaproteobacteria bacterium (assembly GCA_947491545.1). Classification (GTDB taxonomy): domain Bacteria; phylum Bdellovibrionota_C; class UBA2361; order UBA2361; family OMII01; genus OMII01. The sequence goes on from CANLJX010000009.1 coordinate 16,967, forward strand.
AACGCATGGACCGGTATTCCTTGTAGTGCGAAGTTCCAGCGTGCCTCTCCTCTAGCTTGAGGATCACTTCCTTGCCGTTTGCCTCATCTGCCTTTCGCGTCAGAACGAAACGAACAGCGATCTCTCGGTCGCGTGAATTATCGGCCGCAAGGTCAAAGGTAAGCTCATGGCTATCCGACACAAGCTCCCCTGCCTCATTGTATATCCCTGCTCGTAAGACTCGCGGCTTGATCTTATCGGACACTGGAGTTCTCTGATAGAACGTGACCCCGAGCTGGCCTGAAGTAATAATAGAACTAGAGCCGCGGATGATATCGACCTCTACCTCTGTCACGTCGCTCTGGCGCTTCTTTTTAACCTTCAAAACAGGGATGACTATCTCCTGCAAAGTCGCCCCACCATGCACGTACCTGCTACCAGCCCCCTGCAAGCGCAGACGATTCACTGATTTTGGTATCTGTATCTCAACTGTTCCAGCGAGGCCCACTTGCTCTGAAGTAAACTTTTTGAAGCTCGCTGATGGCTTAAGCCCCTTACCCAAAACAAAGCGCCTATCCTTATAGAGTACCTTCTCGCCTTCAGGCTCAGCGCCTAAAAAGTCACTCTGCTCAAGGGGCTGCGTCTGATAAATGAATCCGTGATCAGCGGTGACCAGCAGGTTGACCGCATTAGCGCTGCCGAGTTTCTTAATCAGATGATACAGCTCACTCAAAGCATCCTCTGTGGCTTCGAAAGCGCGATCCTCTGTTTCGCGCGTATGCGCGGTGCTATCAATCCGATTCTGATAGATGTAGATCACATCGTTGTCACGGATAAGTTCCTTGCACTCATCCCCCTTGAGGCCCAACACCTCCTCTGCCTTTAATGCTCTGGCACGGAATTTCTCGTCCCGATTAAGGATCTTCCCTCGCGCTTCTACCCCGCTGGAGGGCATACCATCGACACTCACCAAGCCCGAGTCATTATCTGCTATCGCAAGCTCGGTATGTGGAAGCAGTGCTGCCATGCCGAGCTGCGTGTAACTTGGTAACATTGAAAGCGCTGGCTCAACTTCTGCAGTAAACCTATCTTCTTGATTGATTATTCGACACAGCTCCTCGCCTAGCTCAAATCGCAGAGCATCTGAGATAATGACACACACCTTAACTTCTTTGCTTAGGAAGCTCCCGACCTGACGAGAAAAGAAATCTCGCTGGCTCATAATAGGCGAGGCGTCCCACCGCTCTAGTTTGTCCACGAAACCTTGGAACTCATCTCCTAAGCGCATTAAATAATTCGTAGCATAGAGATTCTCGATCTGCTCCGAGAGATCGCCTAAGAGCGTAGCTTGGCCTGCGCTCCTGGTGTTGTACGCAAACTTTCGATAAAGCTGGTCGATCCGAAACCAGGTAGTGGCATACCGCTCAATACCTTGAGCAAAGCTCTGCATCGAAAGGTTAGCCCCTGATAAGGCCGACAGAAACTGGGCGCCATAATCCATAGCTTCGTAGATATGGGCGTATTCCTTGTACCAGTGGCCAGAGCGCCGTTGTCTCGCCCAGGTAGAGACCTCCTCACTTGAAACGGTACGGGCACTCACTTCCTTCACGAGGTCGCTAATTATCTTCTGATCGACTAGCTTAAAGAGATCAACGTTTAGCAGCTCGCGAAAGTCTCTCGAGATAATCTCGTCTTCGATGGAAAGCACACTCTCACACTCGCCTGAGAAGTGATTAAATGCATCCGAAAATTGTCGGCTATCTTTCCACCGCTTTAGAAATACGAGGGCATCGGCGGACAGCTTGATATCATAGGGGCTAGGCTGAGACGACTTGCCTGGTCTCAGTGCTGCAGCATAACCAGATTTGAATAACTCTATGACGAAATCGCGAATACCAGGGGCTGATGACGTGTACTTAAACGCCCTGGACATCTGTTCCCATAGGAACTCTTGTAATCCAACCCGCTTGAGGAGCTCCATCTTCTCGGATCTACCTACGGCATCTTCGTCGATTAAGTGCTCAACGATAGCCTCCATCCGAGGCTCCGCCCCAGCACAAACCGCCATCATCTTGAGCCGGATCTGATTATCTGTATCATCGGGCTTAAGGAGCTGCCTTAGTGCCTCTTTTCGTTTTACTGCCTTTAGAAACTCCGCGTGTTGCTCGATCACTTGGCTAAACTCTGGCCCAAGTTCCAGCTCAGCAAGCCAAAGAGCAACCTGATCGGCGCGGAATACAGAGTGGCTAAGCTGAACATCGAGGAGCCAGTTGTTCAGATCGGCTGGCTGTTCGCCATCACGGAATAATAAGAACCTCTGTTCAGGTTGTTCCCTCAAGATACGGTATTTAACACCGTACTCGTTGTTCTGAAGAACGATCTTCTCAACACCCTCGATCTCTAGTGCATCAAAGTCACTCCGCATCTCGTGCTTGGCATCATACCAAAATACGATACGATGCTTTTCGAATAACTTTGTTAGTGCTTGATAGATCCGCTCACTCATTTAACGCCCCGCTTAGGCCCCCTACTCTTCATCGCTGTCTAGCCCGGCTATTTTTTTGAGCGCCGAGCCGAATTTAACGTAATTAACCTTCACCCCATCATCGAGATCGATCTCTATCTGCTTCGTGGCCAAGGGGTACAGTACATCACGCTCGTACTCCTCCATCTCAGTCATCATCTTCTGGATCTTATCGATCTCTTTTAGAGCCTTAGTCTTGTCACTCTGCGATGCGCTCCCGCTGATACTGACAGCCTCTAAGTGATTCTTATGCGAGGCAAGCTTCGCGCGGAACTCACGGAGGTAGTCATTGAGCACAATACTTACCGTGTCTGGCCGGTAACGGTGCATATAAATAAGCGCGTTAAACGTTCCCTTGGGGCTTGAGAAGAGCCAATAGATCGGACGTTTCTTGTAGCGCTTAACGTGATCGTTAAAGAACTCACCCAAGAAGTAGTCTCGGATGGAGTAGTTTCGACGCCCCTTGGTGTTAAGGGCCTTCTCGATGAATTCAAGATTTTCCTCATAGTGCTCATCCCCGAAGGCGACCCGTAGGAAGGTCTTAAATCTCTCGGTGATATCATCCGGGAACCACTCGCCGTCTAGCAGCGGTATAACGTTATCTCTGTCAGCTTCGAAGGTTGGAGCAGGAACCTGCTTTAGGTAGTCTTCGATCGTTTCGCCCTGATTGGCGAGGATTAAACCTGGCTTATCAAGGGAGTAACGGCCAAACATACAGCCAACGGCGTACGAGATAAGCTCGCGCATGGTGTCGGCGAGGAGGAGGGATTCTAGCTCCTCTTCGGATTTGTCTTTGCCGTAGCGGTAGTGCGGGTTGCAGGTAAGTGTTATCTCGTTTAGAGGAACCTCGGGTGTTAGTTCGTTTTGGAGGCCGTAGGCTTCGATGAAGATGCAATTATTTTCGACCTCGAGGTCTTGCATGCGGCCGACAGCGTCGTCCCAGCTTGCACGGACGGAGTCGTATGCGAGTTTTAAGGTTGCGTTATGGAACTCGGGGCTGAGAAGAGGCAGGGTCTTAAATTCCCACGAGATTTCGTAGGACTTCCAATCATGCAGAGATAATTGAATGGCAGATTGGCAAATTTGAGTCACCTTAGCGTACGGCACTTCCTGGTATGGCAAGTTCAGAATGTGTCCCAGTTTGAAGTCAAGGGTCGGGGCTAACATAGTGATTAAGTGATTTGTGACTACGCTATTCAGAAATGCCGTGTGTGGCAGGAGATTCTTACTAACGAGGGAGAATCCCATGGGGCCTTTGGCATCAAACATCAGGCCTTGAGGGACATGACGTACTGCAAATGTGCCGCTTGAGATACCGGACCACGTGAATCCAGTCCTGAAGGCATATGCACCATTGTAGTTATGAGACCTGACGCGTCCAGTGGCGGGATCCTTGAACTCCTTTAGCTGTTCCCCGTCGTTAAACCAATTCACAACATAATCAAAATTTCCATACCATCGCCGGAACTCTCCACCTTTGACGTAAGTAAAATAGCGCTTACGACTCACCTGAGCCGCACTGTTGTCCGCTATGCCGAACCCGACTGTTAAAACGGCAACCTCATGCCACAATCGTAGGAACAAAGCATTACTCCCTGTAGTCAAGCCTTCTCGAGTCTCTATGGCCCTGGATAGCGGCGGTGCACTATCAAAGAGCTGAAGGACATCTCGAGATGCCCAATACGCAATCGGACTCCCCGGAATCTTCTTAAAGTCAGCGGCTGATGCCCGATAGAACCAGCCACATGAGGGGTTTTGGATGGCCTCAAGTGTCTTTGGCGCCTGATTTTCAGCCCCACGAAAATCGGACAGGCGGACATACCCCCCCTTAAACGTCGGCCGGTGATGATTCTCCAATGTGAAGGTACAAATTGGCACAGTAGCCCCATCGAAGCCTGAGTACTCTAGCTGGATTAAAGACGTCAGCGTCTTATTCTCGATGATATAAGTGCGCAGGTCTTCGTATGAGGAGATGAACATCCATACAAACGGGCACATAAAACCCAACTGTGCTTTCGGAAGAGCCATCTCCAAGTTTCGAACAATGAAGGCCGAAAACAGGTCGGACTTAACATCTGGGTAATTCTCTTTAACCCAAGCCCCCAACCTCCCATTCATCCCCTTCCCACCCATATACGGCGGATTAGCAATCACCACCTGATACCGCGGCGCCAAATACTCAGCCTGCTCCAAAACCCGCAGCACTTTCTTATGAGTAGTAGACAAAAACAGCTCGCCCGCAACCTTCTTCGTCTCAAGCAACCGCCTAGCCTCATCAACATCAGTCAGCTCCGGCCGAATCAACGACCCAAAATTATCCGCCTCCTCAAACTGCTTCAGCGTATTCAAAAGCGGTGTAGTAAAGAGGTCCCGACCGATAAAGCCCATGTAGTCGGCCAACTCTCTATCCTCAAACTTTACGTTTCGCAAAGCGCAGATATTTGGCTCTATCTTTTCGCCCCGCGCAGCGATGCGTCTGAAAAATCGCTTGTCATACTGTAAGGCCTTCATCGTGAGCGCAAATGACGCAAGCGCTCCGGCGCGCTCGTCGATCTCGATTCCAAAGAGATTGTTCTTTAGAATCTTCTCAGGGATCTCTCCTGGCTCGTGTCCCTCCTCTTCGTAGATTGCATACAGCAGATCAAAAGCATACGTAAGCATGTGCCCCGAGCCGCACGCTGGGTCACAGATTTTCAGCTCCTCTGGCTTTGATATCTTTAAAAAGTCAGTCTCAGCGCTCTCGGGCTTGATGTAATACTCCATCCTCTCAGCGAGCTTTGAATTTGGTCTATTTAATAACCAAAGACGCCCGAGGGAGTTCTCAACGAGGTATCTAACGATCCAGTGCGGTGTAAAAAGCTGCGTTGCGGCTGGAATGTTTTCCGGAGTGATCTTTTTATTCTTTTTAAGTCCGTCAAAAACCTCATCCTTCTTCTCAGAGATGTAAAACTGATATAACCAGCCGATCACCTCAACATCCTGGGCGTTTTCGCCGCTCATCGCCTCTCGTGTCTCAGCGAGTATTGAGCTCTCTGAAAGCAGGTCATCGGGCATTAAAAGCTCGGAATAGTCCTGAATCTCCTCAAAGAGAAACGGCATCGAGCGGTTCCAGAAGTTACACGCCGCGACAACCAAGAGCCTATACGCTTCACCCTGCGGGTCGGGGCTGGTGATCTTACCACCAAGGAGGCCCAAGACCTTTTGACGAGTCTCCTCTTGCACCATCTCCTCATCAATGTGCCCCATCTTGGCTTCAGCGAGAATCTCCGGCTGTGTCTGACCTTCTGCGGGGCTTACTGTGCCAATTCTTGTGTAGCGGTTTACATCCATGAAGCGCAGGGCGCAGAAGCGGTTAAACCAGGTGTAGGCGACCCGCTCAACGATCTGCTCGCGGCCAGAGGTTTCAATAGCTGTTTCGAGCTTCTTTACTGCCCCTGCACTTTCACGGCGAGCTGCGCTGTTCTCGGCAAGCACAACTGTTAGCTTGGTACTAACCTGCGATATCAGGTATCGCCTTGCCTTCTGCGCGAATTTCTTGAGCTTTGCGGTATCCATCTTCTATGCCTTACTGCCTGGTTTATTCGTCATCTGCGAGCGCTCGATCGTGTCACACTTGAATACGCCGCCCCTTGCGGATCTCGACCAATAGGCCGGTCTTTAGGGCCTCTAGGTATCGCTCAACATCAGACTCCGTTGCCAGCCATGCCTGGTCGAAGGCTACTGACACCTGATTTCGCGAGATAACTTCTATCGGCCCACTACTCGGGCCTTTAGAAGAGTTGGCTGCTTGGCTCTCTGCCGTGCTGCCCTTTATCGGAGCACTTGGAGCTGTGGGCGGAGCGGACCAATGCGCAAGGTTGCCGAGCAGCTGGCTGTACTTCTGATCTTCAAAACTCCTGGCGGTGTCGCGGAGGATCGGGATTAAGCTGTGCTTTTCGAGAGCCACCCTGCACTCTGCGAAAGCACTTTCAACTATCTCTTTCTGCTCCTGCTTCAGGGCCGCAAAGTCAGTCATCCCGCAGAGCTTACTGCGCAATTCTTCAATCTTTGTTCCAGCCGCTAATCTCTCTCTTTGGATCACATCAGTGAGGGTCTGCTTGAGAACATCGAGACGCTCCTTTAGCTGTTGAAGTTTCTGGCCGCGATAACAAGCGGGATCCGAGAGGATCGAGCTGACAAAATCCGCATCCTCTCCGGCCAGATAGCTGAAGTTCGCCTGATTTTCCTGCACAAATCGGCGCGCCTCATCGTAGATTTCCTTTTGCTTGCCACTCATGAACTTTCTGATGGGGTCTATCGTTCGTTCCTTGAGCTCAAGCAGGTCATCCGACTGTCGTTTGAGTTCGCTCAGACACCACGAGTAATTCTTATTAGCGAACCCTTGAAGCTGGTCTGCGATGGGAGCCAGAGACGCTAGGAATGGATACTGCGCCTGTTGTAACGCGAGATCCCGCAGCGCTGAACTCATTCGCTCGAAGCCTAGTAAGGTATCCTTCGCAAGCGCTTTAGGCTCTGTATTGGCTGAAGGTTGATCAAAAAAAGTCGAATAGAACTCCTTGAGGTCTCTAATCTGCGATGCAGTGAAATCCACCTGTGGTGTAAGTATCACGAGTGCATGACCGTGAGTGTTCCGCAGAGCCCGCTCGATCCCGTCATCCTCTACTATATTGCCATCTACTCGAAGTTCTATCTTACCTCGAGCACAGAGCTGTGCTGTTATGCAGAGAATGCCGGGATAACTCCAACCATAAGGCTTTCGCTCAAACACCTCGAGGGTTGACTTTAATGTCACCCGTTGGCCACCCCCGTTCTGGATTTGCACATGGGAGAGGATCTCCTGTTCCGCTTCGCTCAGATTGGTTGCGTCAGTGTGCGCTAGGTTAGCCTGCGACTTGTCAAGGTAACGACTGATATCATCTTCTGTGTAAGTCACCCCTCGCAGCATCTTTAAGTTCGGGTAGACCCGCGTTACCAGATCGCAGAATCCTCGAACTATGCGCGTCTGAGCATCGGTTGCCCCGCTCTCAATTCTCGATCCTTCCACGAAGAGCTTCGCGGACCGGAGGAGCTCTTCAACTCGACTCCCAATCGTGACCAATCGAGATCGATTCTGAACGGCTTTTTCGTTTAGGATACGCTTAGTCGAGTCCTGCTGTGATATCGAGATGTTCTGGCGAACGTACTTCTCAGTTTTTTTATACATCGCCAGGTCACGCAGCAACCGATCATCTGGGGGCATTATCACAAGAAGCTCTGCCCGTCCCATGCTTTGCGAGACTAGGATGTGCTCCTGGTCAGCTTTATCGTGAAAAGGGGTTATGACATGTATGGATAATTCGCTCTCACGACCGTGAGGACGATCATCGAGCTTACGGCCGAAGGGATAATCGTAGCCTCCGCCAGAAGATGTTCCAACCTCGTACCGAATTTTTCGATTTTTTATGACGTTATCAAAAACGATCTTTTCCAACTCATCAAGAACATCGCCTGTATCTACGTCGGTATTCTTAATCTCTTGCTCTACGTCCTTTTCCTCATCGGTCAGGTACTCGAATATCTCGCCGTTTCTCTGCACGTAGGTTTGCTGCTCAAGAAGGTTGAGCGCCTCCTCGACTCGTCGACGTAGAGCCTGAAGATCCTCATCGAACCGAGAAAGCATTAAAACGCAGAGGTTGCGGACCGTGGCCTTAAACTCCTTAACGTACTTCACTAGAAATAGCGCCTTTAGAACTCGCACGGCGAACTTATCATCGAGGTGCTGTTCGGCAGACAGCACGGCTCTTTGAATCCGAGATTTCAGAGATGTACGAAGCCCCTCGAACATCAGATCGAAGGTAGCAAGCTGACCGAGTTGGTGATCGCTGATATGAACAGCGACCTCCTGGAACACGCCAAGCATCGAACGCTCTCCGACTGAGCTATTTTTCCCCTCGAAGGCATTCTGAGCAGATAGGTTCTCAATCGCGGCCTGAAATAACGCGAACTGATACGGGATGAAGGGGTAGCTGTGTATGAAGTGATCCCTATCCTGAAAGTTTCGATAGGTTTTTGCTCCATCTGCAAAATCAAAGAGAGTTTTGAAGTTATTTGATTGCTCGTGATAGATTGTTGTGAGTTCCGCTACGCCTACTTCGTTCTTCAAAAGTAGTCGCTTTTGGATCACCTCTGCGACATCAGCGCTGGTCAGCTTCATCCGCTTTTTGAATCGCGCCTGAATCTTAGAGAAGTCATTTGCTTGTTGTTTGGTCATCTCGCCGACAACCGTGGCCATGTCCTCTTGTGCCGTAACCAGCACCCAGGCTCGCCCCTCGCATTTGGTTGCAAGGCTCTCCGCGATAGTCTGGAGGTTTGTCATCAACTTGACGTTATCGGCGATGTACTGGCCGACTTCGTCGACAAAGAAGTTAAGGCGGAAACCTGGGACCTGCTGTCCGATGAAGGTATTAACCTGTTCCGCGAAGTCCTCTATTGAGACTCGATAGTGGTCTCGGTACTTATCCAAAATACCAACGGCAGCCTGTTCATCCACCCCGGCAACCTGCGCATAGGCTTTCGCGATGTTAACCTCCTCAAGGAGAGATTGCTCACGTCCTGTGTGCCATGCGTAGCCGCTCACAGTTTCATAGACAGCCATGAAGGCTTCGTACTGTCCACGTCCATCGAGATCACGCTCGAATTTAGCAATGTACGCCTGCTTGCCGTAATATCCACACGCCTCATCGAAGACCTTTACGAATACAGCGAGCAAAGCATCGAGTTGGGTCTTACTTATGACATCCGCTTTCTGGTCGATGTTGAAGAGAAGGCTCTTTGAGGGAATTGCTACAGCACGCTTTAGATCGCCTCGCAGGATCTCGTTGTCGTTGCACTTGGGAAGGAAAAGGTCCGCGGCTTTGACGCCATCGATCTGTCTGTTTTCAAGTAAAAAAGCCAAAATCTTTAAAAGATGCGATTTGCCCGATCCGAAGAAGCCCGAGACCCAGACACCATTAGCCCCCTGGTAATTGTTGTATGAATCGAGGAACTCCTCCAAGCGCTGAGCCACCTCGTTCGTTAGGACATATTCCTCAAACTCTGTGCGGAGAGATTTCTCGTCATCAGCTTTAATCACCCCTTCAATCGGTCGGTCTACTGGCTTTTGGAAAATACTCTTGAGGTTCATCGTTTTCCGGTCTCCTATGCCTGACAGTGAAAAATATTAAATGCTCGGTAGTACTTGTCGTCATGTAGTCTTCCGAAGAGATCGAGCGATGCTCCTAGCTCGAGCGACTGGGTGTATTCGCCTGGAAAATACATTACGGTCGGTTTTTCTTTTGCTGTGCTTTGAAGGTTATTGAGGACGTTGTGGGAGCGAATATAAGGAAACACCTCTCCTACACCTGAGAGGAAGAGAACATCAAAGTCAGCACCGTCAAGCTCAGCCGCTATCGCAGGCACAAGGTGTTTCTCGGGGTCTAATACTCCCTGGAGGAGCTCTCTCAACTGATCCTTCGATACCGACGATTCCCTTTTGAGCACCTGTTCCCAAATACCTCGAGTGCGTAAGATCGAAATTGAGAGGTCGTACAGGTTAATGCAGAGAGGCCTGATTCCCTGCCGCTCCAACTGATTAACTAGTTGTCGCTGTATGCCTTCCATCTCGACCGCTTCACTTGCTTTGTAGGGACAGATAAAGAAAGGCACTTCATTACCGAGCCCTTGCTTCTTGAGAAAGCGTTCGCCTGAGATAACACGGTAGAGGTGCTGAAAGCGCTCCTGCATCGACAAATTTGTAGATTCTGCTGTCACTGAGCGATCCTCCTAACGTCGGCATCAAAAACGGGGAAAAAGATGATATCGCGCCCACCGGCCCTGGCGAGAAGCTGCATAAGCTGTGGACTAAATATCGCTGGATGGATTGAGCCGTTAGGGGAGAGGAGATCCGCTTCGCGGAGCATTCTGAATAGGGTCTGTTGCCAGTTCTTCTGGGTACGTTGACTTAGTTGCTCTAACTCCGGGTGCCATTGGCATTTCCTGCCAAAGAACGCGTGGAAGTCATTACCGCTCAGAGTAGGCTGTAGTGATAAATACTTCTCCCTTACGACCTCTGTAGCGAACTCCGCTATGAATTGATATCTCCGACAGATCGCAATCCAGATCAGGTAGCTCTGGTCAGCGGCATTCGAACTGAGGAGGAAACGCAGCTCCGCATCATTAAGCTCCTTAAGCCGCGCAACAACCTCGCGCGCAATACGACCAGAGGCACTTTGGGTACGACTCTGAAAAAGGTTCTCTCTAGCTACTCGCAACCGAACCTCTTCCCAATCGTTGAGCGCTAGATAGAGGTCGGCAAGCTGCAACGACTCGGCCCTCATCAGGCTGCCGGTTTGGAATGATTTATTGTACTTCGTTTCTTTCATTCTCTCGAATCGTACTCTTGAACTTTTCGCGCAAAAACAAAGAACCCGAGGCGCACCTCGGGCGCCAGCCATGCGAGCCGCTTGCCTCTTTCGGTAACCACAGGCATTACCCCGCAAAGAGACCTAACACCTTGAAAGTTTTTGGCTTTATAAGACGAGAGTGTATCCCCTCGAATCAAAAGGTTCAACGGTAAGCTGTTGCTTTGTTTTGGGGTCTTTAGAGGTGTTTAGGCTCTAGTAGTATGCCCTGCCTCGGCGCACTTACATAGGAGCTTTGACCCATTCGACCAGTGCAACCTTAGGTAGATAGCAAAATTAGCCTCCTCCTTTAGTGTACTAGACTCGAAATGCCTACCAATACCGACACCATGCACACCTGGGGTCAAGAAAAGCGCCCTTTCTCTGTATGCGGACTAAGGTATTTAGAGGCGTCCAGCTGTCTTGCGCGGAGGCGCGAGAGATTTGCAGACGTAATGAGTGGCAAAAAACTCCAATACTGACCCAACGGTCGGAGTTTTGGTTAGGCGACTACGCCTGTGATACTTGCTCACTTCACAGAAAACACCCGCCCCACAACGAACTACGTGCGGAAAAGAACTTCACGGGAAAACGAGGAAAATCCCCTCGGAGGAAGCCACGGGATGAACACTCCGTCGGGCCATACGACTGGCAGTCCTTGCTTGAGATCCTCGTAGCACCTCCGACACTTCTCAGCTATCTGCCGAACAAAAGAGATAATTCGCTGCCGTAACTCTGTATCACTGCATATGACGAATATTTTTCGTTCTCTCTTGGCTGGCTTGTGCGGCTTGAAATAGGGTTGTCGCCGAAGATGCTGCACTCCCATTACGGGACGAGTGCGATTTCTCCGGTATTTCGCTTCCTCTTCATACACCGACTTTATCACTCGCTCCCTCACTGCCTGAATTGTTTTAGGATCCGTAACCCCAAACGGCTCAAGCCACGCTAAGGGCTTGAGCACGAGCTCGTGCTCAAAAACATTTTCCGAGCACTGTAGATATGAAACAAATCGGTTGTCCTCCTCTTCGGTCAAGGTATCGTCGTTCGGAAGCCGCGGAATGGCTGCCTTGTGGTAACACCTCACTGGTACTGAAACAGTAGCTTCCACAGAGGGCTCACACGTCTTGAAGGCGTGCCAAGAGCTGAGGCCGGGAAACTCATCGATTGACTCTACCAGACCCGCCTTGGTCGGGTTGCAAAAGATATACACAAGACGCTCGATGACATCTTCGAGCGTTGGCACGACCGCCACCGTAGAGCGCCGTTCCCACAAGGAGAGTTGAGACAGCCCCAAGAGCGCCTTGACTGATTCGGTGATTCCTTTCTTGAGCTCTTTGTAGAAATGGGTGAACAGCTCCGGGGTCTTAGGCATGGCTAAGATGTGGTGGTGGTTATTCATCTCGACGAAATTACACAAGAGGACGCGGTCATCCCTCTGCGCCCGTCCATAGATTCCGGCGAGGATCTCATTAGTCGTCTCCGTTGGCGGCAACGGCAGACCCTCTCGCGCACGCGATACCACCTCGTACACAGCACTGTTTTTGTACACCCTTCTCGCTCTCGGCATGAGAGACTGTTCGGTATGAAGCCCGAGAAGTTGCGGCGACCTCGCTAGCTTGCTTGAAGCTGTTTGTTTTAGAGGTGTATTGCACTAGGTGGTGCGAGCACTAGGTGGTGCGACCCGGACTACCGCACCACAAGGGTAGTAAGGAAACAACTACTTGTGAGTAACGTGCTACCCGTATTTTGGCCCAACTCTACTTCTGCGCATGTAGCGACTTATCACTTTTGTACGGGGCTTATGATTTCAGTTCTCAGGCTGACGTTTGAGGCGTTCCGCTTCACGTCTTCTGACTTTCGCTTCTCAAATCCCCGCTTATTTTCGTCTCGTCCTTGAAATTCACCGATAGCCCCGGGACTTGTCGTCTCTCGTTCGAACGAGTACTCGACGCTATTATTTCACGGTCCTCAATATCGATCGTAACGCAGCGAAACACGCTATGCTTCTTTAGTCGGCTCTATCGATTACACTGGTGGAACTTGTGAGTATTTTGCCGTGTCAACAAATGGGCCGTCAGCTCAATGAGGCTCGTGTATCTCCGACACAAGTAGACTCTTCCGTTCGTCAATCAACTCGGCGATGAGTATAACGGGCAATCAGCCTTTTGCCTTGCCATTTTCAAGCGCCTTCTTAACCTCAGGCGCATTGAACAGTTCCTGAAATATCTGCGTGACCGCTAGCGAGAGAGGATACGAGCTACTTAGATCCCTAACGCCGACGCTACTGGCTCGCCCCAGATACTCGCCCTTGGCATTGACAACCTCTAACGTGACTGAGTAATGCAGCGATACGGATAAACCTACATACGAATCCGTCTTCCAGTCATGTAGTGTCACCAAAACGCTACGCGGGTTACGAAAGCTGCCAAGTCGGTCCACGATAACCTGCCGATCCTCAAATGGCTGTGTGCTGACCGTTTGAGCGACAACATGACGCGTCGCTAAGGTGCTTTGAAGCAACGAGGCGAGGTCATCGCTTAACGGTCGCCCAGTCGCTGTGTGAACTCCATACGGGATCGCGAGAGGAGGCCGACTATATCCAACCCATTGCAAGGAGTGATCCCCTGAAACTACCGCTGGACGCTTATCAGACACCGCTAATCCAACCGTTGCAGGGATCTTCTCAGGTATCTCAAAGTTACTGACTCCTGTGTAACTGATCTTCTGACCGAATGCGCATCCAGTCATAAGTGAGACAAGCACCAATAAAACGAGATGACGAAGTTGTTCCATAGAGAATTCCTTAAGTCCAGAGCGGGCGGGATACAATACCCGTCCTGTTCGAGCGAGATACTCGAGATGCCTTTTGTCACACACGCATCATTTAACCGCCGCGTCGGGCGCGACACTAAAGATGAAGTCCATCGCATCTTTGTTTTGAACAGTCGACTGCACAGCCAACGTACCGCCAGAGACAGGGATGCATGAACTCTCGTTACTGACAAAGAGTGAGAAACTAGTTACGGCAATAATTCCCCACTGATTGGATTGATTCCGAGCCAGGATCGGGCCACCAGAATCGCCTCTACAGGTATTGCCGCTGCCATCAGATATCGTCTCGTAAAAAACTCCATTTTGATTCCCTGCAAATTGGAGGTATGTCGCCTTAAGAGGCACATCACCCGAATTAAGGCGGTCAAGAAACACTGCCCCCTTCTCATCTGTTCCCACACCATAGGCGACAACTTGCTCACCTTGGGCAGGGGCTCCCTTGGATACGAGTAGTGGTGCCGGTGCCACAGGGATCGGGTCTGCAAACTTCACGATAGCGAGATCGTAGCCGTACTCGACTCCTCGATATCTCGGATGGATAAAGTACGATGAAGCTGTTCTTGTGTGGCCTGGCACCGCCACCACGATTCCCTTAGGTCGGCTCGCCACACAGTGTGCCGCCGTCAGAATAGCCGTCCCCGAAATAAGAGCTCCCGTGCAAGTACCAATCAAATTGTTTTGGTCGACCAATAACACAGCAGCAACTGGTGACCCTCCCTCCTGACACGACTCTCCTCCATTTATCTTGAGCGTCGTACATGCGCTTGAGGTTTCCCCTACTCCGCCGCCACCACACGCCATCAGTACCCCGCACGTGATAGTGAAGATGATTTGCCTGGCTGGTTTCATAGGAGTGACTTCTTAGTATTGACCGATCCCTTCCAAGGGACTCGGGATCTGCGGCGCCCACAAAATGTGACTGCGCATCAGACCCTTTGTCTGAGTATCGGTTGAAGCCAAAGTACGCTACGGGGTGTACCAACGGGTGAGCTGGGTGGGTGAAACCTTTCATCGAGGTGGGGCTACGTGGGCTGCGTTGCGCTCCTACTCTGCCAACGGGTTAGTGATGATGACTCAGAAAGGCGGCGAGCGTACGCCTTGGAGCGGAGAAGGGAGCTTGGAACTATGAGGATTTGCGTGCCCTGGACCGCCACCCTCTAACCGAAGGCGAAATAGGCTTAAGGTGGTGCCCACGCCTTGAATCGAACAAGGGACCTCAGAATTATGAGTTCTGCGCTCTAACCAGCTGAGCTACGTGGGCACATCGTCGAATGACGCTGTCGGAATGTGCCCCACCTTCTTAAAAATTGCAAGGGGCTGCGCCCACGGCAACCTGCCCTACTCGGCTGATTTCTCACCTCTTTTTAGCCGAACCCCGGGGCTGCGTTTTCCTGACTCCTCACTCCTTCTTTTGGCATCTTAACCTGCATGTCTAAGGAACATCCCATCGACGGTCCCCGAGCTGCTGCTGCAATCCTAAGCTGCATGCCGGCTGACGACCGTGCCCGCTTGGTCGAGGCGATTCGCGAAGAGAGCCCTGCTGTGGCAGCACGGGTTGAGGCGAGCCTGTTCGACTTCGGCAAGCTTTCAGGGGTCGATGACCGCGCTGTGCAGAAGCTCCTGCGCGAGGTTCCGCACCGTGACGTTGTGATTTCGCTCAAGACTGCTCCGGAGCCAGTAAAGGAGAAGATCCTGCAGAACATGTCCGAGTCTAGGCAGCGGCTGGTGAAGGAAGAGGTCGAGAGCCTCCCGCCGATGCGTGCCTCAGACGTTGAAGCTGCCCAGCGCCGCATCATCAAGCGGCTCGAGGATCTCTACCCCGATACCCTCAACGCCCCAGCGGCTAAGTCTTCGTTGCCGCGGTTGGCTTAACTTTTCCTCTTCATCTCATACCTGATTAGTTCAAGTGCTTGGGCTCTAGGGGCTTAAGGTGGCTCCGTTACTGCGAATCGCAAGCTCCGACGGGGCTCGAAATCAACTGCTTGAACAATACCCATCGATTGGCTGTAATGCCCGAGGAGCCTACCCCTCGATGCCGAAAAACGACGACTTGCAGCAACAGCTTCTCAACGTTCTCTCCATGAAGGGAGACATCTCGGTGTCGGAGATGGCTGAGCTGTTGGGTCAAACCGACCGTGTCGTGCAGTACCAGCTCAACAAGCTCCTGGCGGAGGGGCACATTCGCAGGACCTTCATCATCGACCAGCGGGCGTTGGGCTTGCAGACCTGCAACGTGATTTTCAACCTTCCTGCGGAGCAGCAGGAGGCGGCCCTGCAGTTCCTTGAGCGTCAGGATAGCGTTGCGTGGCTGTTTCAAAATCTCGGAGAGCGAGAGTTTGAGATTTCGGCGAATTTGAAATCAGCGAGCGAGCTTTCAGTCCTGATGAAGGGGCTGAGCGAAGGTGCCGGCACAAGATTCCATGACCAGAGCTTTGCCTTTGACGATGACATGATCTGTTGGGGATACCGCTTCGCGGTGCCTGAGTACCAGAAGGTTCCGCCTACCGTCTTTCGAAACCCCGAAGTTTTCAAAGCCGACGAGCTTGACCTGAGAATTCTTCGTGCCGGCCGGAGCTCTCCAAACTCCAATCTAGCTTCTCTAGCGCGCTCGCTTGGACAATCGACCTCGACCATTCGTTATCGACTAGACGCTCTTGAGAAGGCGAAAGTTATCTCGAATCCTCGGTACTTCTTGGTGCAGAGCTCCTCGACCGTGCAGCAGGCGCAAATCAGGCTCTCTGTGCGGCTGCGAACGTCTGAAAAAGAGCGAGAGATCATCGAGATGTGCCAGAATTTGCCCCAGGCAACATCTCTCACAACGTGTGTTGGGGACTGGGACTACAAGATAGTCCTGCACGCGCAGTCGTCGGAGGGCCTGATAGAGGCCCGGGACAAGGTGCGGCTGCGATTGGCCGACAACTTGAACTCGCTCCACTTCTGTTTGAGGAGGCGGTGGCTTAAGAGTTCGGCGGGGGTGTAGGTTGCGTGCTTGGTTTCGGGGGCTTTAGCGGACGCGGAAGGCCCATCGGGACGGATCGTGCCGAGATAGAAAAATATTAAGTTCTGGTCTTGCGCCAGAAGCAGTGTGGCGTGCCCGGGGACATTCGTAAGCCTCCCATGCGGCAGCAACCAGGAATCTAGTATGTTCGGCTATCTTTACTGCTGCTACTGATTCTGCCGCCGCTAAAGCAACAAGACCGACAGATAGCTCAACATCCTTAAGCTGAGAGGCTACGAATCGTGCAACGTGCTCGCTTGACGGCGCTCGCCGCGCGAGAGCATCGAGAGCCCAGGCACGAACGCGTGAATCATCCTCTTGCGCGACATGCACAATGAGGTCCACTAGCTCTGGGGCCACTACGCTGCTCCCCCAACATTCGATCGCCCGCGCTCTGACATCCGACTGCGTTGACATCAAACCCATGCGAACGTCATCATCCGTCAAAAGAAGTGCTATCTGTCGAATCTTCTCCTGCCTCTGCTCGAAGAGACCTTGATATGGGGCTCTAAAAACATCCTCCAGATGTTGTGGACATCCCCCGTCTGTACGCGCAAAACCTGGCGTAACTACTAAAGTCACGTTGGTCGGGTCATCACAAGAGGTCGACCACAGCTCATATTCTCTTAGTGGGACATGCGTCAGCTCTCTAAGTTCACCTTCACTTGAGAGCGTATCTGCAAGCTCCCAAAACCGGGGATCTTCCTCATGCGGCCCCTCGTCGCCCAAAATCTGGTGATCAGAATACGTCCTATCATTTCTCAACCCAGATACCTCTGCGTAGGAGCGCCAGACAGCATTTAAAAAACTCTCTCGGTGCGTCCGACTAACGAAACAAGACTCCAGTAGGAGCTGCCCGTAACGTAGGATGGAGCCTCGTTCGGGCCTGAAGTCCCCAAGCGAGATTTGGCCTACTACCTGACACGCTAAATGCAGCACTTCCTGCTGAGCCGTCATCGAGTGGCCGAAATGCGATGGCGGAGCCGATGGAAGGATCAATCGCTGCCTGTCTGCCGCTTTTTCCTGAGCTTCTAAATAACGTTCTCTCTCTTCGAAGCTAATGGCCTCAGTCGGGTTCGAATAGACTAACTGATTCCGTTTGGAAACAAATGTTTGGCTCACCGAATCATATCTTCCTAGCCTCCGATTTTCGCTGGGAGTGAAGCTTAGATTAAAATTTCGGAAGCTTTTTCGAACGCTCTCCGCGAATTCTCCTTTAAGGAACTCGACGATGGAGGGGCGAGGCGACTTCTCGGCGGGATAGTTCAAAACAAAATCAGCTACCAGGCATTCCAGGTCCCATCGTAGCACCGCAGCTCTTCTGGGGTATTCTGAACCAGAAGATGCAAAGGAACTGTAATATGGCAGATCCTCCGGTCGAGTCTGTTCCGGCGTGAGACACCTGTGAAATTTCCAAGAGCAAGCTCTCCTCATCGGTCCGGAAGAGGGCCAGGAATCGGTTCCCTCACTCGGGGGAACATCGCGCCTGACGACGACTGATGCTTTATTACTAAGTCGTTCCGCTAACGCTCCTTCACGAAAGTAGAATGCATCTGCTGATGGGTAGAATAAAAAATGTATAGGGACGACATCCGGGCCATGAAAAGCCTTTACCAGTGACACACGAGTGTGTTTCGAGGTGGAGTGACAAAAAAATACGGGATGTAGGCCATGACGTTCCGCAAAGTCAGCCGCAGAGCGACTAAGATCCTCAAGAAACCGTATGTAATGCTTCGGCGTAAGCAGTCGCGGCGAGATTACTATCACATCCAGGTCGCTGCCGTGATTCAGTCCGGAATAGTAATACTCAAGATTCGATTCCGCACTCGTGGGTTGGTTCCGTGCGTTACTAGCGCCACCCACCACGTACACCTCGGCCAGGTGATCAAACTGAGATAGTCGCATCGCCCACGGCAGGATCAGCTCCTGTCTCGCCAATTCAAGACGCTGCTGAGGTTTCAGGTCCGGTTTCGGCGCCGAAGCGGCATCAGTGCCCGCGCTGAAGGATTGTCGTACATCTTGACTTATCATCTTGAACGCTGTTGGAAGGTCTTTACCTGCACGGCGGTAACTTAAATCATTAGTGCGCCCTATGCACTCTGCGTCGGTTATTCGAAAAAGATGGGTGTTTTCAGTTTTTTACTTGCGAACGGCCCTACCTGACCGAGCCGCTCCACTACTAGGCAACGTGCCAGCTTTGCAGAACTCATTCGGGGGCTTAGCGCTCTGACTTAGTTCACCTTCTGATTTCCTGCACCCCCTCCTTCGGCAAAAAAATTGGAAAAGCGGAGGCGGGTCGAGTTACCCTGCAAGTATCATCAGTGAGGGGCTCCCAGAGGTCCTCTAGCTAGCGCTTATGTTTCAGCCGTTACCAAAAACCAGGGGAAATGAGGCTGAACGTTCAGGCTCCGCGCGAAGCTCACTGCCGCAGGACGTCCTGCAAAGGTCTCTCTGGGAGCAGCCGTTCTACGTTCTCGACTGTGAGGCAACAGGTCTCGACTACCGCCGCCGTGAGCCGTGTGAAATTGCTATCGCTAGGTTTGTCGGTGGCAGAGAAGAGGAATCCAGGGTTTGGAGGGTCAAGACCTCAGAGGCGATATCTCCGCAAGCCTCGGCCCTTCACCACATCACAAATGCGGACCTTGAGCACGCTCCTCTCCCGCACCAGGTAGCGAGTGAGATTCGTCAGTTTCTCGGCAACCAGGGTGTGGTTCCGTGGGTCGGCTACATGTCTGTTATTGATGCTGGGTTCCTTGGTTCATTCGCACGCCGCTACGGCTTTGCAGACCTTGAAGCATGCTTTTCGGCCGAGAACTCGCTCTGCACGAAGACACTTGGAAAGATGCTCAATCCGGATGTGAACGACTTTGGCGATAACATCCTCCAGTTCTGTGCGGCTTGCGGCGTAACTGCTATTCCGGATGCTCACCATACCGCGGCCGGAGATGTCATCATGACCGCGCGACTCTTCGAGAAAATGCTGCACGACGTTAGTGAACGCGGGATCAAGACGGTCGGCGATCTGTTAGATCTGCAGCACGAGGTGCTCCAGACTCCCTTTGGAATTCCCTCGCGAGGCGCCGAGTTTTCGGAGAGCAACAAGCTAGCGCTTGAGAAGTGGATCGGGATAGTAGCCGCGCAGAGTGGCAGAGAAGAGCTGGCCCTTCGGGAGCTGGGGATCGGGCCGGATAGGCTTTATCGTTACAAGAACTGATACGTTCCTCCTCCAAAGCGGAACGATTCCTACGTAACAGCTCTTTCAGGCTGCTCTGAAAAAGCCCTCAAAAACGCGAAAAGAAGCCGCTAGCAGCTTGTTAATTCTCTGCGAAAATCGGGCTGTTTGAGCACCCAAAGTGTTTCTTGAGCAGCAAAACTCAAGATAACTGCCCGTTTTCTCGGCGAAACAGCTCGACGTCGCTTAGCGAACTGCTCTGCTGATTTTTTTGATTAAGCGAATACCGGGTGTATAGTGCACGCCTGTGTCGGTGATCGTTTCGCGCGTTTGTGCAGTGAAGAGATTGTCGGCTACTTTTTGAGGTAAAAATACATATGACAGAGGCCAGGATCGCCACTTTTTCAGGCGGAACCGTTGGGCTTGACAGAGAGGCGGCAGCAACGGCTGCCCAGCTCCAACACCCCCAGCAAAATAGCGGGCCGAAGGCAGAAAATCTGCTTCGGCTCCACCCCGAACACCCTTTCGGTGTCACGGTCATTATCGGCGGTACGAACGTTCGTTTCTGTCTGTCGGTACCAGATCGCGCTGATCCAGTCTTTGAGTCTGTTCGTTGGACGCAACTCCGAGAGGAGCTAGCACCTGAGCTTAAGAAAGCAGGCCGGACCTTTGAAGAATCGAAAGATGAGGTGTACCGATCCATCGCGCAGAAGTTTGCAGCATTTGTGCTTAAGCACTCGCCTGAAGGAGCGGAACACCCTCCTCTGCAAAACCTGTGTGCCTTCAATTTCTCTATCGCCGGTATCGTAGAGGGCGAAGGCTTTAACGCCAAAGTTTCCACGACTAACACAGCGATCCCCATGGCCGAAGAGCAGGTCGCCCTGGAAGTGCTTGGTGCGATCAACGCGGACCTTTCAGAGCGCGGCTGGCCGAGAGTCAACGTGAAAAATGTTTCGGTCATGAATGACGCTGCCGCCGGCTTGATGGGCGAGCACCTCGGGGGTGCGCTAAGGGGTTTCGATAACGGTCTATACCTCATTCTGGGTACGGGTGTCGGCAGCTTCGGGCTCGTGAAGGGCAAGCTTTCGTACCAGTTCGCTGAACTCGGTCACCGGGTAACCCGTAACGAGATGTCTGAGGCCTACACCTACCACGACGATGACGAGCTCGCTGAGCTAATGGACGACCAGAATCAGTTCAAGGCTGCTTCCACGGAAGAGTGGTACGCGGAGAATGAACTGGCGGGTCCATGGGCAGCGGTGAAGTTTTTAAAGCATGTCAAGAATGACGAAGGCCTGAAGAAGTGCTTCCAATTCTTTGCTGAGCAGGTTTCGGAGAAAGTTGGCCCGACCCGTTCTTACGATGAGCTTAAAAAGATCGTCGACGAGCTTGCGGACCTCGGTTACCGCGATGTAACTAAGTGGGCAGTTTCATCCCCTAGCGATGTGATCAAAGGAGTAAACTCAATTCTCTTCTGTCACGACGCCAACCGGATAGCGAACGCTGTCGAGTGTGACCTCTCGATCAAAGAGATTGCAGGGCGTGGAGCTAAACCCACCGAAAAAGCCAATGACTACATCAAAAAAGCGAGGGAGCTTCGACTTTCTGCAGCGCGGGTACGAAAAGAGCTTGAGAAACTTTTGCCGGGCGATGAGCGATACGCTGAGCTTCAGGCAGAGGCGCAGGCTTCGGAGCAAGAGGCCGTGAGGGTCACGGAGAAAGCTAAGAAGTGTAGCGACCTGGGAAATGCCAAGTTCTCAAAGGCTCTCACTCTTGCTGCTTACACAGAATGGCAGAAGTACTTCAAGGAGCTGGCAAGATTCCTTGAGACTGCGTACGACGCGATGAAGGTGAGGGATGCGGCGCCACAGCGTATTGTGATTGCCGGTGGTATTGGGGAGCTTTCAGCCACGTATGCTCCCCAGTGGAAAGGCCGCATTATGGAGCTTTTCGCGGACTTCGCGCCGAACATTCCGAATGCTGAAGAGACCGTTGTTTTCTCGACTATGAGCCCCGAGGCACGGGAGGCGTACGTTACGACTGCGGCAGTGCAGGAAGCGTTTGAGGAGTACAAGAAGAAGCAAGTTTCTCTTCCGAACGCCAACGGGCTTCTTGGCTCGTACAGTGGGGAAACTCTGCACTAAGAGGAAACCTACGGCTTCCCATTAAACATCCGCGGCAACCCGCTCCAACACTCCGGGTAGTCCTTCTGCAGGCTGGGCAGCTCTGCGGCGTACTTTGTCACCTGCTGCGGGTAGCGGGTCTCAAACATGAACGCCATGGTGTTGGAGAGCTTGCGGGGTTCTAGCTTGGCGTTGGTTGCCTTGTCGAAGGCGTTGGCGTCTGGTCCGTGGGGCAGCATGCAGTTGTGCAGGCTCACGCCGCCTGGCGCGAAGCCGTCTGGCTTCGCGTCGTAGACGCCGTAGATGAGCCCCATAAACTCGGACATGATGTTCATGTGGTACCACGGCGGCCGGAATGAGTGCTCTGCTACCTCCCAGCGTTCGGGGAAGATGATGAAGTCGACGTTGGCTGTCCCCTCCTCTCCTGACGGCGAGGTTAACACGGTGTAGATCGATGGGTCGGGGTGGTCGAAGAGTGTCGCACCGACGGGGGCGAAGGTGCGCAGGTCGTACTTGTACGGGGTGTAGTTGCCGTGCCACGCAACGACGTCGAGGGGTGAGTGCGGAATGACTGTCTCGTAGAATCGTCCGCACCACTTCACAGTCAGGGTACAGCGGGCCTGCTTGTCCTCGTAGGCTGCGACGGGGGTCTTGAAGTCGCGCTGGTTGGCGAGGCAGTTAGCGCCGATGGGCCCGCGGCTTGGAAGGGTGAATTTCCCCCCGTAGTTCTCGCACAGGTAGCCGCGGGCGGGGCCGCCAAGCAGCTCGACTTTAAACTTCATTCCTCTTGGGATGACGCACACCTCTCCTGGCGTTACCTCAATTTTTCCAAGCTCGGTGAAGAATCGCAGCCCTCCATCCTGTGGGAGGATAAGGATCTCGCCATCTGCGTTGTAGAAGTACTCATCGCTCATCGACGTGTTTACGAAGAAGAAGCTGGCTGCCATGCCGTTCTGCGTGTTTACGTCTCCCGCGGTAGTTACCGTGCGCACACCTGAGACGAAGGTGACCTTGCCGTCGGGAAAGGGCGGCGGTGACCACCGTAGCTGGCCGATTGGGAGGGTGCTGGCGTCGGTGTTCGGAGAGGTTCTCCAGTGAGGGTGGTCAATCGGCGCGAAGGTGGTCGCGTGCTTTACCGATGGCTGGATGCGGTAGAGCCAGGAGCGTTCGTTAGCTCCGCGAGGAGCGGTGAATGGGGATCCGGAGAGCTGTTCGGCGTAAAGCCCGTAGGCGCACTTCTGAGGTGAGTTCTGGCCGTACGGCAGTGCTCCGGGGAGGGCTTCGGTCTCAAAGTCGTTGCCGAATCCGGGCATGTACCCTGGGATGATTGCGCTCTTTACCATGCTAACTCCTCTCCCACTTTGCTCCGGCGTGCCCGCCCCGGCGTCTCTGTACGTTGACGTCGTGACGAGAACTTACCAGCCGCGGCTGGAGCTTCATATGCGGCACCTTTGTTGTCACACGAAAAAGCGTGTTGGGCGATATACTAGTGCTGCTTCCGAAAAGTTTTTCCACCTTGATTCCGTTTAAGGCAGCGCTAGGGCTGTTCGTTTTCGGCGCTTTACGCGCCGAAAACACGATAGATATTGCTAGTGCCTCGTTCAAGGCTGCAAAGTCGTTAGGTGAAAAAGCTTTCTAAACGAGGCCCTAGTATCTCACCGTGCCTCGCTGGGGTGTCAATCAAGAAGGCTGGGTTGCCTCAGGATACGCCACAAGTCTTCTGAATTTCGGCGATTTTACGGTCGATATCTTCGTTGTACTGCCCGGCGCTGACGCGCACGTTCTCTGAGTAGTTGCCCTTGAGGAGCCCGACTACGGCGGATACGGGGAACACGGATGAGACGCCCGCCATCACTTGGCGGCCTGTTCCGGCTTTGGCGTCTTGCAGGGTTTTTATGTCTTGTTTGGCGGTGGCGCAGTGGATCCCTTTCTTGAGGGCTGCTTCCCCTCCATCTGGTGCGTGGCTTTCACCGATGTAGCCCGAGGCCTTGTGGTAGACGGTGCTCGCTGAATCTCCGATGGGATCGGTGACTGGGGCTACGGCATCTCCGACGGGCTGTAGGGCGTCCCCTACTTTGTCGGTCACTGGCGATGCGGCATCTCCGACGGACTCTCCGGAGTTAACGACGGCGTTCTTTCCTTTGGTTGCGGCGTGCTGAATGTCGTCACCGAGTGCGGCGAGTTCGTCTCCGATTTGAGCATGGGCAGGTAGGGGCGCCGTGGTGGCGGCCAGGGCGAAGGAGAATGCTAGGGCACAAAAGGTGGCGCCGGCCGCTCGGAAAGCTTTTGGGTAGTGATGCGTCATGCGTGCGGCTCCTTACTTTTTACGCTTGGGGATGTGCGAAGGTATGCTCTGCTACTTCTGGCTAAGACCAGACCTTTGTTAAGGCTACTCGAAATTGGGCCGAGGGAAACCCCTGATTCGTGACAGAGGCCTTAATGTCGGGGTCGAAAACGGGTTGGCGGCCGATCCTCGTCCCTACCCCGCTGCTGGCGCGAGCTCTTTTTGAACGATTCGCGTGCTTCGCGGAACTGTGGAGGGATATTTATCTTGAGCCACTCTGGGTCAACGGCGTGAGCATGCAGCAGCAAGGGCAGCGTCTTTTCGTAACCGTTGATGCGCTCAAGCAGGTCTTCAAGGCGGCCTGAGACCTCTTTTAGCTCGAGGTTGAATGGGTACGCTACGATGTACTGGCTGTTGTGTACGACGCTACCTTTTGAAAGCAGCCGAATGTCACCGTTAGTGACTCCCTTGTAGAGAACTTCTCCGCTCTTGCTGCCCCTGCCAGCGTCGATACGGCGGTACAGCCACGGGAGGAACGCGCTGCAGTAAAGGTCACTCAGGAACTTCGACTCGACTGGCGATAGTGAGATTTCTGCGGGGGCTTGCTCTAGCGAGAATCGTGCTCGTAACGATCGGCGCATGTCGAGAGCCCGGTACAGCTGTGCTTCCGGGATGCCGTGCTCTTCGAGCTGTGCCTGGCTCATTGTTGCTGCTTTTTGGAGCACTTCAACCTGAGCGATGACATCCGAGTTAGCGTTTGATGCTCGCAGGTCCTGCCACGGGCGTAGGCTCTTGGGCACGATGCCTTCGGCTTCCATATTGGCGGCTATGTCTATCGCTGCAAGCAGAACTTTCGGATACGTGGATCGGAGGTCCTGTGCCTTCGCCAGCAACTTCCCAAGGGGCGCGTCGACTGGAAGGCGAGCAGCGGCTCGTCCGAGCTCTGTGATGTGCCCTTCGGGAC
Source organism: Deltaproteobacteria bacterium (assembly GCA_947491545.1). Lineage (GTDB taxonomy): Bacteria > Bdellovibrionota_C > UBA2361 > UBA2361 > OMII01 > OMII01. The sequence goes on from CANLJX010000009.1 coordinate 42,263, forward strand.
CGAAGAGTCCGAGGTAGTAAAGCTCCTCCCTGGCTTGCGCGAGTTGCTTATCGGAAGCAGCGAAGATAAAGCTGCGGTTGTCTTTCTCCAGGTTTCGACCGGCGGCTTGGAACCGTAGCATCATTGTTGCGAGGTTGATGTTCTGGATCTCTGCCGGGATGTACGTCTCAAGCGGCTGGGCACCCCGGGTGGGAGATTTTGTCAGCCGGATTACTGCTGTTCCGTCCTTCTCCAGGCGCCCGATGCGCCCGAGGAGCTGCTGCACCTCGGTTCGTGTTATTGGGCGGTAGGCCAGCGTATCTACGCCATCGAGCTGGATGAGGCTCTTTACTTCATCCGAGATGATTACTGTGTTTACGTGCGAGGGGTACGTTAAGCCTGTGCCGCCCACGTTCGTGGCGACAATCGCGGTGCGCTCTCCTGGCCGAGGCTCGAAGATTCGCTGTTGGTCCCTGAGCGGCAGCTTTGCGTGGAATGGTAGGCACTTCGTTTCGGGGTCTATTCGAGCGACGCTGTCGATTGCGCTCTCTATTTCATTTTTTCCGGGAACGAAAACGATTGGTGTTTCGCCCCTGTCCACCGCCGCGACAATATCGTCCTCGATGGATCTCAGAGCTGGGCGGAGGTTGATTTTCTTGTGCCTTCCTCGATTTGCGGCGTCTACTATCTCTTGCTCGTAGCTCGTTGGCTGAGCGGACTGGGGGCCCTTCGATTGAGCTTCTGTTGGGTCAACGACTGGGACCCCTCCGAGATAACGACTAAACTGCTCGGCATTTATCGTCGCTGATGTCAGCACGAGCTTTATGTTGCACCCTCGGTCGATCATCTCGCGACCAAACAGCAGCATCGAACAGAGCGATGATGGGTTCTCGTGGGCCTCATCAAAAATGATGACGGAACCCTCGGGAATTCGACGGTGCAACATGAGCTGCTCGAGGTAGCCATGGGTGAGATACGTAAGGCGCGTGACACCGGGTGTGATATTGCCGGTCTGAGAATTGAGGTAGCCACACGTTTCACCCAACGTTTCTCCCATGAGCGATGAAACGTACTGGCTGATCTTAATGGTCTGAATAACGCGCGGAACGGAGCAGTACACCTGTGGCTCAACTCCGGGCGCAAGCGAGCCTTTTTCGAAGAGGGTGTCGGCGTACTTCAGCAATGTACGCGGCAGCCAGGTGGTTTTTCCTGAACTGGTGGGCGCAGAAATCACAAGCGCTGGCCACTCGCGCAAAATGTCGAGGATCTCGTCCTTGCACGGGGCTAGGGTTAGGTGCGAAACGTCTTCCGTTGGGGCGACGGTCTTCGGAGGAAAGGTTAACTCCGCTAGCTCTGTGAGAGATTTTTCTGGGCCGATGATCTGGCGCTTGAGGGAGGCCGGTAATGGCGCGCGACCTAGAAGACCGAAGCCGTCGTTTAAGGCGCGCACTAACTCGTCGAGGGGGCGGTCGCTTCGGTCGACCGAGCGACCGCTAAGGCCGAACATCGGAATCTTTACGAACTCAAAGATCGACCGCACGGGCGGATGTATTCCGAGCGCCCTGAGGGTTGGGGAACTGACGGTGTTATCGGGTGTGGGAGTCGGAGGTTGTGGAGCCCGGTCGGAGGCTAGGTTCTGCTGCAACTTGTGCAGCCTGGTTACCCGCGCTCCGGCATTGTACATATTTCCCATGTTGTACTTCCTTCGGGCTCCAGCGGAGCTGGGGGTAGTCGGCTGGTGCTATAAGTCACTTAAAGTTACTGACTGCCCCGTTGTGGTTTTATCGGAGGATGGCGGAAGAAACAAGGCGAGAGTTCCGCATGGCGGCAATTAGTTGATGCCGAGTAGCCCCGGTACTGATCGACAACAGGGGCGAGTACCCCCGGTACAAATTATTGATTACTAGTAACGACCAAGGTGACCAATGAGCTAGGTTGCCTTCTGTTCTTATCCGAACCGATCCGAACAGTTAATATCTCTGCCAGGCTACTAGCGGAGGACATACCCCGATGGTCTGGCAC
>CANLJX010000010.1 GCA_947491545.1 Deltaproteobacteria bacterium
AACTGCCATGCCCAAGGCTTCCACTATTGTTCTTGCCGCGCTTGGTAGCTTTGCCGTGTGGACCCTAGCCACCGGCTGGGTACCCGAGATTCACTACGAACGTGTTACTTGGGGGATGTTCGCGGCTTGGATCGTCTCCGTCAGAGGCTGGTCTAGGCTTCGCAGTCGAGCGGTCCAATCACTCGGGTTTCTCTGCATGTGGCTTGGAGATCTCTTCTTCTCATTGGCTCCCGGCACGTTTTTGGTCTGGTACGGAGCCTCGGCTCCACAAGTTCCATCGTACACAAGGGGCGGCATGGACGTATGCGATCTGCAGCCCGGATTCTGTGCGTCAGGAACTCGCGCCTTCATCGGTTTCGGGATCGAGCTGCTGGTGGTGGGTTTCGTGATTGCCGGAGCACTCTACTTTGCGAAGCCTCCTCCTCAGCGCTCGGATCAATCCTAGCCAACACTGGATGCTCGCGAAGCCGAACTGGCAGCGGACTAGCTCTTAAACCAAGAGAAGATGCTGCGGCGTGATGATCGCTGAGCCTCCGATGCAGCCTGATCGTGCACTTCGCTATCTGCTCCCATGCCATCCGGACCGCTGCCCGAGCCCAGTAGAACGCTCGCCAAGCGCACCGGCTGTCGAACAGAGCTGATAGGCTCTCCTGCGGCAGAGAGCAGGCTCACTGTGAGCGTAAGGGCATCGGCGCTCTCGCTGGCGGCATCGCACTCGAACTCGCACAACGTGTGGCCGAGACCAACCTGCTGACGCGCCCAGGCTGCTCGCTGCGCCGAGCCGAGGTTTCGCCGGAAGACCTCAACCGGCTTCTTCCCGGCCGCATGCAGCGCGCAGGAGAGCTGAAGCCCCTGCTCCAGTGCCCGGCCTCGCGGTATGTTGACCGCAACGCTGCAAGCGATACGGCTCGTCTGCGGAATGAGCGACGCAACGGCATCGGTGACACACGGCATCGGAGCGCCGACATCAACAACTTTCGGCTCGTTGCCCGACGGAGGCTTGATAAAGAAGTCACGGCTTTGGGCTACAAGCTCTTCTCCTGTAAGCGAGAGAACCCGCACACGCGCAACGAGCGCTACCTTCTGGAGGCCGCGACCGCCGTCTGGCGACAGCGACCAACCGAGGATCTCATCCTTCCCAAAGTTGGCAGCGATAGCGTGGCTTGAAAATCCAGATGAGCTCTCAACGCACACTCCGCGGGTGACCGGCTTGAAGCCCATGCCGAGCGGATCTGAGAAGGCTTGCAGCAGCAGATGGCCGTCCTCGCGCTCAATCGAGATCTCTACTCGGTAGGGCTTAAAGAGCTCTCCCACTCGGCCTGACGCAAGGTCTGCGATATGGCGCGAGGTGTTTGTCGGTGCGAAGACAGCCTCAACTCGCACACTCTCCTCTCCAGCAAAAACCCAGGCTGGGTCGACTTCTAGAGTGCGAAGCTCAATCCCCACGTCTTTTGCTCTCTCTCCCTCATCCGCCGCAGCAGCTATGCGGCCCGGCACCTGCACTGTGACAAGCCCTATATCACCGCACAGAATCCGGTCATCCGCTGACACCACCACCACTTCGCAGGTAAGAGAGTGCGTGCCTGGCTCTAGCAACAGAAACTCTACCGGGATATCGACGCACAGCCCGCGGTACACGGCCCACGCACCGCGCGGATGCAGCACTCGGCGATATCGGTACGAGGAGACTGACTCAACTGCTCCGCCCAACTCAGCAGCCACGTACGGTATTCCGAGTGACGAAAGCTCAACGACGTTCCCCTTCGAGTCAACGAAACGGCACTCAAGAAGCACACTCTCGCCGGCATGCATAAAAAGCGAGAGGTCGAACTGGGCCGAGACCGTATGGCGCTCCCAGCCAGCAACCACCTTGTGCCCCGAAGCAACGCGGAGGTCCGAGATTCTGTCTCCGGAAACAACGTCATGCGGCCACATGCCGATCGAGTGAGGAGCTGGGACGCCGCTCGCCAGCGCCTCGCGCGGCGGAACGCAGATGCTCTCTGGCTTAGCTGCCGAAAGTATCTCCCGCCCGTCGTCGTCGATCACTGCCACATAGAGCTGGATATCGCTGCGCCCAGGGGGAAGATCAAGCGCTGCGTACGGAACGAATGCGCGGATGTCATCGATGATGAGGCGCTGTGCGTTCGGTCGGATAGGCACTAGAGAGCAGAACTGAGTGTCATCTGAAGCAACTCCCTCTCCGCCGGGGTCAGTCCAGCTCGACCAGCCAGGTCGAGCGCGCACAGGCTCACCACTCGCACGGACCGAAACCCGCAGCCAGAGCGGCTGGCCATCGTGCCCGACCAACCGGAGCCCGCACGAAACAAAGCACCCCTTCGAGGCGAAAACTTGATGGTCGTGCATCACCTCAAAAGAGAAGATAGCGTTGTCTTCCTCGCCTGAGAGCAGCACTGCGTCTGACGCAAGGTCCGCTTTGCGTGAATGGTGAACCTCAAGCCCCGTGAGGCTTGCCTTGCGCTTCACGTACCACTTGAGCAACATCGTGAGCTCATCGAGCTCACGCCCTACATCGTACTCGCTGAGCGGCCCGGGCGCTGCGGCTAGGCGCTGGGAGGCGCTTTCGACCGCCTCAATGCCGGCTGCATCCTGCACCTGCTGAGCGCGTCGCACGAGCCCAGACACAATCGCCCCCTCAACTGAACCAGCACAGAGCGAGCTCAGAAGCAGCGCCACGTTCGGCTCCATCGAGTACACCCCTGTTTCGCGGTGCGCGATTCGGCGGATGACTCCGAGCACAAGCTCGGAAACTTTGAGAACTGCCCTGCGCGTAGCGCTCACAGGCCGCACACGCAGCTTGGCTGCCTTGCGCAGAGCTTCCTCAAGCGGAGCCACAAACTGTTGGAGCGCGTCTGAGCGCGTCGCGACGAAGGCTCTGATCTCTGCAGGCGTTGCGCCACGCGGCTCGCGGTACAGCACAGGACGGGAGTGTTTTCCGTTGGTCGCGGAAGCAGCTCCCATGCCCGCAACAATCGCGCGGGAGACCTTGAGCGGGGAACCGGGCTCTACCTGGGCACTTTCGGTCCCCTCGTCAATCGGAGACTCCTTCTCAACAACGCTCATCTGCGGGCGACCTTGCTACTGCGAAACTTACTTCAAAAAAGTGCTGCTCTTGAGGGACATGCTACGCAACACGTGCGAGCCAGCTCCCTTCTCCCCGCGCGCCACACAATAACCACTCGCGAGACTCAAAATCCTGCCGCGATTACCAGTAATTTCAATTACTTCTGGCTCGGTTTATTCCTGATGCGTAGGGTTGTAGGATACGCCTCCAAGAAGCTCCCGCTGTGTGGCGAGGGACCCTGTATGTACCCGCAACAGAGCGAAGTTTCAACCCGTGTTGTGGTAGTTCGAGACGGTTTGTCAGTCAACCTCGTTTCGGACTATAAACTCGCCTCTCCCCAATCGACGGGATGGCACGTTCCACTCCGAGACAACTGCAAGGAATTCACTATGGCGACCGAAGTCAAGATGCCCCAGCTGAGCGACACCATGAGCTCGGGAAAGATCCTCACCTGGAAGAAAAACGAGGGAGACCAAATTAAGCGCGGCGACATCCTTGCCGAAGTCGAGACAGACAAGGCGAACCTCGAGATCGAATCCTTCTTCAACGGAGTGCTGCTCAAGATCGCAACTCCAGCAGGAACGGACGCCAAAGTCGGGGAAGTGATTGCAGTAATCGGTGCGGCTGGCGAGTCCGTCGCAACTTCCTCGGCGCCGAAGGCAGCTCCCACAGCAGCAGCGCCGGCTCCACAAGCCGCTCGCCCGGCTCCAGCATCGTCTCCAGCAGCGGCTCCAGCAGCGGCTCCAGCTCCAATGACCCTTGTGTCAGGCAGTGACCGGATTAAAGCCAGCCCGCTCGCCAAGAAAGTGGCAGAAGACCTGCAGGTAAACCTCTCTTCTGTGCGCGGCTCGGGTCCTAACGGACGCATCGTGCGGCGCGATGTTGAGGCTGCCGCTGGCGGCTCGGCTGCTCCGGCGATGCACGCGCCCCCAGCCCCACAGTCGTTTTCCACAACCCCGGCCAATCAGGCGCCAGCCCGCGCAGCAATTCCGGCAACGGGCACCCTGACTCCGCTCTCGCGCATGCGCGAGACGATCGCCCGCCGCATGCAGGAGAGCGTAACAACAGCTCCGCACTTCTACTGCACGACCTCGGTCAACATGGGTGAGGCGCTCAGGCTGCGTGAGACGCTCAAAGAGAAGCCTGCGTTCAAGGGCATCAGCGTTAACCATCTCGTTATCAAGGCCGTAGCGTACGGCCTCACGCACGAGCCGCGGGTCAACGCTGCCATGAAGGATGGCCAGGTTTACCAGCCCGGCCAGATTAACATCGGCATCATCACCGCCCTCGACGACGGGCTGATCATCCCTGTTCTCAAGGAAGTCGACACGATGGCGCTGCGCGACGTCGTGTTTGAGGCCCGCGCCGCAATCGAGCGCGCCCGAGCTGGACGACCGAGCTCAAGCGACCTTTCGGGGGGAACGTTTAGCATCTCCAACATGGGAATGTTTGATGTTGAGAACTTCACGGCGATAATTAATCCTGGCCAGGGAGGCATCCTGGCGGTAAGCGCCGTCAAGGAGCAGCCTGTTGTGCAGAAGGGTCAGATCGTTGTGGGATCCGTGATGAAGGCGACAGTCTCGGTAGACCACCGCATCATCGACGGAGTCATGGCGAGCACCTTCCTCAAGCACTTCAAGGAGGCTCTTGAGATCCCTGCCCTCCTGATGGCCTAACCGAGGAGCCGCATGTCTGTTGAGGTCCCCCGCAACGCTACGACGATCGTGAAGCCCTCGTGGCTCAAGGTGCGCGCTCCCGGCTCGCCCGAGTACCTCGAAACTCGCAAAATCGTTAAGGACCTCAATCTGCACACCGTGTGTGAAGAGGCACAGTGCCCGAACATCGGCGAGTGCTGGTCGCACCACACAGCTACGTTCATGATCATGGGCGAGCTCTGCACGCGAAAGTGCCACTTCTGCTCAGTTAAAAAGGGAAGCTCCGAGACCCTTGTGGCGCTCGATCCGAACGAGCCCGACCGGGTCGGGCTCGCAGTGAAGTCGTTAGGCCTAAAGCACGCAGTTATCACCTCAGTCGATCGTGACGACGTCGCGGACAATGGCGCTGGGCACTTCAACAGGACCGTCTCTGCTGTGCGCAAGTACGCGCCTGACTGCAAAGTCGAGCTGCTCATCCCAGACCTCAAAGGCTCGCGCAAGGACTTAGAGACGATCTTGGCCTCAAAGATCGATGTGCTCAACCACAACATCGAAACCGTCCCGCGGCTCTACAAGAAAGTGCGCCCAGGAGCAGGATACGTGCGATCGCTCTCGATTCACCGCTGGGCCAAAGAGATCGACCCGGGCGTTGTGACCAAGTCTGGCATCATGGTGGGCCTCGGCGAGAGCCGCGAAGAGGTCCTCGCCGTCATGGATGACATGCGAGCCGTAGGGATTGATGTCATGACGATCGGCCAGTACCTGCGGCCAACCCAGAAGCAGCTCCCCGTGCGCGCCTTTATCACTCCCGAGGAGTTCAAGGAGTACGAAGTAGAAGGCATGAAGCGCGGCTTCAAGTTCGTGGAGTCCGGACCGTTCGTGCGCAGCTCCTACCACGCCTGGAAGCACACCGCAGACGTCGAGATCCGGAAGTAGCCGTGACTCCCTCCCCTGGCAGCCTGTACCTCATCCCTAGCCTGCTCGGCGAGGCTGCGGTCGACGCATCGCTCCCAGCAATCGTTGCCCAAACAGTCTCGCGCCTCACGCACTTCCTGGTGGAAGACGAGAAGAGCGCGCGGCACTTCATTAAGACGCTGCTGCCTGACTGCAACCTCAGAGCGCTCTCCCTTGAGCGGCTGAGCGAGCACACGGCAGACAGTGAACTGCCGCGCCTGCTTGAGCCGCTCATGGCCGGGCACGACGTCGGAATCATCTCTGAAGCCGGCTGCCCCGCAATCGCCGACCCAGGCTCAGATGTTGTGCGCCGCGCCCACGAGCTCGGCGCTCGCGTCATCCCGCTCGTGGGCCCCTGCTCGATGATTCTGGCGCTAATGGCATCTGGGTTGAGCGGCCAACGTTGGCGTTTCGTTGGATACCTGCCCGTAGCAGACGAGGAGCGGCGCGCCGAGCTGCGCGCGCTTGAGGCTGAGGCCCTACGCTCAGGAGAAACCCAGATCGTGATGGAGACGCCGTACCGCAACCAGCGCCTGTTGCAAGAGATCCTGGCTGCCTGCCGTCCTGAAACGATGCTCTGCGTTGCATCGAACCTGTCGACTCCAGAGGAGCTAATCCAAACTCGCACGGTAGCCGAGTGGCGAAAAGTTGTCCCGAACCTACCCAAGGTGCCAGCACTCTTTCTGCTCGGCAGATAATTCTTCGTTCCGCATATTGGCTCCGCGTAGAATCGAGCCGCTACCCTGGGCGCTCCCGGTTAGTGAAGCTTACGCCAAGACACTCCTTACCCGGGAACGGCACCGGTTCCGGCCCCGAGCAATCCACCTGCGAGCCACGTGAACTCTAGCAACATGTAAAGCCCGTGTAGGGATGGACCGAAAGGCGCGATGCACGGGTCGATTTACCTTGTCTCTGTGCACGTTCTCACCCACTCGATTCCACAAAGAGCCAGAATATTTTGTGGGGACCTGCTCACAAAGAGAGCGGTGAAACCGGCGAGGGGAACAATCCTCATCTGCCCTGCTCGCTCAAAACCCTCTCTGCCCTCGCTGCTCTCTTTGTTCAATTGTGTCGACCGGGATATGTTCACAAAGAGAGCGGCGAGAACGGCGAGGGGGCAATCCTCTTCTGCCCTGCTCGCTCAGGTCCCTCACCGCTCTCGCTGCACTCTTTGTTCAACTTGTGTAACTGGGAATGTGCAAACAAAGACCGCCCTGGAACCAAGCCGCGCGGGTCAGCTAACCGCGCGGTGTTATGCCGAAGGCGAGTTCGAGTCGGCATTAGCTCCGAGCCTCTTTCATGCTCCGCTAACCCACTGAAAAAGTTGAGTGTTTACACAACTCTGGTAACGGTTTACCTTCTGTTCTTTATTACTGGCTCTTCCCGCACGGAAGAGAAGGCCCCGCCCCGCACATGAAGCGCATCAAGGGAACAACGCTGGCTCTGTTTGGGCTCTTCTTCGGGCTCCTGCTGGGGTGCGGCGTTGTTGGCATCAAGTACTACCTCGTTCAAGAGATCGTCGATTCGCTCGACTCGGAGGTCGAGGCGTCGTGCGACTGCAAGCTCGTCTTCGATTCGTTCTCTCTCTCCTTCCTGCGGCTCAAAGGGCGCGCCACTAACGTTCGTCTCGTTGAGAATGGAGTTCCCCGACTGTGGTTCGACGAGATCACAACCGACGTCGATATCAGCGAGATTCGCGAAAAGCGCGTCTACCTGGAGAACCTAACCCTCTCGGGCGGCACAGCAGACGGAGTAGGTCCCGACTCGGTCATGTTCCGCTTCATCGACCAGATTACGAAGCCTCTGCCGCCCGAACAGCAAGACCCGGACCGGTGGCGCGCCATCCTCAACACCCTGAGAGTTGAGAACACCCTGCTGCGCGAGCCGCTCGGCGAGAGCGAGATGCTCTTCCTCAACACCTCAATGGACCTCAAGCGAGAAGGCGAAGAGTACCTGCTAAAGCCACGCGTCGGAGACCTGCGCTACCGCTTGTTCGCGCCCGGCTCAAAGAACGTCGATTCTGAGCTGCTGCTCGGAAGCCTCTCAGCAGCCGTAAAGATCGAGGACACCAGAGTGCTCTTCGACCAGGTCGAGGTTGGGCGAAACTCCTCGCGCGCTTCGATACGCATGGCAGTCGATACCGACCACGGCGACCAGTGCAGAGGCGAAGCCGCCTTCGAGCTCACCCCAGACTACATCGGCCTGCCCGACTGGCTGCTCGGCACATTCGAGGCGCAAACCGCCGTGGCTGGCACGCTCGGCAGCCCAACCTTCCAAGGCCCACTGCGCGCCAAGCCGGATGCGCCCCTGACGCTTGCGTTCCCGAACGCCAAGCCGCTGGCGCTCGAGTCTTTCGGTGCCGACCTTTCGGTTGACGTCAATCACGGTGACCCCGTCGTGACGCTGAGCAACATCATCGGCTCTGCGGCCGGCTCAAGCCTCAAGGGCACTGCACCCCTCACCTTCTCTGATGAGGGGCTGCGTGCAGGCTTCAGCGTCGAGCTTCCTGAGTTCAACTTCGGGCCATTCGACCTGACAAAGGCATCAGCCAGAGTTGAGATCTCGCCCGAAGGCGACGAGACCGTCACAAAGCTCGCGGTGGGCGCTCAGGACCTGCTGCTGCAGGGAACCTCGCTCGGCCCGTCTACCCTCTCCATCACCATCAAAGGAGACTCCCTCGACGTCGCAGCCGATATCAGCAACTCTCGCCAGGGCTCTCTCAAGTGGCGCGGAGCGATCGACATGAGCGGCAGCGAACCCCTGCTCTCGAAAGGAGACCTAACCCTCACCAACTACCGCTACCTCTCAACGAAGCCCTCGGAGGGCGACGCCCTCAGCCCAGTGGCAGTGACGGCAGACCTCTCGCTTCGCGGCCCCCTCGACCTGGCAAAACTCAAGATGGAGGGTGAAACCTCTGTCAGCTTCCCTTCGACGCCACAGGGAATGACCCTGAACGGCAAGAGTGTCCTAAAGGACGGCGTTCTTGCCGTGTCGCTCCCCGGCTCGGCTTACAAAGGGAACGCGACGCTGCGCGTAGACCTCGCCGGTTCAAGCGGCGGACGGCTAAACGTGGCGCTGCCTGGAGTTCCGCTCTCAGTCATGGTGCAAGGCGGAGATTGCGGCTCCATCAACGCCTCGCTCGACTACTCATTCCAGCTCGCCAATCCTCTGGAGGGAACAGGCTCGATCGAGGCCGAAGATATCAAGGTAGGCTGCGCTCCGTACGTGCTCTCTCTGCCGCAGCGATCTAACTTGCCAATCGTAGGGGGCGCGCTAAAGCTCAACCAACTAAAGCTAAGCGGCAACGAATCGACCATGACACTCAACGGCGAAGTCGGTATCGCGAAGGGATTCAACCTCTCTCTCGACGGCGGCCTCTACCTAAGCTCGCTCCTGCCCCTCATGCCCGCGCTCGACAACCTGCGCGGCCTGCTCGTAACCAAGGTCTCGCTCAAAGGACCGCTCAATGACCCGTCCTTTCATGGGTCTGCCGAGCTTTCAGGCGGGGAATTCGGAATTCATGAGCCAGATGTGGAGGCTCACAAGGTAGCTGGCAACTTCACCCTGAACGGTAAGGGGATATCTTTTGAGAAGCTCACTGGATCGGTGAACTCGGGCTCCTTTGAGATGAGCGGCACGGTCTTGCCCGCTAACCCCGAGAACTCCTCACTCACTGCACGCCTAAACCAGGTCACAATTGAGCCGATACCCGACGCTTCAATCACCGTGTCCGGGGACTTCAAGCTCGGAACCGGCCCTCAGCGGCGGCAAACGCTAAGCGGTGACCTCGCAATCAACTTCGCCGAGGTAAAGAAGGAGTTCAATCTCAACAAGATCATCGTCAACGCCATCTCCGGCTATTTCCTTCCCAGCCGCATCAAGCAGCAAGCCTCGTCATCTTCGAGGCCGATGGATCTCGACCTGGATGTCCGTATCCACGCCCCACGCAACATCTTCGTCCTGACCCCGTTCTTCAGCGCTGAGCTTAACGCCGACATCCGTGCCACGCGCTCCATCTCCGAGCCCGCTCTCGACGGCAAGATGGAGATCCTGAGCGGCTGGGTCGGCCTCAAGGGGAACCGCTTCGACATCACCTCAGGCGAGATCGCCTTCAAGCCAGGGAACCTCACGCCGCAGCTCTCGATCTCAAGCGAAGGCAACGTGCGTACGCCAACAGGCGACACGATCCTGGTCATCCTCGAGGCAGAAGGCCCCCTCACCTCTCCGCGCATCATCCTCTCCTCAGATCGCGCCCTCTCACAGGACGAGATCCTCGTCCTGCTCACCTCAAGCCGTTCGCTGACGGGACGCAACATGGCTAATCGCTTCTCTGGCCCGATGCGAGAAGACGACCGTTTCTTCTTCTCAAAATCCTCATTCGGCAGCATCGGCTCCTTCTTCAGCAGCCTCTCGAAGATCGACGTGCTCTCGTTTGAGCCAGCGTACAACCCCTGGACTGGCTCGATTGAGCCCTCAGTCGTGACGAAGAAGAACCTCTCGTCGCGGCTTGACCTAGTGGGGGAGAGCCTGATGGGCACCGTGCAGAGTTCGCGGGCGGGCGTCGTCTACAACCTCTCGCCAACGCTCAGCATCAACGGCTTCGTCCAGAACATCAGCAACCAGAGGAACAACATCGTTAGCTCCGACCTGACCTACACTATCCTTGCAGAGCAGTCGACCTTCATCGATTTCGAGATCAATGGAATAGACGAATTCAGCGAGGACAACATCCTCTCGGCGGCGCGCCTGAGTGTCGGCTCGCGCGTCAAGAACACCGAGGAGAGCCTCGTGTCGGTGACGCGCGACATCGTGCGCTATATGAACATGCAGGGACACCTCGCGGCCACTGCGGACGTACAGTGCACCGAGGGCGAGCCGTACTGCCGCAAGCTCAAGATTGACATTTACGAGGGCCCACCCTTCACCATCGCAGAGATCGCAGTTGATGGAGACGGGCTAGAGCCGCGTTTTGAGAAAGAGCTCCGCTCGGAGGTTGAGCTGGGCGACCCCGCAACAGCCTCAACCGCCAACAACCTTGAGCGGGACCTTGTTTTGAGCCTGCGACGAGAGGGGTACATCACTGCGCGAGTCTCGCCCAGCTACGAGGCGATACCCGGAACCTCTACTGCCAAGCTGATCGTCACAACCGACATCCAGGAGCCGATCTCGTTCGTCTTCAAGGGGAACACCGTCTTCTCTGACAGCGACTTCCTTGACTCAATCGACCTCTTCACCCGCCGACGGCCGTTCGGCAACAACACTATCAAGCTGCTCCTGCAAAACATCGAGCAGATGTACCAGCAGCGCGGCTTCCTCTTCGTGCAGGTCTCGTACACCGAAGACCGCACCAACTCAGAACGTCTCATATACCATATCACGATTAACGAAGAGGCCCGAACGAAGGTGCGTCACTTGCAGTTCAACGGCCGAACCGGATTCTCGATGGAGCGGATCCGTGCGCTCATGGATGAGCTTGGCTACAGCGAGCAGAAAGAGCTGCTCACCCCTGAGTACGCCGTGCCCTCCGACCTCGACACCTTGCGGGATATCCTCACCGTCGTCTTCCAGCAGGAGGGCTTCACCGACGTGTCGGTCTCGTACGCAATAGAACCGGCGAAGGACAGCGACACTCTCGACATCACGTACACCGTCAGAGAGGGCGAACCACACCGAGTGCGGGCTATCACCACTCACGACCTGCCCGCCGGCGTCACCGCTCCTCCACTTCCTGCAACCCCAGCCTCCTACCCCAAGGTAAACCAGTACATCGAGCAGCTCGTGGCCTCACTCAAAGACGAAGGCTACATCTTTCCGTCCGTGTGGAGCGACGCAACCGCAGACGACAGCTCAATCGAGATCTCGATCGACCCTGGACCACTCGCCACCATCGGCTCCATCTCGTACGAGGGGTTAAGCGAGCTCTCGCTCGAGACCGCCAAGAGCTTCACCAAGATGCATGTCGGACAGCCCTACCGCCTCGAAGCAGTCAATGCCACCAAACGTGCCCTGCTTCGCTCTGGGCTCTTTTCGCGAGTCGAGGTGGTAGCCGCCGACGGCGAAGTGAATAGCCCGAATGAGGCGATCATCATCCGGGTTGTGGAGCGCCCCCTCAACACCCTCGAAGTCGGTGCTGGAGCGAACTCAGAGTTCGGACTGCACCTGTTCGGAGAGGCAACCGACAAGTCGCTCTTCCAAGACGGCCGCTCACTCTCCTTCCGCCTCGACACCTACCTCGACCAGCTCCACTTCTCGGGAAACAACGCCGACAACATCAGCCAGGGATTTGCGAGCCTGCGCTACCTCGACCCCGAATTCATGGGATCTAACTACGTCCTTACCGAGGAAGCTCGTTACCAGCGTCAGACCCTCTCAACGTACGAATTCGACCTCGATCGCTTCCTCATCGCATCGTACATCTTCCGGCAGTTCCACCACGGCATCAGCCTCTCAGCCGGACACTCACTCGCTCTCGACGACCTCTTCAACGTCAATCCAGACGCAATCATCGGCCCGCTCGACGACGGGCATGTGCGCTTAAGCTACCTCTCGGGAGTGCTCAAGTACGACAACCGCGACGACCCACTCCTGCCGCGCTCCGGTTACACCATGACCCTTGAGCCGAAGCTCTCGATGGTCGGGATTGCCTCCGAAGCTAACTTCGGAACGATCGTCGGCACGGTGACCGGCATCGTGCCGCTCAAGCCGCTCGGGGAGCGCTTCTCGCTCGGGCTAGTCGCCTCCGGAGGGCTCTCGCAACCGTGGGGGAGCACCACCGAGATCCCTATCACCCAGCGCTTCTACCTCGGAGGCCGAACCACCGTACGCGGCTACGATCAAAACTCGCTCGGCCCGGAGGGCGAAAACGGCGCGATCATCGGAGGCGACACCCTGCTGCTCGCCAAGGGACAGTTCCAGTACCTGCTCTTCGATTCCTTCAGCACGCATCTCTTCTTAGACGCCGGTAACGTCTGGCTGCGGCACGTCGATTTCGACCTCTCGGCGACCAAGCAGGGCTCAGGCGCCGGATTCCAGTACCTCTCGCCGATCGGCCCGATCGGACTAGACGTCGGCACCCCGCTTAACCCCAACAGCGGCGACCCACGATTCTTAGTCACCTTCTCCGTCGGCAGCGTCTTCTAAAAATCCACAGCGCCCCAAACCACCCCGAAAACCGGCATCGGGAACGGCCCCGGTTTCGGCTCCGGCTCCGGCTCCGTTCCCGGCAACAAAGAAGGGCTCTTTGTGGAATCGAGTGCGAAGCTCGCTGCGGGGAATGTTCACAAAGAGGTCAGCGAGAAAAGCGAAAGGTCTTACGCTTGTTTCTATCTTCCCCTCTCTGCTCTCGCCGCTCTCTTTGTAGCTAACTACCTTTTGCTCACTTTTATAGCTTTCGGGGACGTACACGTGCAAAGGCTTGGTTTATGGGTCAAAGCAAAGGCTTACGCCATCGCTGCCCTCGTTACACTCAACTCTACGAGGAGCCCATCGAGACAGCTTGCGCACAACTCCCAACTGACACCCCCCTCCATCCTGAGCTACAATCCCAGGATGGTCTCCGTGCGCTCTCTAGCTTCTGCCTGCCTCCTTGTAGCGCTCTCCGCCTGCCGCTCGCTTGTCTTCATGATGGAGGTTCCGCCGCTTACTCCGCAGGAGCCTATAGCGCACTCTGCTGTGGCGCACCGCGGCAGCCTGCACATGGGGCTCCCCGACAACTCTCTGGGCGCCTTGAAGCAGGGCATCGCTGCTGGGGTCCCGTTCCTGGAGGTAGATGTACGCCGCTCTACTGAGGGCGAGCTCTTCCTCTTCCATGACGGGAGCGTCTCTTCCTCAAATTCCGAGGGTCCCCCTGAGCTGTGGGGCGAAAAAGTTGAGTCCCTCTCGCGCAAAGGCCGCGAGAGCGTGGCACTCGCCTCGGGAGAGCGTATCCCCCTTCTCTCTTCAGCGCTCGACACCGTTCGAGGCTCGGGCAGCGCTTTACAGCTCGACTTCAAGGGCGAATCAGACGAGCTGGTCTTCGCAGCGCTTGACCTGCTCCGCTCACGCGGACAGCTCCGCGATGCCGTCCTTCAAATCCGCTCCCCTGCTCGGATCCCGCGAGTGCTTGCGCACGCCCCAGAGGCTCGGCTCATAGCCCGCGTGCGCTCTGCCGATGCCCTACAGGAGGTCCTGCGCTACCCCGTAGAGTTTGTTGAGCTTGAGCGCTGGGCCACCCCAGAGGCGATTAAGGACGCCCACCAGAAAGGGGTAAAGGTGCTTGTAAATATCTCGGGAACCTCCCTCGACGAGCCGGCCTCGTGGGCCTTCTTCCGCAGCCACGGCTTCGACACGATAATGTCAGACCACGCAGACCTGGTCCTAAAGCAGTCCTCCAAGTAGCTCACGGTCTGGACGCGCCACCGTAAGCCCCTAACCTCTCTGCCGCTTAAGCCCTTTTGGGTGATACAGCTTTTGAGTAGTATCCCGGCTACAGCTATGAACACACCATTTACCGTATCCCCCGCCACCATGAAGCGGCACTCCTTCTACCTAACTATCGCCATTCTCTCGGCGATCATGTACTTCCACCTCGCCACGCCGTTCATAACGATCCTGTTCGGCTTCCTGATGTTGCACTACCTCGGGAAGGTTTTCCCAAAGAAGCTCTCAATTGTCGTCTTCAGCATCCTCTTCGTTGTGCTCATTTACCTCTTTGGTCACTTTATCTCCGAGGCCGTCGGCGCCCTTCCAGCAGCCGCAAACAAGTCGATCCCCATCATCGTTGACCTAGCTAACAAGTACGGCTTCACACCTCCATTCACCGACTCTGAGACTCTCAAGTCGTTTTCTCTGCTCAAAATAAACTCACAGCTCCACTCAGCCTTTAAGTTCCTGAGCATCTTCACCAAAGAGTTTGTGTACATAATCATTGGGGCCGTAGCGACCTGCGCCATCTTCTCAAACAGCTCGATTGACCTAGGCCGAGGCTCCTACCGGCTCCAGAACAACTTCTACTCCGAGTTCACTCGCCACCTCTCGGATCGCTTCCGCTGTTTCTTCCAGAGCTTCCATACCGTTATGGGAGCTCAGGTGATTATCTCTGCGGTGAACACCTTTTTTACCGGTATGTTTCTCTTCTGCCTCTACCTGCTCGACGCCCCGCTCCCCTACTCCTTCGTTATAGTAGTAGTCACCTTCCTGTGCGGGCTCCTGCCGATCGTCGGAAACCTGATCAGCAACACCGTAATCTTCATGATCGGCTTGACGCAGTCGATACAGATGGCGGTTATCTCCCTCCTGTACCTAATCGTGCTGCACAAGTTTGAGTACTTCCTCAACAGCAAGATCATCGGTGGGCGGATTAAGAACCCGATGTGGCTCACCCTCATAGGGCTCCTTGTGGGCGAACGAGTCGCGGGCATTCCAGGGATGATCCTGGCGCCGGTGCTGCTCAACTATTTAAAGCTTGAAGGGTCGCAAGTAGAGGTAGCGGCAGCAAAAGACCCAAGCTAAAACCCTGAAATCTCCGATCTTTCTTGGCGTTTACAAAAATCTCGGCGCTAGCCGCCTAAACTTCCTGCAACCACCCCGTCAAGGGCTGCATCGAATCGATCGTGCCCTGTGGAGCAATTCCGCCCCAGCGCACACTGTTTCTGCGCGTTTCGGAGAAAACTCCAGCAGGTTTGTAGAGGTCGTTATGCTAAGCGCCCTAATCGTCGATGACTCGCTCAACCAGACCTCAACGCAGACGCTCCTGCAGCTGATCAGTGATGTTCGCACCTTCGCCGACATCGCAGTCGTTAGCATCCGCCCGCCCCTCTCACGGCCCCAAGACTCGCGTTGGATAACCGCCGATAACCTCGTTGATGCCCTCGCGGAGGGGATCAACACCGCCTCAAGCAAACGTGTCCTGATCATCAGCTCAACCCTGACTCTTGGCACCGGCGATATCGCCAAGATGGCTGCTGAGCTTGAGAACCGGTCGGTTTTAGAGCACACCGTTTACCAGCCCTCCATCGGCGGCAACGTCATAGAGCTGGCCGAGATGTCAGCAGACACTATCGTTGAGTCTCTCAAGCACAATTCAGTCTGGCCGCTTGTGTGTGTCGCAACTACTCGCTACGCCCTGAGCGCCACCAATCCGTCGGGCTGCACCTCCGTCACCGAGTACATCGCCCAGACCCTGATACGCTCGCTCTCTGATGGAGACACTATCGGCATCTCTTCGACCGCCACCCCGATGATGAGCCCGGCTGACGCAGCACGCCTCACCGAGCTTTCGGCCGCCCAGCTCGCCCGTTGCTTGCATGCCGCTGTTGACTCGCTCAACATTGAAGAGCTCTTCCCACAGCACAATTGGATGTCCTTCAGCAAAGAGAGCGCAGCTACCGCATACCACTCTCTGGCTGCCCTCTTCCTTCGCTTTGGCGACCAGAACGCTGCGACGCAGTGCCTGGAGTGCAGCCAGCGGCTTGAGGATAGCCCCCGCTACTTTGCGCTCAAGGGCCTGATGCAGAACGCTAACGGGGAAACTCTAGGTGCGGTCGCAAACCTGGTGTCGAGCCTCCAGATGTACGAGGAGCGCAAGACCAACACTTCACAGCGCTACATCACGTTTTCTCCAACGGACCTAGAGGCGGTCCAGACCCGACTCGCTCAGGGGCTTAACGCCCTAAACGACAAGGACAACGCCCGGGCAATCGAGCACTTCTCGCAAGCTGTGTTCAGCTTCGACCCCTTCTTCGCACAGCACGGGGTCGAGCTCACTCGCAAAGCGAACTAGGCAGGCTGCTGTTAGCCGCGTTTAGCTGATTCTGTTTGGCAACGATCCTACTCGGCTGCGTTATTTTGCAGCTGCGCCGAAACCTTATCGAGCACGCCGTTGATGAAGACCTTAGCGTCTGGCGTGGAGAAGCGCTTTGAGATCTCAATCGCCTCGTTGATGCTAACCTTATGGGGCACATCGCTCAGGAAGGCCATCTCAAAGGTCGCTAGCCGCAGAATGTTCCGGTCTACCCGCGCCATACGCTCAATGCTCCAGTTAGCCGAAGCTTTTGAGATCTCGCCGTCGATAAAGGTGACGTTCTCCACAACTCCGCGCACCAGCGAGCGGCAGTACTCATCCGCCACTACACGCTCAGCGGCATCATCGTCGTCAAGCTCCTGCTGTGCCGGGAAGTGATCGAGAAAGAACTGGAGCGCTTCGGGCGAGAACTCGCCCAGCGAGTCGAATTGGTAGAGAGCTTGAAGCGCCGCTTCGCGGCACACGCGCCTAGAATTTCCCTTGCTCTCTTCCACTGACAGCTCCTCTCAAAGAACGCAGCGCACGCAAGGCAGCGGATTTGCCACTGCGTGTCGCCTTCCCGAGCGTACCACAAGTTTTCCGGCTACGTCCGCCCCCGATTGCCGCTTGTGCAAAGGTTCGATATTCCTCAAGAAGCATCCGCTCTAGTTGTGGCGCGGAATCCGCTTGGCAACGGAACATCGACGCCAAGAAGCGCGCCGCGCCTACTACCGTCTCAGGCTCAAAATCCAGCTCCTTCACAAACCGGGCGTAGTGCGCCCCGAGGTGCTCCGCAGCCAGCGGTGAGCCGCACCGTATCCTCCATACAGCTCGGAAGCTGCTCGTCAGTGCTGCCCGTTGCCAGAAGGAACAGGCGCTTTCCCTTGAGCTGCCGACCTAGGTCCTTTCGGGCCCAGCAGGTCTGCGAAACGGTCGATGAACGTTTTTAGCTGAGCGCTGAGAGAGTACCAGTCCACCGGGCTGACCAAGCCAATAGTATTGTAGCGCAAAAGCCTTTCGATGGTTGGTATAAAGTCATCCTCTAGGTTGCGGGCCCGGTAGTCGAAGCAAGAAATACGGACTCCGAGACGTCTACAACCGGGAACCCAAGTCCCTTATTCGCTCGCCGCACTAGGCCAAAGGTGTTGCCATCGCGCCTCGATGTTCCGACAACGAGGATCGTTCCCTCTGCCATCTTGCCTCCCTGGTTATTTGCCCGCTGCCCCTTGCGGAGTTCGCAGGACCATCAAGTGCTCATCAAAGTATTGGCCTCCGATTTTGAGCACTCGCGGATCAGTTCCGTAAACCGAGAACCCGAGTTTCTTGTATAAGGCCAAGGCCGACAGGTTCGTTGTGACAACCGCTAGGTGAATCTGCTCCAAGCCCTGAATTTTTTTGGTGAGCTCGAGCAGCTCCGCAACGAGCCTGCGCCCGATGTCCTGTCCCCGAGCTTCCGGAATAACGTACATCCCCCACAGCATGCCGCGGTGACTGGTTTTCTTCGCATCATCGAGCGCTAGCCCTACAGTGCCGAGCATCTGGCCAGTTTTCGAGAGCGCCGCAAGCACAAAACCTCCGATGGCTTGCTGTGCCTCCATTCGCGCCAAAACCTGCTCATCCGTCGTGGCCTGGAAGGACTCAACGGTCTGCCCAAACGCCTCGGGATGCTCACGCAATCCGCGAAGCCGCAGATCTCGCCATTCACGGAGCGAATGCGGACCGACCGAAACTATCGCGTCGAGCTTGTTTGGATGATTCACGGGAGAAATGTCCGATTTTATCATACCCTCTACCTAAACACCTCGGCGAGCTATGCCCTGTACTGATATGAATTCAGAACAACTCACCCGGTGGCGAATTCCGTCACTTTCCTGCTCTACATACCACTGAGCACGTGCCCAACACGCTCAGCCGCCCTACAGCAGATGCCCCAGCTTCTCCCGCTTCGTTCGCAGGTAGCCGGCACTGCAGGGGTCCTCAGGAGTCAGCATAGGCACCTGCTCGACGATCGAGATCCCGTAGCGCTCAAGCACAGCACCCTTCTCCGGATTGTTCGTCATGAGGCGAATCTGCCGCACCCCGAGCGCAAGGAGCATGTGTGCCCCAACTGCGAAGTCGCGCTCGTCAGCTCGGAAGCCGAGGCGCAGGTTGGCTTCCACGGTGTCGAGACCCTGGTCCTGCAGCTCGTAGGCTCGAAGCTTGTTCTCTAAGCCTATCCCTCGCCCTTCTTGGCGCAGGTAGAGGACGATTCCGACCCCCTCCTCGACCACCCGCTCCATAGCCCCGGCAAGCTGGTTGCCGCAGTCGCAACGCCTGCTGCCGAACACATCGCCCGTCAGGCACTCCGAGTGCAGGCGCACGAGCGGCGCATACGATGCGGGAATCGCCGTAAGGTCACCCCGAACAAGGGCCAGGTGCTCTCTCCCGCCGACGTCGTCCGCAAAAACGGTAGCCCGGAAGGGACCAAAATCAGTCGGCACATCCTTCGTGCTGAGCTGCCGAACAGCTATTTCGTTCAGCATCCGGTAGTGGCGAATCTCCGCGATGGTCGTGATCTTGAGAGAGTGGTTCGCGCAGAAATCGACGATTTGGTCCCCACGCGCCATGGTGCCATCAGGATTGAGCACCTCACACAGGATCCCCGACGGCGTCAGGCCTGCGAGGCGCGCTAGGTCAAACGATCCCTCGGTGTGCCCCTGCCTCTTGAGCACCCCTGCGTCGTTGGCTATCAGCGGGAATACGTGGCCTGGAATGATAAAGTCACTTGCCGTGCTCGATGGCTCAACCATCATGCGCATGGTGTGGGCGCGAGCAGAAGCCGTCACCCCCCTACCCGCCACATCGCGGTGATCGACACTGACAGCAAACGGAGTCTGGTGCGGAGAGTTGTTGGTTGTTACCTGCAGCGGCAGGTTGAGCCGGTTGGCCGTCTCGGCCGAGACACTGACACAGATAAGCCCTCGCGCTTCTGACATCAGGAAGGCTACCGCCTCGGGTGTAACGGCTTCAGTCGCTAACACCACATCGCCCTCATTCTCACGGCTCTCGTCATCGAGCACCACAACTGGGCGGCCCATGCGGAAGTCCTCCAGAACGTCCTCAAAACGGGCAATCGGAAGGCCCTGGTGTGCGCTGGAAGAGCCGTTCATGCGCCTCTAGGCGTTCTCAGCCTTGTCAGGCTGGTCTATGTTGGTTGGAGTACCGAGGCTCTGTAGGGCGTCAACAAACTGGTTAACGTCAGAGAACTCGCGGTACACCGAGGCGAAACGGACGTAGGCGATCTTGTCGAGCTTGCGCAGCTCGTCCATCACAGCTTCGCCAAGGATGCGGCTGTCGACCTCCTTCACGCACAGCTCCTGCATGCGCTTCTCAACCGCCTCAACAGCGGCGTCGATAGCCTCAGCACCCACCGGCCGCTTCTCGCAGGCCCGGCGGAAACCGCGACGAACCTTCTCGCGATCGAACGCCTCTCGGCGCCCGTCTTTCTTGATTATCCCCGGAAGCACCAGCTCGACACGCTCGTAAGTCGTGAAGCGGAATCCGCAGTCCTGGCACTCCCGGCGACGACGGATCGCGCCGCCGTCTCCACGCGAGTCAGTAACTGATGATTTCTCTGAGGCGCACTTTGGGCACAACATACAGCCGAGAATCTCCTTTACGAAACCAAGCGGTGCTTGTAGAGCGGGAACTTCCTGCTCAGCTCCTGAACGCCGGCTGTGACCGACTTGAGCTTAGCCTCGTTTCCGCTGCTCTGGAGCGCCTCGACGATGAACGCCGCGACCTGCTCCATCTCCTTCGTCCCCATGCCGCGCGTCGTGAGGGCGGGCGTTCCAAGCCGCACGCCGCTGCAGATCGTGAACGGCTGCGGGTCAAACGGGATGCTGTTCTTGTTGGCGGTGATGCCGACCTTGTCGAGCGTCTCCTCGCCCACCTTGCCAGTGACCCCAATCGGACGAACGTCAACCAACATCAGGTGGCTGTCTGTGCCGCCAGAGACGATCTTGAGGCCGCCCTTAGTGAGTGCAGCGGCGAGCGCACGCGCATTCTCAACGGTCTGCTGAGCGTAGCGCTTGAACTCAGGCGTCAGGGCCTCCTTAAACATGACAGCTTTTGCAGCAATCGTGTGCATGTGCGGCCCGCCCTGAAGACCTGGGAAGACAGCCTTGTTGATGGCCTTCTGGTGCACAGCCCGGCCCATGATCATTCCCGAGCGCGGTCCGCGCAGCGTCTTGTGGGTCGTGGTGGTAACGATATCTGCGTACGGCACTGGCGAAGGGTACGCCCCGCCCGCGACAAGGCCCGCGTAGTGAGCGATGTCTGCCAAGAAGATAGCTCCTACTTCGTCAGCCGCCTGGCGGAATACCTTCCAGTCGATCTGGCGCGCGTACGCGGAGGCTCCCGCGATGATGAGCTTCGGCTTGTGCTGCCGAGCGAGCGAGAGCACCTCGTCTGGGTCGATCAGGCAGTCCGCCTCGCGCACACCGTACCCTACGACCTTGTAGTGCATTCCGGAGAAGTTGACCGGGCTGCCGTGCGAGAGGTGACCACCCTGGTCGAGCCGCAGCCCCATGAAGGTGTCGCCCGGCTTGAGGAATGCCTCGAACACAGCCTGGTTCGCCTGAACGCCTGAGTGCGGCTGCATGTTGGCGAACTCCGCGCCGAACAGCTCACAGCAGCGAGCGCTGGCGAGATTCTCCACGTCGTCTACCACGTGGCATCCGCCGTAGTAGCGCTTTCCCGGCTGCCCTTCTGCGTACTTGTTCGTGAGCACCGAACCCATCGCCTCAAGCACCGCCTCACTGACGAAGTTCTCGCTCGGGATCATCTCAAGGCCATACTCCTGGCGCTCAGTCTCGCGCTGGATAAGGCTGAACACCTCAGGGTCAACGTCACGCAGCTTCTTGGTTCGGGCTTCGTAGGAAGGGGTCGAGGACGACATGGAATCTCCGGAGTCTATAGACGAAAAAGGGACCACGAGGGTCCCTGTGAGCATATCAAATAGACGCCTTTTTGAGAGCGTCAAATTGACTGCGGTCGAACATTACTTCTTCTTCGACTGGATGTACTTCGTGACATCCTCTACGGTCTGGATCTTCTCAGCATCCTCATCCGGAATCTCCATCTCGTACTCCTCTTCGAGAGCCATGATGAGCTCAACGATGTCGAGAGAGTCCGCACCGAGATCCTCGATGAACGAAGCCTGAGGGGTAACCTCCTCAAGGTTAACGCCAAGCTGATCTACGATAATCGCCTTAACGCGCTCTGCTATCTCCTCAGGTGTAGCCATGAAACCGATCTCCTAATTGGTTTACTCTCTAGACGATTCGACCCGTCTTGTCCTGAGCGAAGATGGCGCTCTCTAACGCCCACAGCCTTTTTTTAAAAGTCCGGGGAAGACCCCCCACCAATTTCTGCCCTCTTTAGCGCGGTGATGGCTGCTTTTTGCGCCGAATTCACCGACCTCACGAGGACCTCTTTTGAAGGGTCTTTGACTGCGAAAGTCGAAACGAGCCCGATCTAATTAGACCGGGCACCAATAGTCAAGAGGTTGAGCCCTAACTTAACCGAGTCTTCCTGTTACTGCACACTTACGCCCACTGAAAAATCCCCTTCCGACGACCGAAAACACGGTCCGACCGGGGGGTTCGAACGGTCAAAAAGCACCAAAAACCGGCGTAAAATACAAAAAAACGGGCAAAATGCTGAGTCACATATTCAGCTATGGCAGCATACCCACATAATCAACAGAAGCCGTCTCATAGGCAGATAAAATATGCCCTCCCGAGGAAGCAGAGGCCACATCGAGCGGAATCCTTACCAACCTGAGCCCCAGGAGCTAGGGAAGCTCGCCCCTGCCCTTGGTTTGCAGGAGTCTGCAGGCCTTGAGGCAATCCGTGAGAAATTAGAGCACGTCCTCTCCCGCGCAGAGGCGATAAAACTGGGTGACAGCGGTCAAGACCGCGACAGGGTGGAGGCGTTACAGGTCGTAAACGACTCCTACAAGCGCGCCAAGCTCGGCTTCTTCTCATTCAACGCCCAAATACTGCCAACTGGCGGGCGCTCGTTTACGCAGGTGGCAGACCTTCTCAGGAATTTGGTGCAGATGGTGGAGGCCTCGGAGCGCTACGTTGCTCCCCCTACCTCCAAGCATAGCGGTGCGGCATGCGAGCTCGCGGCATTAACACCTCCGGCACAGCCAACGAATGAGCGCTTCCGTGGCTACCATCACGACTCTACGTCGCATATTAGCCAAGCCGTAGACGAAGTGCTCGATAGGGCGAGGCGGCATGCCACATCCCCTGAACCGGCCCCTGTTGCCAGACTGAGAGAAGCCCTGCAGTACCTGAAAGAACAGAAAATCCTCCCGCCCGATGCCGTTAAAGAAAACGAACCGGCGGCCGCCCCCACGCTCGCCCTACTCCGGCACGGCATGGTTTGGGTTTGGAATACCCGCGGCACCTGCTCTTGGGACCCTCGTTTAGCCACAGGCCGAAACCAGTCTCTCTTCACAGCAGCACCGCAGTACTTCCACCAAATCCCGCCGCAGCGGTCGCAGGCGAAGCAGGAGCTGTTAGACGCGTGCTTGCGAATCAGAGAAGAGCAAGACTACGCTTCAAGGCACTTACGTAAGAGCGATTTGAGCAGAGATACGATAGATCTTCTCTTGCTCAGGAGCTTCTGTGCCGAGGAGATCACCGGCACATCGCCAACGGAGCACACGCTACAGCGCTGGGAGGCGTTGTACCGCTTCCTGAGGGCAACGGAGACAAAGCCCAGCAGCCGTTAGCTGTATCCTGCCAGCCAAACAGAGGCTCGCTTTTTTTGCGTTCTTGCTTGCTGCCGGGTTGGACCACTAGCCCGACCCCAAGCACACTACATGTACATCCCGCCATTGATTCCGACTGTCTGCCCAGTGATGTAGGCAGCGGCATCCGAGGCGAGGAACGACACGAGCTCAGCAACTTCATCAGCCTGCCCGTAGCGACCGAGCGGGATGGCCTTCATGTGCTCAAGCCGCAGCTTCTCGTCGAGAGCAGCGGTCATGTCGGTCTCAATAAATCCTGGGGCAACTGCGTTTACGGTGACGTTGCGTGAGGCGAGCTCCTTCGCCATCGCCTTGGTCATGCCGATCAGGCCGGCCTTTGACGACACGTACGGAACCTGCCCTGCGTTCCCCATCTCGCCCACAACGGAGCTGATGTTGATGATCCTGCCCCACTTCGACTTGAGCATCAGCTTCGCGGCAGCACGCCCACAGAAGAAAGCTCCCTGCAGGTTCACGGACAGCGTCTGGTTCCAGTCCTCGTCCTTCATGCGCAGCAGGAGCCCGTCGCGAGAGATCCCCGCGTTGTTGACGAGGATGTCGAGCTGGCCGTGCTTGGCCTTGATCTCTTCGAATGCCTTGTCGACTGCGGCGCTGTCCTGCACCGGGAACTGCATAAGCTCCCCGTCTCCACCCACCTCACGGATTGCCGCAAGGGTCTCCTTCGCAGCGTCTGGCGAGGACGAAAAGTTCACGATCACGTGGGCGCCGTGCTTGGCGAGGTTCACGGCGATAGAACGGCCGATTCCGCGAGAAGCTCCGGTTACGAGTGCAATCTTTCTCTTCGTCTCTGTCATGGTTTTCTCCTCTTGAAAATCGTTGGTGGGCTAGCTCTCGCGGCGCTTGGCACGCGCCTTCTTCTCGAACACTCGTGACCAGCCGTTGCCGCCGTCATCATCGAGAGGGCCCTGCTTCACGTCGAGGCTGCTCAAGGCCGCACTGAGCTTCTGCATCACAGACTCGTCCACGAACTTCTGCGCCACACGGATGCCGTTCATGACCGCCCTGCTCGACGAAGAGCCGTGGCACTTAATAGCAATGTGCCCGAGACCGAGCAGCGGAGCTCCGCCGTACGCCGATGGGTCGAGCTTCTCCTTGAACACCTTCTTGAGCACTGGCTTGGCGAGCCAGAGGCCCAACTTGGCGCGCGGGCTGCTCTCGACCATGGCCTTGATAGAGTCAACGACCAGCCCAACGCTGCCCTCCATCGCCTTGAGCACGATGTTGCCGACGAAACCGTCACACACCACCACGTCCACAACGTCCCGAGCGATATCTCTGCCCTCGACGTAGCCGATGAAGTGTACCCCCTCCAGCTCCGCCAGCATCATCGCCGCGGCGCGGATAATGTCATTGCCCTTCGCCAGCTCCGTGCCGTTTGAAAGGAGCGCAATTCGCGGCTTCTGAACGCCCAGCGCAGCCATCGCGTAGTGGTGCCCCATCAGGGCGAACTGAACAAGCTGGAAGGCCTGGCAGCCGGAGTTTGCGCCCGAGTCGAGCAGCACCGTAGGTGTGCCCGAGAGACCCTTTGGGATGAGAGAGGCGATCGCGGGCCGGGCGATACCCGGCAGCGTTCCACCGACGAACACTCCAGCAGCCATTATGGCACCGGTATTCCCAGGGCTTACCACCGCCGAAGCCTTCCCCTCTGCCACGAGCTCGAAAGCCACACGGATGGAGGAGTCCTGCTTGCCGCGTATAGCGAGCCCAGGGCTCTCATCCATTGAGATAACCTGGGAGGCGTGGTGAATAGAGATCGGGAGCTTATCGGAGCCTGAGGCGGCTGCCAGCAACTCTTTGAGCTGCCGCTCTTCGCCGACTAGGATGGAGGGGATATTAAAAAGGCGGGCCGCTTCGACCGCGCCCGCCACTACGACCTTAGGGCCATGATCGCCGCCCATC
The DNA here is from genome assembly GCA_947491545.1 of Deltaproteobacteria bacterium. Taxonomy (GTDB): domain Bacteria; phylum Bdellovibrionota_C; class UBA2361; order UBA2361; family OMII01; genus OMII01. The sequence continues at coordinate 25,176 of CANLJX010000010.1, forward strand.
GCATCGACGGCTACTGGTAGCGTCGCCTGTGGTTGGCTCGTAGTCTCAAAGGTCACGGTTTTTCTTCAGGTGTTCGTGCCCGATTACGCTGCTGCCTTGCCTGCGCGAAGCTCCTTCCCACGGTACGTGCCACAGCTAACGCACATACGGTGTGGGAGAACAGGCTCAGCACACTTCGGGCAGATGATCGCGTGAGTGCGCTTAAGGGCATGGTGTGAACGCCGCATGTTGCGCTTTGAACGGGATGTACGCTTTTTGGGAACTGCCATAACAACCAACCGAAATAATTACATTCTCTTGAAACGAGAGAAGAGTTTGTAGCACGCTTCAGGCGCCAAACTCAACCCTACCACTCCTTACTGCCGTGGGTAAGCGGATGGGATACCGCAACGCACGGGTACTTGCTTAGGAAGCTCCTGATGCAGATGAGGTAAGCCCCTAGGAAACCTAGGAAAATTCCAATCTCTGTGAAGCCGAGCGGGATCGTTGTCGGGCTAATCTCCGGCATAATGAGCAGGTACCTATCGAGCCATACGCCGGTCATCAGCACGAAACAGATGGCAGCATAGGTCACCCGGTTCTTCTTGAGATCTCGGCTCAGGAGGGTAATGAACGGGATGATGAACGCCATCGGGAACACGATCCAGGCCAACCCCTTCCACGGGAACTCACGGGTACGGAGGATGAGCCACTGCGTCTCTTCCGGCAGGTTTCCGTACCACTGCGTGAGGAACTGGGACCAGAACATGTAGCCCCACAACATGCAGAAGCCGAAGTTGAGCTTGCCGAGGTCCCAGAACTGCTGGTTCGTGATGAGCTCACCGAGGGCAGCCTTCTTGCGCGAGAAGTACATCGACATGAGCGCGAGTCCGGCCCAACCGATGTAGATCTGGCTGACGAAGATGAACGCCCCGAAGAGGTTCGAGTACCAGGTCGGGTTTTGGCCCATGATCATCTCGAACGAGAAGAGCGAGACCGTTACCGCGTAGCAGAAAACGATCACCGGAGCTGCGTACGACATCTTGCGCTGCAGCGGGAGAACTTCACGCTCGGCACCCTTCCAGCCTCTTAGAAGATAGCGGTGAATCGGGAGATCCCAGTCAGACTTGTTCTTGGCTCGCTCACGAGCCAGGCCGATATCTCCACGAAGAGAGAGACCGACGAAGCGCGCCATGAGGAAGTAGAGAACGAAGAAGAGGCACGAGAAGCGGAAGTACACGAAGCCCGGCTGCATCCAGAACTCACGTCCCGGCATCGGCTGGCGGCCCCAGAAGAAGAGGTACTCACGACCGAAGTACGTCGTAAGGAGTGCAACAAACGCTACCGGAAGATACGCCACGTTCGCCTCGGCTAGGCGCCGAATCGGAGCGCCCCACTGCGCACGAACGATCTGCATGATTACGCAGGTCATAACTCCGCCAAGTGCGAGCCCCTGGAAGTACACCGCATTGACGAAGAACGCGCCCCACGTCGTCCCAGCGTCTCCGAAGAGGAGCCCGTAACAAAACGTAAAGATTCCGACAAACACGAGAGCCCACATGTTGAGGTAGGTCTTCTGCTTGATCGAGATAGGTCCTGCGTCGACGACCTTCTCGATGTTTACCGGCACAGTATGAACGTGCGACATCTTGCTTCCCCTTCCTAATTTACAGCCTGCTGACTCTTAACGTAGTTGACGATATCCCAGTGCTCAGTCGGCGAGAGCTTCCAGCCGTGGCCAGGCATCAATCGGATACCGAAGTGGATAGTTGCGTAAATACTGCCCTCAGTGCGCGTCTTGTAGACGTCTGAGGTCAGATCCGGCGGCGTCTGCAGCGCCTTCAGGCCGACAGGACCCGGCGCGTACGGCTTTGTGCTGATATCGCCGTGGCACGGCTGGCAGTTAACCGTGAAGAGCCGCTTTCCGTTAGCCGTCGACGTCGGGTCGCCGTGCAGCGGATTGACGAGCTTCTCCGCGTCCTCACGCGAGGCCACGTAGTAATCCGACATGCCAAGCGCCACAGTGCCCGGCGCCTTCTCGCGCATGATGACTCCCGTGCGCTTCTGCACATCGACCATGTCGTCGTTGAACGGCAGAGCCGTAGCCTCTACGGCTGCAAATGCGCTGAGCGCCGCTGCCACCAAAGCTGTCTTTCCAAATCGAGCTGCTTTCATGAGCCCCTCACCTAACCTTACAAACTGTCCCGCACATCGACTTCGTCTGCGCCCGCCGTCTGCAGGCGCTTCGTAACGTCCGTCACCTGCCCTGCCGAGCAAGCAACCACAACACCGAACTTATCGTGCGAAAATCTTGGGTCGTACCCTGCGGCACGGACGACGCTCGGAATCTTGCAGAATGCGAAGATCGCGAAGAGCGTGCCGAGGCCGCCGAAGAGGATTGTCCACTCGTAGCCCGGCACGAAGAATGCCGGTATAGAAGCGATGTTCTTCGCCGAGGTGCGCATCGGCCAGTCGAGAGAGCAGAGGATCGCCAGCGCCCATCCGGACGCGCAGCCCGTTAGGGCGCAGGCGAACGACACGAGCCGAACCGGGCTCTTCTGCGGGAACGTGACCTCCTCGATCTCGTGGCGCGGCACCGGCGAGTACATGCGCCAGTCTAGGTTCGCAGCCTTTACGTTCTTTACGGCCTCAAGGGCGTCATCCATGTAGGTGAAAACGCCGACTACTGCCCTGCTCGTTGACTCTACCATACGTAACGCTCCTCTTAGTGACCTGCCCCAACCGCCGCGTGCCCGTGGCCGTGCCCCTCATTTCGCATCGGCGGCGGGAGGATCTCCTTGATCTCCACGATCGCCACCGATGGGAAGAACTTGATGAAGAGGGTCATCCACATGCCGAACCAACCGAAGGCTCCGACCGTGATGCCGACTTCGACCCACGAAAAGTTGTAGCCGCCCCATGCCGCTGGGATGAACTCCCGAGTTAGAGACTGGAAGATGATGTTGAAGCGCTCAAGCCACATGCCGATGTTGATGAAGATCGAGAGCACGAAGAGGAACGGAATGTTCGTGCGCAGCGACTTCACCCAGAGGAGCTGCGGGAAGATACAGTTGCAGAAGGTCATTCCCCAGAACGCGATCCAGAACTCACCGAAGGGGCGGAACCAAAACTGGAACCGCTCGTAGGGGTTATTGCTGAACCACGCCGTGTAGAACTCGGTGATGTAGGAGTACGTTACAACCCCGGAGGTCATGAGGATGAGCTTGCTCATCGCATCGAAGTGGAACGGAGTGATGAGGCGCTCAAGCTTGAAGGCCTTGCGCAGCGGTATGATCAAGGTGATCACCATCGCTACGCCCGAGAAAATCGCTCCCGCTACGAAGTACGGCGGGAAGATCGTGGCGTGCCAGCCTGGAACGATGCTCATCGCGAAGTCCCACGATACGACTGAGTGAACTGATACTACCAGCGGCGTCGCGAACGCGGCGAAGATCAGGTACGCCGCCGTATAGTGCTTCCACTGAATGTGGCTGTTGCGCCATCCGAGCGAGGTCACCCCGTAGAGGGTCTTGCGGAAGCGGGTCTTCGCCTGGTCACGGGCCGCTGCAATATCCGGGATGAGCCCCACGATGAAGAAGGTCGCCGAGATGGTGAAGTAGGTCGAGACCGCGAACACGTCCCAGAGGAGCGGCGAGCGGAAGTTCGGCCAGAGCGCACGCTGGTTCGGGTACGGCATGAGCCACAGCGCGTACCACGGTCGGCCAAGGTGGATGATCGGGAAGAGACCGGCCGTCATAACTGCGAACACCGTCATCGCCTCCGCGAGGCGGTAGATCGGCTGACGGAACGCGGCGCGGAAGAGGTACAGAACGGCAGAGATGAGCGTTCCTGAGTGCGCGATACCTACCCAGAATACGAAGTTCGTAATGTAGGTTCCCCACCCGATCGGGTGGCTCTTGCCGGACTCACCGAAGCCGCTCCACATCTGGTAGAACCAGCACGAGGCGCCGATGGCAAGGAAGAACAGGCAGGTAAAGAGCAGCAGGTACCAGCCGGTTCCCGGCGGCTCAAGCATCTTGAGGATCGTGTCGTTTACCTCGGCGTAGGTCACCGGGGCTTCTTTCTTTGAGTGGTGCTTCTCTTCCATACGAAGGGTCTCTTGTAACGTTCCTCTTAAACTTACGCCTTGTAGCGGATGTCGTTCAGGTAGCTCACAGCCGGCTGCGTGTTCAGGTGATGGTCAAGCACCTTGTACGCGCGCTCGCTCTTCTCAAGCTTGCTAACGCGGCTGTTCGGGTCCTTGCGGTCACCGAACGTGATGGCCTGAGTTGGGCAGGTCTGCACGCAGGCTGGCGTGATCTCACCGTCTTCAACGAGGCGGCCGAGGTCCTTGGCAACGTCCTTCGCTTCAGCGATACGCTGAACGCAGAAGGTGCACTTCTCCATGACTCCCACCGTGCGCTTTGTGACATCCGGATTGATCTGCCACGAGAGCAGCTCCGGCCACTCGTACTGGAACCAGTTGAAGCGGCGAACCTTGTACGAGCAGTTGTTCGAGCAGTAGCGGGTTCCGACGCAACGGTTGTACACCATCGCGTTCATGCCCTCTTCGTTGTGGTAGGTCGCGTAGACCGGGCACACCGGCTCACACGGAGCATTCTGGCAGTGCTGGCACATCATCGGCATGAAGCTCACCTTAAGCTCCTCGCCGCCGTCCTCTGTCGGGACCGAGTCGTAGTAGCGCTCGATGCGGATCCACGCCATCTCACGGCCCTGAGCAACGACCTTCTTGCCGACAACAGGGATGTTGTTCTCGGCCTGGCAGGCAACAACGCAGGCAGAACAGCCCGTGCAAGCAGCCAGATCGATGTTCATGCCCCACTCGTAGACTGGGTGCTCACGCTGCGTGTACATCTGCTTCGGCTCGTGGTGGCCTTCGCCGTGCCCACCGCCGTACGCTGCGCCGTGCCCCTCGCCATGCCCCTCGCCATGACCGTGCGCCCCTGCTCCCGTGATGAACGTGGTGCGAGCAAGCTCGCGGCCCTCTTGGGAGGAGAACTCTTGAACACTAACAAGGTCGCCAGAGCCGAGGCCCCGAACAACCGTTACCGGCGCTCCAGTGAGAACGATTGCGTCTGTGCCAGAAGCGATCTTCTTCGGCAGGAGAGAGAAGACGCTGCCGCCCTCTCCCGTGCTCTTGGCGTAACGGCCGTAGGCTGAGTGCCCCTGGCCAACCGGCACAGCAACGATCCCCTTGTGAACGTGCTCAGTAACGTAGGCAGGAACGTGAACCTCTCCGTCGTTGGTGCGCAGAATGACAGCGTCGCCCTGCTTGATACCCTGCTCCTTCGCCGTCTCTGGATGGATCTCAGCCCAGGCTCCCCAGACCGCCTGCGTGATTGGGTCAGCGAGCTCCTGCATCCACGGCCTGTTCGCCGCGCGCCCGTCGAACGACTTCACCGACGGGTACGGGTAGAGCATCAGCTCGCCGTGGTGTGAAGGCTTAACGCTGATTCCGTACGAGAGCGAGAACACCGCCGGATTGACCGACGCAGTTGCAGCAGGCATCGACGCCGGAGCGACGAAGTAGCCACCCTTCTCGAGGCTTGAGCGCCAGAACGTCTCGCTGTCTGCTCCGCCCTTGCCGGACGTTAGCGTCAGGTAGCGCGACTTCACGTACGCGTCGAAGGTCTGGCTCGGGTCGAGCTCCTTCCCAGTGTTCGAGGCGACCGTGAACAGCACGTCACCGAGGCTCTGGGTGTCGAAGATCTGCCGCATCGACGGCTGAATCAGCGACACGCTGCCGTTTGGCAGAGTCACGTAACCCCAATCCTCAAGCGATGTGTGGAGCGGGAGGATGTAGTCTGCGAGCTGTGCTGTCTCATCGAGCTGGCTCGCGAGAGCAACGACGAGCCCAGCCTTCTTGCCGGTGCCGTCACCCTTGATGCCGACTCGGTTCAGCGCGTACTGGAAGCCAAACGCATCCGGGAACGAGAACTCGGGGTTTGTGCCTGCAGTGATGAGAACATCGACCTTGTCAGACTGCATGTCGTCGATCAGCGACGCGAGCTTCGACCCCGAGGTCGAAGGCTTCTCCATAGCGGCGATATCAACCGTCTTGCCGACGTTGCCGAGCATCACGTTGAGGATATTCGTGAGCACGAGCAGCGGCAGCGGATCTGCTGTTGAAGTAGATGCGCCACCCGACAGAACGAGTGAGCTCTTGGCGTCAGCTAGGTACTGGGCCACGAGCAGCAGCTTCTCCTTGGGGATTCCTGTCTGTGCCTCGACCTCAGTGGCCGAGATGCCCTTGGTGAGCTGCGAGAGCTTGCTGCGAACGTCATCCGAAACGCCCTTGGCGCGGCCGCGCTCGATCATCTGGCCGATGAGGAACAGCGCCACACGAACCTCTGAGCCTAAGTTCGGCTTGAGCCAAAGGTCGGCGTTTGCGCCCGTGAGCGAGAGTCGCGGCTCGATGTGAACGAAACGGAGCGGCTTATCAGAGCGACGTGAGTCGGCCCACTGGCGCGCGTAGCCGACTGGATTGCCCCAGGTCTCCAAGAAGTCAGCGCCGAAGTTGACGACAACCTGCGCTTTATCGAGCTGGAACGTCGGGACACCGTACGTGCCGTATACCATCTCGGCAGCCTTCGCGACCGCAACTGGCTGCATCGGATCCCATACTACCTGGCTGAATCCGAGCTGGCTTGTGAACGCATTGGCGAGGTCCTGCTGGCCGCTCGGAAGCTCGCCAGTGAGCAGAACCTTCTTGTTCGTTGAGTTTGTGATAGCTTCGTTTAGCTTGCTGTACACCTCATCCCAGGTCGTCGGCTCGAACACCGGACCGGTCGGCAAGGTACGGGTTTTCTTGAGAGGAGTGCGGATGCGATCTGGATCGTAGAGCGACTGAAGCGATGCTTGGCCGAGCGCGCAGAGGCTTCCACGGTTCACTGGGCTGTCTGGATTGCCTTCGACCTTTACGGCACGCCCCTCACGGGTACGAACGCGGATACCGCAGCCCGTAGTGCACTCAGTACAGGTCGAGCTGTACCAGACAGAAACTCCCGGAACCATCTCGGGGATGCCCTTCACGTTCGGCAGGATGTTCTGCTCGACCGGATTCGCGCACGCCGTCGCGCCTACCGCAGTGGTCGCGCCGAGCGCTTGCAAGAAGCGGCGACGCGAGATCTGCACCAGACCCGTTCCCTCTTCGCTCTTGCGGCTTGCGTTGAGCTGTACGATTTGACCTTCCATCTTGGACCCCTACGAAACGCTTGATCTTCCTTTCCTGGCCTATCCCATCGGGACTACCGGTGCCCGTGGCACACGAGACAGTCGATGCTCGCACCACGCTCGCGGTGACAGCTGATGCACCATCCCATCTTCATCGACGAGACTCGCTCAACCTTCTCCATCTCCGGAATCTGTCCGTGGCACTCCTGACAGGTGACTCCGGCCTTAACGTGACGCTTGTGATTAAACTTGAGGTAGTCCGGCATGACGTGAACCTTCACCCATGGAATGGGCTGGTTCTTGGCGTACATGTCCTTCAGGTACTGAATGTCTTTCTTCCCCTGCTCGCTCTTGCCCTGCACGAGCGCGCCGTGACAGCCCATGCAGGTCTCTTCCTCTGGAATCGCTGCGTAGGCTGCCTTGCTCACTGACCAGTGGCAGTACTGGCACTCCATCTTGTTCTGCTGCACGTGGATGACGTGGCTGAACTTGATCGGCTGCTCCGGGCTGTAGCCGCGCAAGCGCGGGGGCGGACCGAAGTAGCGGAAGTGATCTGTGATGTTAAAGTCCCACAGCGCTGCCTGTCCGTCGTTGTACACGCCGGCTCGAACACCGAGCTCCGGATACTGCGACGCGCTATCTTGCGCGGTCGCATTGGTCGCGACACCTCCCTGCTGCGCAAAAACAGCTACGAGAGCTAGTGCCGAAACACATGCTCCTGCGATTGCCAATCTGATTCTTGTTATCATTGGTGAAGCTGATACGAGGAAGTAACTAGCCCTGGGGATACCTCTGCAGCACCCAACAGAAACCAGCTATGCCTACTACGTAATAAAGGTGAAGCTTGCTCCCGCTGACGAAGGTTGTGGGGCGGCGACCGTAGTCCGGGAAAAATCCCCGCTTGCGCGAGTCATAAAACCCGAGAAATAAACGAAAAACGTCGTCCCGGCCGAACCTTAAAATGTCGTTGGGCTGAGCTTCGGCGTAACATTTAGATCGAAACGAGAAATAAGGAAATATCCAGTGTCTATAAAACACTGTTTACTTTTAGCGGGATGGCCTCTTTCGGGGTGGGGTGATGAAAGTTGAGAAGCTTCACATGCGCTGTTTAATCAACGGGGAGTGGCGCGATGCGCGCTCCGGGTCAACATTTGACGTAAGAAACCCAGCCACAAACGAGCTAATCGCAACTGCTCCACTGCTTGATCGTGAGCAGGTCGAAGAGGCGATTAGCAGCGCAAATGCCGCATTTCCAGCGTGGAGGGACCTGCCCGCTCGGGAGCGAGCGCGCATGCTTCGTGCGATCGGTGACTCTCTGCAGCGGCGCAGCGAGGAGTTCGCGCAGCTCATCACTCGTGAGCAAGGAAAGCCACTAGCAGAGTCTCGCGGCGAAGTTGCCTACTCGGTGAATTACCTGCACTGGTTCGCTGAAGAGGCGATGCGCGTGTGCGGCGACATTATTCCGTCTGACTCGCCCCAAAAGCGCATCCTGGTGCTCAAGCAGCCGATCGGCGTTGCGGCAGCGATCACTCCCTGGAACTTTCCCATCGCAATGCTCGCGCGCAAGATGGGAGCTGCTCTCGCCGCTGGCTGCACTTTTATCGCGAAACCAGCTCCAGAGACGCCACTATCAGCGCTGCTGCTTGGCGAGCTGTGCCAAGAGGCGAAAATTCCTTCCGGCGCAGTGAATATTATTACGGGAGACGCTGCGATGATCGGCGCGGCGCTAATGGCGTCTCCGTTCGTTAAGAAGGTCAGCTTTACGGGCTCAACCGAGGTGGGGAAGCTTCTCATTCAGCAATCCGCCGACACCGTGAAGAAGCTCACTCTTGAGCTCGGCGGCAATGCCCCCTTCATCGTCCTAGACGATGCCGATCTGGACCGAGCGATCGACGGCGCAATCTTCGGAAAGTACCGCAACGCCGGGCAGACCTGCATCTGCGTCAACCGCTTCCTGGTGCACGAATCGTTCGCACAAGAGTTCTCCGAGAGGCTTGTTGAGCGCGCCAAAGGGCTCGTTGTCGGAAACGGGCTAGAGGAGAAGACAGCCATCGGGCCGCTGATCAACGATCAGGCGCGCGACAAGGTTGTTGGGCTGCTCAATTCCGCAGCTTCCGACGGCGCCACATTCCTGTGCGGCGAAGGTGCGCGACAAGCCACTTCACGTTTTGTCGAGCCATGCGTAATCACCGGAGTGAAGCCATCCATGCGCATCTGGAACGAGGAGATCTTCGGGCCCGTGTCGACCATCACTACTTTCTCAAGCGACGCCGAGGCGATCTCGCTTGCGAACAACACCCCGTACGGCCTGGCAGCCTACGTCTACTCAAGCAACTTGAACCGTGCCCTCCGCACGGCTGAGCTGCTCGACTTTGGGATGGTGGGAATAAACGACACCGCGATCTCAAACGCACAGGCGCCGTTCGGCGGGGTGAAGCAGTCGGGATTCGGCCGCGAGGGCAGCAAGTATGGCGTCGATGACTACACGGTGCTCAAGTACCTGAGCGTTGCGTAGGCTTCGAGCCCCACATTTCCCTTGATTTTGGGCCGCGCCTGGCTGATACAGCTCTCGCACTCGTTTAGCTATCCCTGACGAGCGCCCCTGCTCAAGGATCTTTAACAACATCCAGCCCCGAGTAGTGACTGTTCTGCGGCTGTCTTCACGCGAGCGTTAAAGATCTCGTGAAGGGCAGCGTGCTTCTTCTCAGGTAAGGTTTTTCTTCTTCTACAAGGGGGCTCAAACCCATGGACGCGTTCAGCACAGGCGATGTGGCGAGGATTACTCGCTCGTCTGTTCAGATGGTGATCAAGTGGTTGGACAAGGGAATGTTGAAGGGATGGAGAGTCCCCGGCTCAAAATTCCGGCGTGTCAACCACTCAGACCTGCGCAGATTTATGATCGCCCATCAGTTGCCGCTCGATCTTCTGGATCGGTCGGAGAGCTTCGTTCTGCTCGTGTCGGATGACGAAGCGCTGCGGTCAGCAGCCGTTTCGCTCACCGTATGCGAACGGAAGCTTACGTGCGCCGATGTCTTCGAGGCCGGAATGATCTTTAAGAGCCTCGAACCGTGTGCGGTAATTATTGACTGCGAACTCGGAGGCGAAACAGCCCGCAAGGTGCTTCGCGCGGTTCAGCAGGGAAAACCGGCGACTCCCGTCGTCGCGGTCTCCCATCGAGACGGCACCGGAATCGATCCCGTGCCGTGTATCGCACGAGCGGAGTTCTCAGATGGCCTCGCCGCCATCTTGAGACCGCTGCTTGGGAGGGCGTAACTGCCCTTCTCGGGGTGGATGGGGCGTGTTTCCGGCTGTTTTGCTAGAGGTTCTCCTCTGTAAAGAAGCTGCACGCTTGCCCACCTCTTTGCTTCCCCTGTCCTCGTGGAAACCCCGTGCGTGAGGACATCGCGGCTCTGAGCGCGCCCGAAAAAATGCGGACCGCAAGCGCGCCGAATGACCCACCCCGAAAAAGAAAGAGCCCTGTCCAGCACTAGCCAGACAGGGCTATCTGTAGAGAGAAGAAGGCCTGATTAGCCCTCCTGCTCCTCAGCCTCGATTTCAGCCTCGGCTGATGCGACTTGGCATCCAACCAAGAGCTCGTCCGTGAGGGTCACGGTCTCGCTCTCGCTGAGCTTGATGCCGCCGGCGACACAGTCATCGCCATCTTCGTCAACGAGCTTGATGTCGTAGACACTTGGGGCGATCTTGCTCAGCGTAAACTCTGAGCCTGGCTCGATCGTATCAGTGTCGCCGTCTCCAAGCTGATCTGGGCCCCACTGACTCTCGTTTGCCGGAGTGAGGTAGAGGTTCGTAATCGTCAGAGACGAATTGTTCTTGAACTTGACGCTGATGCCATCCGCAGCGAAGGCATCGGCCGAAACGGCGGAAACCACGAGCGCGAGCGCGATTGATAGGGAACGATTCATACTGTTCATCCTTTACGTTTAAGCTACTTCTGTCTAGGAGCGCTTCAGGAGAGGTACGGCGACTGTGGGATTCCCCACCCCACCGAAAACGCCCGTGCGACCCGAATGGGGCTATACCACGAGCCCCCCACCGACTTCAAAGAGTAAATCCCACTCCCCAACCGCCCGGGACCGGGAACGGCCTCGACTCCGGTTCCGGTGCCGGCTCCGAAACACCCCGAATCAGGGGACGAGAGAGCCATTGAGGATGGCTGGTGTGTGGGGCTGGGGGGCCGGCACCGGAGCCGTCCCGGTTCCGGTGCCCCTCGGGTTTTTACTGTAGGGGAAGAGAAGAGGCTCACGGAGTGTTACAGGTGCTATTTCCCCACACGTTGCTGACTCGCGCCTTGAACCACTCAAACGCGGCATCATCGTCGAGTGAGCCGTTGGCGACCATGTCCATTACGTGCTCGGCAACCCGAATGTAGATTCGCTGAAGGGCGCCTCGGCACTCTACGTAAGGTGACTGGTCGTACTGAATCGAGGCGCTCCAGAGCCGAATTGCATCTTGGAAATCCCCCTGCTCTGCCGCTTGGTCTGCTTGTGCATTCAGGCTTCGAAAGCGGCTCCCCTGGTCGTCATCACCATCGGAATCAACAGGGTCGTTGTTGCTGTATCCAGAGTCGTCGTCGCTCTGCGCGGCAGCAGCGCAGCTGCCCGTGACAAGTGCGCACGAAAGAAGCGTTGTCGAGAGCAGGCGCATCATGAACAGGGTTGTACCACAGAAATTCTAAGGCCGGTATTCCCCTGCTATTGCATCGTACGGCTAGTGCTCACGCAGAGCAGGCCTCCGCGAAGCTCCAGAAGCCAAAATCACTACGCTTTTGGGAACGGAAGAGTCGCGTAGGGGAGCGTCTTCTCCCACTTCTTGAGGAGACCGGTCTTGCACTCGTGGCTCCAGAGCAGCACCTTCGCTGGAGACCCGTGCGCGCCGCCTACGCCTATCGATTCCTGGATAGCAATTATTTGGAACGCATCGATTCGCCTCTTCGGATCGCTCTCTTCGAAGCCGCGGCGGCACAGGTATCGGCCAAGACCGAGCCGTTGGTACTGGCGGTCAGCCGAAAGCAAGTTGCGCCAGTACTTCCGCCATCGGTCTCCGGGGAACGAAGCCGAAATGGAATCGGGACGCCTTGGGCCAGAGTACTCCTCGCCTGAGAAGAGATCGACCGTAGTGCCGTCAGCACGCACAGCTGGAATCATGAACCAGCCATCAGCGGTAATCGGGCGTGAAAACATCTCCCATGACTGGTCAATCCCGAAGAAGAACGCCGCATGAGTAAGCCATGGAGGGCGCAGCGAACTTTTAAGGCCCGAGGAGATGTTTGCTGAGTTCCAAACTACGAGGAAGAGAAGAAACAAGCCACCGACGGCTTGCGTTCCCGCGCGCCTCCACCGCGACGCTACCCGATGCCCTGCAGCGGCTGGAACCGCGATTAGCCTCGCCAAACGGGATCCTCGGACCCTAGATGCAATCGCCTGCCAGAACCCGGCAGTAAGAAGCGGCAGCCACGCGATCATCGAGATCAAGGTAAAAAGACCCACTTTAAGCGTAAAGAGGATGAACAGATGAAAGAGCATCATGACAGCGATGCAGATGTTGCGAATCTCTGAGACACGCCAAGGCAAGAAGAGGAAGAGCGGCAAGACTATCTCAATGGCTAGGGTGCCAGTGCTAAGCGCCCGGAGGACAGGGATCGGAAGGGTTCCGATCAGGTCGCCCGCCCAGGTTGTGTACTGCTGCAGCCACAACGAGTAGGCCAGCCCCAAGCCATCTCTCCACTCCACATTCTTGTACTTGGCCATGCCTGTAACGATGTACACGCTGGCAATCTGGGCAACGTACGCAAAGAGCAACAGCGAGGGGCGAATCGGATCAGCTCGTTTGGAGCGGGCATCCACAGACCAGACGTTGCTGACTGGCAGGACTATTGCGAAGAGCACCATTATCCGGAACAGCACGTCACCACCCTGCAGAATGACGGGATTCCGGTGCTGAATCGAAACGAGCAGCACCCACGCTGCCACCGCAGCGACCCGCGTTCGGTAGCCGAGAGCCAGGCAAGCTCCACTCACGGCAGTGAGCAAGAACACCACCGCCTGAAACCAGGAAGCTCCGCTGCTCATGAGGAGTGAGAAGTGCGCAATTGGGTTGTGTTTCTCGATTACGACCGCGCGCGGCAGAACTCCGAAATCGGTGTAGAAGGCGCGCAGGTCGATCAGGCGCAGGGCGACGTCGATCACGATCAAAGCGCCGAGCGATATGCGGAAGAACGCCAGAGAGCGGGCGTCGAGAGACCCTAGCTCGAGAAAGCTGCGCTTAAGCCCGACAGCGAGCCGAGCCGGAAATCCCCGATGACTATCACCCGGCCCAACGTGTTCCGGTAGTTCCTTCTCTTTCTGCAGCACTTCGCTTCCTCAGTTTGTCTCCCCTACTCTTCTCATTATCTCCGGCGCGCCGTCGGCGCAACTGGTGGGCGTATCCACAACGAGAGAATCACCCTCAAGCCGGTCAATTAGGGCCTGCACAAAGAGGAACCAAACGAACGGCACAGGGGCCTTCAGCGGTGCCGAGCTCAACCGAGCCCAACATCGAGAACCATCATCGTGAGGAATCCCAAGCCGAACCCGAGGGTGGCTACGTCGGTCGAGCGGTCGAGCTGCGTTTCCGGGACTACCTCTTCAATCACCACGTAGATCATCGCTCCCGCCGCAAACGCCAGAGCGTACGGGAGTATCGGCTGCATCTGAAGCACGGCGAGCGCGCCAATGACGCCCGCGATCGGTTCAACGATCGCTGACAGCTGCCCGTACCAGAAGCTCCGAAAGCGCGAGAGCCCGCTGCGACGCAGCGGGAAGGAGACCGCCAAGCCCTCTGGAAAATTCTGCAGCCCGATACCAACAGCGAGCATGATCGCCCCAGCGATCGACGTCTCTGGGATGCCGGCAGCAGCGCCTCCAAAGAGAACTCCGACTGCGAGACCCTCCGGAATGTTGTGAAGTGTAATCGCTAGCACCAGCAACGTGGTGCGGTGCCAATTCGTGGAGAGGCCTTCCGCCTGATCTTTCGGGAAGTTGATATGAAGGTGCGGCAGGAGCTGGTCGAGCCCGTAAAGAAATAGAGAGCCCATCGCAAACCCGATAGCCGCGGGGATAGCCTTGAGCAACCCCTCCCCTTGCGTCATCTCGATCGCCGGCGCGAGTAGCGACCAGAAGGAGGCCGCGATCATCACCCCACCAGTGAATCCCAGCATGCCGTCAAGCACCCGGCGATTGAGGTCGCGGAAGAAGAATACGAGCCCAGCACCCGCCGCCGTTAGGAGCCAGGTAAAGGTCGTAGCGAGGAGCGCGCCCCAGACGGGGCCGATTGATTCGAAGAAGGAGACCAGGGAACTCATACTATACCCCTTAGTCTAACCCGTTTGGTGCCATCCGGCACCAACTCTGATCTCCTCTTTAGCAAACGTCGGTCGGCAGCCGAGTTTTTTGGTTAATTAACGCGGAGGGCGTAGGACCATCGTATCCGTTAACGACTTGCACGATTCCACTCTTTAAGTGCAGGGCATTGAAGTTCAAAAGCAGGCCAACCTACTTCCGTGCGAGCCTCAAATAGGTGAGGAGTGGCATACGATGGAGTTCTGTTAGGTGCTCCACTGACTTTAGTTCAACAATCACAGCGCTCTCAACCAGGAGGTCGATGCGATAGCCACAGTCCAGCAGTTCCCCTTTGTAAAGGGCTGGCAGACTTACCTCCTTGGCCACTAGCACGGAGCGCTTTTCAAGTTCGTGAAAGAGGCAGGTTTTGTAGACCTGCTCGAAGAGTCCAGGCCCAAAGTACCGGCGTGCCTTGATGGCGGCTGCAATAATCTAGGCGGTAACGTCATTAATCTTCATCTGTGTTCTCCGCGGGTTCCGCGCCTCCGCGTTACATAACCCAAATGTTTCGGACACCGAGGAACTTAGTTGCTTACCGAACGAGGCATGGTTAGCATCCGGGGGAGAACACAAGCGTCCACGGACATGTCGCCCGTCACGCAATCGATCCCCTGCCCCAGTTCCAAAGGGGCTTTTCAACAAGCCAAGGTCCCCAACCACCTACTAACCCGGCAGGTTCAGTGCGAGGCAACGCAATGCAGAGGCGACAAAACGAGAAATCCGCTGAAAATTGATTCGCTAGCGCCGCCGCATGGGCCGTTGGAAGCTTCTCCCACACGCCTTCTGGCACTCCTTGAACTTCTTCTCCGCCTGCTTAGGCCACTGGTCGCAGCGCCACATGGCGATCAGCCCCCAGTAGAGCATCTCCGAGGGCTGTCCGGTCTGAAGGTTGTCTGCGCACTCTAGCTTAAAATTGTTGCAGGAGAACTCTCTCAGCTCTTTCTGGTCAACTTCGACATCCTTGAACTCGTCGCAGCACTGTAGGCAGTCGCCCCGAGTGCCCTTGCCTTTTTTCTTCTCCTTGACCTCCTCGGCACAGTACTGAGGATCGGAGATTGGGCCCTCCTCGGGCGGTTTCTTAAAGACTTTCGCCTGGCAAGGGCACTCCGCCGGCTTTCCCGGAGCTTTTCTCTTGCATCCGCACACTGGCTCACTGAGCGCCTTGTCGCTTGGCCACTCTGGGGCCTTGCCCATCAGTCGGCACGCCTCTTCATCTGATACCTTCGGACCGTCAAAGGGTCCCCCCACATCTTTCACCGACGCCACGTTAAACGTGTACCACTTCCCCTCTATCTTGCACTCGGTAACGCTGTGCCGCAGCGGCTGGCCCTTACAGCTTAACGAGAGGTACCTGGCGTCAAAGCCCTGCGTCTCGCAGATGTTAAAGATGTCATGCGCTTTCGTGTCGCAGTGGTTGGTGATGCTGTACCACTTGCTTGGGTCAGGGTTTGCGCTGTTTCCGCACTGGTTGAAGATCTCGTTAAGGAGATGTTCGCCGCAGTCATCAAACTTAGGAATGGGTAATTGGGGCCGGTGGTGCGGGAGGCTCTGAATCGCAGGGGGCATCCCCGTCAAGTGTCACGCACTTTGTATCCGCGGGAGGCGGGCCCTGAGCGTCGGCAGCCACTACTGCCCCGAATACCACCGCTGAAGCTATGAGACGCAAGAAATTGCTGCAGGCCTGTCGTCCGCCGCCTAAGCTCTTCATATGACTAACCTCACGCAATCGTACAAACTCAACTACCTGTCACCAGCGGACCCTGAACCCTTGAATCTCTTCTGGCCCCCTGCTACCTACGCCTCTAAGAAGGAACCATGCACCACTTCGCGAACCCCGACCAGATCACAAAGCTCGCACTACATCCTGAGGCAAAGCGAGTCGAAGGAGCGTCGGGTCTCTCGTACCTCTCGGTTCCGGAAAACGCACTCCGCCCGGATGCGGTGAAGCATCTCTGTCCGCTCACGGAGACCGAGCGCTACCGGGATGTGCTTGTAACGCCGCTTGCGCCGGATGGCACGATGCTCAAGGGGCCGTACGAAGAGTAGCGCTGCCCGCGAAACCTTCGCGCACTGTGTCATTTGCAGTCCATGACAAGCAGCGGCAGCTTTCGCAGCTTCTCGTTGCCGATAATCTCAAGCCGACGCGCCTTGCGAATGAGCGGCTTCGACCTAAGCCTCGTTCCGTGCTCTACGAACTGTGAGCGAATAACAACTCGCGCGGTGAGACCCCGCGAAGCAGCGTAGAGGCTCTTAAGGGTTGAGATCGCGTCGCGCCGATCAACCATGCGACAGAAAGTGGGGGTCGTTGGGCATGACTTTGTGACG
>CANLJX010000011.1 GCA_947491545.1 Deltaproteobacteria bacterium
GATGC
The DNA here is from genome assembly GCA_947491545.1 of Deltaproteobacteria bacterium. GTDB lineage: Bacteria > Bdellovibrionota_C > UBA2361 > UBA2361 > OMII01 > OMII01. The sequence continues at coordinate 6 of CANLJX010000011.1, forward strand.
TCTCGCTCGACAACGCGATGAACGAGGAGGAGCTGATTGACTTCGATGAGCAGGTGCGGCGCTTCCTCGCCAAAGACGGGCACGAAGCCGGAGAGATCGAGTACACGGTTGAATTTAAGTTTGATGGAGTCGCGGTATCGCTGCTCTACGAGGACGGGAAACTCACGCAGGCCGCAACCCGCGGCGATGGCACAACCGGCGAGGATGTGACCCTGAACGTGCGCACCATCAAGGCGATCCCGCTCAAGCTGCGCGGGAAGCAGTCACCGCAGGGGCTGCTGGAGATCCGCGGGGAGGTGCTTTTCCGAAAGAGAGAGTTCGACGCGCTCAACGAAGATCGGCAGGCGCGCGGCGAGGAGACCTTTGCCAATCCGCGAAACGCAGCATCCGGGAGCCTGCGCCAGCTCGATCCGCAGGAGACCGCGAAGCGGCCGCTATGGTTCTTCTCCTATGGCGTAGGTGTAGTCGAGAGCGCCACGAAGAGCGTTGCAGCACTGGCGCGCGCGCCGCTCGACAAGGCGATGAAGGAGGTCGAAGGGCTGGGCTTCTCTATCTCGCCGGGTTTCCGCACGGTGCGGGGAGCTGCAGCGCTGGCTGAGGCGTACCGCGACGCGGAAGAAGCGAGAGACTCGCTGCCTTTTGAAGTTGACGGGATCGTGATCAAGGTCAACGACGTTGCGCTGCAAGAGCGGCTCGGCTTCAGGCAGCGATCGCCGCGCTGGGCTATAGCCGCGAAGTTTAAGCCGGTCGAGGCTGTGACGACGCTCGAAGATATTATCATCCAGGTTGGGCGCACTGGAGCGCTCACCCCTGTGGCGGTGCTCAAGCCGGTTAGAGTCGGCGGGGTAGTAGTGTCTCGTGCGACCCTCCACAACCAGGACGAGATCGAGCGAAAAGGTCTCCTGATCGGCGACTCAGTTGTGGTGCGCCGCCAAGGAGACGTGATCCCAGCAGTCGTTGCGGCAGTAACCGCCTCGCGCACCGGCAAGGAGCGCCGATTTTTGTTCCCGACGGAGTGCCCGGAGTGCGGTACCGCGGTCGAGCGGCCAGAAGGAGAGGCCGTCGCGCGCTGCCCCAACCCGCAGTGCCCGGCGAAGCTTCACAACCGCATCGTGCACTTTGCGTCGCGGGACGCGATGGATATCGAGGGGCTTGGCGACAAGATGGTTGAGCTCCTGCTTGAGCACAAGGTGGTAGACGATCTGCCGGCTCTCTACCTCCTCTCACCCGAGATGCTCAGGGAGTTGCCGCGCATGGGAGAGCTCTCAAGCAAGAACCTGGTAGAGTCGATCGCAGAGAGCAAGCAGCGCCCGCTCGATCGATTGATCTTCGCTCTCGGCATACGGCATGTGGGCTCCAAGACTGCGCAGACGTTGGCTCGTCAGTGCGGAACGATCGAGAAATTTCAGGCGCTGACAGAGGAGCAGCTGCTTGCCATGGAGGAGGTGGGACCGGAGACAGCCAGCTCCGTTTCGGAGTTTCTCGCCGACCGCTACTCTCAAAATCTGGTGCGAACGCTCCTTGAGCGCGGAGTTTCCCCAGCGCATGTCGCAGTTCGAGATGCTGAAGGCGGAGCGCTCTCGGGCCAGACCTTCGTCTTAACTGGGACACTCGCGACGATGTCGAGAAAGGAGGCGGAGGAGCAGATCCTCAACCGAGGGGGGAAGGTCTCTTCATCGGTTAGCAAGAAGACCTCGTTTGTCGTTGCGGGTGATAGCCCCGGCTCAAAGCTCGATGCCGCCAAGAAGTTGGGGGTAGCAGTGCTCTCTGAGCAGGAGTTCGCAGCCCTCCTCGGTTAAGCGCCCCTCTCCAACCCTGCGGAGCCGGGAGCGGCACCGGTAACGGCTGCGGCCCCGGCTCCGTTCCCCATGTCGTCTGTCCAATGACTTTATCGTGCACTCCTTTTCGGAGAGCAGCGGTAAAACCGGCACCGGAACCGGAGCCGTTGCCGGAGCCGGTGCCGTTCCCGGTTTGGGGGAGGGGATGGTGGAGGTGAGGATATGGTTGGCAGCGACTTCCCGGATGATCTCTCTTTTTGCCAAGGTGATGCGGGGTGGTCTATATTCCTGCTGTCTACGAGGGCAAAACTATGACCGAAGTCCGCACCCGTTTCGCGCCGTCTCCGACAGGGCTCCAGCACCTGGGCGGATTTCGCACCGCTTTCTTCGCCTACCTGCTCGCTAAGAAGCACGGCGGAAAGTTCCTGCTGCGCATCGAGGACACTGACCGCGAGCGGCTGGTACCGGGAGCAATCCGCTTTATCGTTGAGGAGCTTGGCTGGCTCGGCATCCAGATCGATGAGGGGCCAAGCAGAGAAGAGCTGAAAGCTATCGGCGAGCTATGGGACGGAGCGCCCGATCTTGGTGGACCGTGTGGCCCTTACATCCAGAGCCTCAAGCTGAAGCGCTACCGCGAGGTGGCCGACGAGCTGATCGCCAAGGGCTTTGCCTACCGCTGCGACTGCACCCCGGAGATGCTTGAGCGCGAGAGGGCCGAGCAGATGGCGCGGCGCGAGCTGCCTGGCTACTCAGGGTACTGCCGCACGCGAGAAGTTTCGGCCGACAAGCCGCACGTCGTTCGCTTCAAGATTCCGCAGAAGCGCGCGCTGACGCTCAACGACGCCATACGTGGCCGGGTGCACTGGGAGACAATTCCGCTGCGCGATACTGTGCTGCTTAAGAGCGGCGGATTCCCGACCTACCACTTGGCTGCCATGGTCGATGACCACGATATGCGCATCACTCACGTGCTGCGCGGGGTCGAGTGGCTATCGTCGGCGCCGGTTCATCTCTTGCTGTACGAGGCTCTAGGCTGGGAGCCCCCAGTGTTTGCTCATATTCCGCTCGTTAACGGCACTGATGGGAAGAAGCTCTCAAAACGCTCCGGCGCGCTCAACTCGCGCCAGGTTCGAGAAATGGGGTATCTGCCCGAGACAGTTCTCAACTTCGTGTCGCTTATCGGGTGGGCGCCAGGAGAGGGGAGCAACCAGGAGGTGTTTACCCGCGATGAGCTGGTGAAGAGCTTCTCGCTTGAGGGTATTAACCCTGCCAGCGGCGTGTTCGATGCCACAAAGATGGCGTGGATGAATGGGCTCTACATCAGGAACCTTCCGGTAGGCGACTTTATCGAGCGCTGCAAGCCGTTCATGCAGCAGGCGGGAGTTGTGGTACCCGAGGCGCAGTTTGCTGCCCTCGCTCCACATGTGCAGGAGCGCGTGAAGGTGCTGACAGAAGTTCCGGCGATGCTGGAGTTCTTAAGCGACAAGCCGCTTGAGCGCGACATGGGTGCGATGTTCCAGAAGGGAGTTGATGGCCCGAAGGCGCGTGAGGTCCTGACCCGCTCGATCGCCGTGATTGAGGCTCTACCGGAGTTTACGGTTGAGGCCATTGATCAAGCATTGCGAGGGGTTGCAACGGAGCTAGGGCTCAAGGCTGGGCCTGCCTTTGGCGTCTTGCGCGTAGCAGCGACAGGAAAAACCATCACCCCGCCGCTGTTTGAGTCGTTTGCAGTTCTCGGCAAGGATACGGTACTATCCCGCCTCCGAGAGACTCTCGGCTTGGTACCACAGCAGTAACGGAAAAGAGTTATGAAAGCTAAAGATGTGCGTCGTGGCACGGTAATCGTGCTCAAGAACAACCTGTACAGCGTCATGGATTTTCACCACCACACGCCGGGAAACCTGCGCGCGATGGTTCACATGAAGCTGCGCAACCTGAGCACTGGCACGCAGATGGAGCAGCGCTTCAGCTCGACGGAAGATATCGACACAGCTGACGTATTCAACCAAGCGGCGACCTTCCTCTACGCTGACACGAATGGCTACCACTTCATGAACTCAGAGACGTACGAGCAGGTTTCGATCACTCCAGAGATGATCGGAGACGGCCGTTACTACGTTCAAGAGGGGATGCAGGTTCAGCTCTCGATGTACGAAGAGAATCCGATCGGCATCCAGCTTCCACAGACCGTGATCCTCACCATCGCAGAGACCGAGCCGGGCCTGAAGGGCGCGACGCAGACAAACTCGCCCAAGCCGGCGAAGACGGAAACGGGCTTGCAGCTCAACGTTCCACAGTTCGTCAATATCGGTGACAAGGTAATCATCAACACTGAGACCGGCGAGTACCAGAGCCGCGCCTAAGAACTACGCTTGCCATGAAACGACCGATGACCCCGCGCGGCTACGCTGCGCTTCGCAACGAACTCACTAGGCTCAAGGCGATGAGGCCTGAGATCGCCCGTGCAATCGAGGTTGCTCGCGGACACGGTGACCTCTCCGAGAACGGCGACTACGACGCCGCCAAAGAGAAGTCGGGCATGACCGAGGCGAAGATCCGTGACATCGAAGCGCGCCTGGCGATGGCTGAGCTGATCGACCCACGCAAGTTCGGCGAGATGACCCGCGTCGTGTTCGGTGCCAGCGTTAAGATCGAGGACGTTGACTCAGGTGAGCAGCGCGTCTTGAGCATCTACGGCGCCGAGGAGTCTGACATTGAGAAGGGGTGGATCTCGTTTGAGGCTCCGCTCGGCAAGGCCCTGATCGGCAAGGAGCTCGGCGATGTTGCGAAGGTTCCGCTGCCTGGTGGCGCCCGCGAGTACGAGATCGTTGAGATCTTTGTGAGCTATCAGTACGAGGAGTCTGAGCAGGGATAGTCGGCTTTTGGCCTGGCTCCCTCGCAGGGTCTGGGCGTGCCCGTGAACGTACCCGCTCAAGCCAATCCTGCCGCCAGCAACAGACGCAGTTCACAAAGAGAGCGGCGAGGACAGCGAGGGGAATGTCGGGTCTTAACCCCTCGCCGTTCTCGCCGCTCTCTTTGTTCCCCCTTAAGCCGGGCACGGGTAACGAGCACGTTCACGTATTCAACAACCCAAGGCCGCCAGCCCTTTGAGCCTCATTTACATGTAAAGCCTTTTTAGGGATTCAGCAGACATAAGGGGGCAAAGGTGTCGGTCCCCTTTTCCACAACAACGTGCTACCCTCGGCTCCGTGATTTCCCAAGAGAGCATAGAGCGGGTCAAAGCCGAGGCGAGCATCGTGGAGGTCGTCTCGGAGACGGTCAAGCTGCGCCGTTCGGGGATGTACTACTCCGGTCTCTGCCCGTTTCATTCCGAGCGCTCCCCCTCGTTCTTCGTGCGTGAGCAGTCGAACTCGTACCACTGCTACGGCTGCGGAGCGTACGGGAACGTGATCTCCTTCGTGATGGCGTCGCGCGCCATGACCTTCCCCGACGCCGTTGAGCTGCTCGCCGGCCGCTACGGCATCGAGCTGAAGCGCGACGGCCGCAAGGGCTTAGCTCCCGGCGTTGATCGCGAGAAGCTCTTCAACGTGTGCGCGGTTGCCCAGCAGTTCTTCCGCAACTCGCTCATGCAGGTAAAGAAAGGAGCAGGGGAGTTCGCCAAAGTTGGCGAGTACCTGCGGAAGCGTGGCCTCACTGCTGATGCGATCAACTCTTTCGGCATCGGCTACGCGCCGAACCAGCGAGGAGCCCTTGTCGACGTGCTCAAGAAAGCCGGCTTCGACGAAGAGACGATACTGCTCACCGGCTTGGTGCGTCGCGCTGCTGGCGGGGAGCTGTACGAGTTCTTCCGCGGACGACTAATCTTTCCGATCTTCATCGACACAAAGCGCATCGCCGGATTCGGCGGGCGTATCGTTCCTGGCGTTAACGACCCTGCCTTTGAAGAGCAGGCGCCGAAGTACCTCAACTCGCCAGAAACCCCGATTTACCAGAAAAATCGCACTCTGTACGGCCTGCCACAGGCCATGAGCGCCATCCGCGAGGCAGGCGAGGTGTACGTGGTCGAGGGCTACATGGATGTCGTCGGGCTCACGATGCGGGGCGTGAAAAATGTCGTGGCATGCTGCGGCACCGCGATGACTGAGCAGCACCTCAAGCGCTTTTCCGGACTCTGCAACCGTGTGCACCTTCTCTTTGACGGAGACACAGCGGGGCGAGGCGCCGCGGCGAAGTCGTTCGTGACTGCGCGCAATGCGGATGTCGATGTGACGGCGTGCTTCCTGCCCGACGACGTGGATCCAGACGATTTTGCGGCGCAGCACGGTGCTGAGACGGCTCAGGCTCTCAAGGGGCTCGGGAAGGCAGAGCTGATAGACGTGTACATCGACGGCCTGCTCACGCGCGCTGGCTGCTCGCTCACTGAGAAGCCCGGCGCGAATCTCTTGGGGAAGCTGAGCGACGAAGTGGCCAAGGCTTTGGGCGGAGTGGAGCGCGAGGTTGTGCGGTCTACGCTCACGGCACGCGCGGCCCGCAGGCTCGGGATTGAGACTCCACAGCTTGAGCGACTGGTGTCGAAGGGGGCTACAGCCGGTAAACAGCTGGTGCGTGCTGAGCCGACCGCGTCAGCACGTCCAGCGGAGCCGGCACAGAGCGATGAGCCCACAGCGAGGAAGCCGCGTGGGGTAGCAGAGCTGCCGCGAATTGACCGAGACCTGCTCTGCTCAGTTATGGTGCTAAAGGGAGATGTGCTCCCCGACCTGCTGAAGAACCCCGAGATGTGCGAGGTGCTACAGCCCGAGACGGTGCGCTTCGCGATGGACCTGGACCGGGCCCTGGCCGAGCATCCGGACGATGAGCAGGGTCAGCGACAGGCGGCCAAAGAGCTCCTACAAACCCTCGGGGTCGACTGGACCAGGCTCTGGAAGGAAGCCTTCAAGATGGTCGAATCGGGCGTAACTATGCGGGACGTGTACCAGGGAAGCCTGCTTGCGCTTCGGCGGCAGAAGCTTCGGGGGCTGCTGGATGAGTGCAAGGAGGAGCTTATCTCGGGCGACTGGGATCCCCAGCAGCAGCTTGAGATTTCAGATCGCATCCGAATCCTTAAAAACCAGATAGATGGGCTGGGTCGGGGGGTGGACCTGCACACCTCAAATAGCTAGTATCCTGGGATTCTTGGGGTCGGTAACCCCAGCCTGTGGCGTAGCCGCTCTGCGTGCGGAGACGGTGAGCGAGCCTACATAGGGTGAGAAGAGAGATCCGCCATCGGCGGAGAGCAGATTTTTTACATGAGTGTGTAGTCGCGCTGCCTACCAGCTGTCGCGGCTCGTTGAATCGGAGTTTCAGTGGTGTCAAAGGTCTCTAAGAAGAGCGGCTCGGGTAAGGGAAAGATTCTTCGGAAGGTGGGTGCAAAGCTTAAGGCGAAGAGCCCAGGCAAGAAGCAGGCGCACAAAGCCTCAGCCCTGCGCAAGGTTCGTCCAGCGCTCAACAAGAACTCGAAAGCCAAGGTTGCCGCCCGTGAGCGTTTGCGCCAAGACGACGAGCGCGCGCGTGTCGCGAAAGAGAAAGAGACAGCTGTGCTCAAGAAGACAAAGGATAGCGCTCGCGCTGCGGTTGTCGCAGCAACGAAGAAGGCAGCGCCTGTCGCTGCTCAGCCCGCTCCAGCGCTGACGAAGCCTCTCACCAAAGAGCCACGCAAGGGCCGCGAGGGGAGCCAGGGAGGGGACCGCGAGATGATCGTTGGCGACATGGACGACGGCCTGCAGGAGCTGACTGGCTTCGAAGTCGCAGTCGACGCTGAGCTTGCTGACATCGACAGCTCAATTGACCTCAAGGAGCGCGGCGACGTTGAGAGCCGCATCAATCGCCTGCTCGAGATCGGAAAAGAGAAGGGCTACCTCACCATGGACGAGCTGAACGAGGCTCTCGCTGGCGAGGTAATGACCGAGGAGCAGGTCGAAGAGGTCGTCGGCATGTTCGGCGAGCACGATATCGACATCATCGAGCAGCCTTCTGAGCCGCAAGAGGACAGTGGCGAGGCTCCGACTGGAGCCGAGGCTGCTCCAGAGGTGCTCGACGCGGGTTCGCTTGGCCGCAGCACTGACCCAGTTCGCCAGTACTTGCGCGAGATGGGCAACGTGAGCCTGCTCACTCGTGAAGGCGAGGTAGAGATCGCAAAGCGCATCGAGTCAGGTCTTGTCGCAGTTCGCGACCAGCTTCTCAAGCAGCCAGCAGCGCTCACCTACGTCGTCGGCCTCTTCGACATGGTCAAGGCTGACCAGATCCGCCTGCGAGACCTCTTCGCAGAGGAAGATGCCCAGGCAGAGAGCGAGAAAGAGGAGGAAGAGGAGGAGGAGCAGGAGCCGCAGTTCGACGAGAACGGCGAGGAGATAGCTCCGAAGCCGGCTCCGGCCAACGAGGAGGATGAACAGCAAAAGAAAACCTTCATTGCTAAGGCGACGCCGTACAAGAAGGCGTTGCGGGAGACGCGCACGCTGTACGAGCAGCTCATGACCCTCCCAGTTGAAAAGCGGCTTGAGTCCGACCGCGAGAAGAAGTTCCAGAAAATGCTCGCCAGGAACGCAGCTCGAATTGAGGAGCTCAACCTCAACCAGAAGCAGTTCCACAAGATGATCGAGATCGTCAAGGAGAGCGATGATGAGCGGCGTGAGCTCGTGCGCGGCGCAGAGATGGCGGCGCGCAAGCTCGGCACGAACGCTGAGGATCTCATCGACTCGCTAGCGGAGCTGCTTGCGACCGACCAGGTAGCAGTGAAGCGCGCCGGCAAGCGCCTCAAGCTCAAGAGCACTGACCTCAAGCACTGGGCGGAGCCGCTGCAGCGCACGCTCGGTCTCGTCAGGGTGCTTGAGGAGAAGGTGATGATGAGCGCTAGCCGCTTCGGCGAGAGCGTTCGCATTCTGAAGGACGGCGAAATCCGAGCTCGGCTCGCGAAGGACCAGCTGATTGAGGCGAACCTTCGTCTCGTGGTTTCGATCGCCAAGAAGTACACCAATCGCGGACTGCAGTTCCTCGACCTGATTCAGGAAGGGAACATCGGCCTGATGAAGGCGGTCGACAAGTTCGAGTACCAGCGCGGCTACAAGTTCTCAACGTACGCGACGTGGTGGATTCGCCAAGCTATCACCCGCGCTATCGCAGACCAGGCGCGCATCATCCGCATCCCTGTCCACATGATCGAGACGATCAACAAGCTGGTGCGCACCTCGCGCCAGCTCGTGCAGGAGCTCGGGCGAGAGCCGACCCCGGAGGAGATCGCCCAGAAGATGGAGATCCCGGTCGACAAGGTCCGCAAGGTCCTCAAGATCGCCAAGGAGCCAATCTCGCTTGAGACCCCGATCGGAGAGGAGGAAGACTCCCACCTGGGAGACTTCATCGAAGACAAGCGCGTTGTCTCGCCGGCTAACGCTGTGGTGAACATGAACCTGCAGGAGCAGACCCGCAAGGTGCTCGCCACGCTCACGCCACGTGAGGAGAAGGTGCTGCGCATGCGCTTCGGTATCGGCGAGAAGAGCGACCACACCCTTGAGGAAGTGGGGCAGAACTTCGACGTGACGCGCGAGCGTATCCGACAGATCGAAGCAAAGGCGCTCCGAAAGCTCCGGCATCCGAGCCGCAGCAAGCGCCTGCGCGGTTTTATGGACAAGTAAGCGATGCTGGCTCTAGCCCTCCGGACGGGGACACTTGTGGCTGCCGTGGCGGTTGCGGGCTGCGGCAAGTACATCCCGCCGATCCCGCCAGAGATGGTGGCACCGAAGGAGGTGCAGGTGCTGGAGGTCTTCACGACACCGAGCCAGGTGGGCCTCAAGTGGCAGGCACCCAACGAGGATCGCCGTGGGCAGGAGCTCAAGACGATCGACGGTTACACTGTGCAGCGCAAGGAGATCGCAGTGCGCGGCGACGAGACCAACCCGAATATCGAGTTCGCGGATCTTGGCTTCGTCAAGGATACCCACATTCAGGTCCGTGAGCGGCTTCGCAACGAGGCGCGCGAGCAGGGGAAGATCGGACGCGCGGTCAAGGCTCCTGCCGAGCTTACGCACTTCTCGTTCATCGACTCCAAGCCCCAGAACGGCAAGACCTACCTCTACCAGGTAGTTCCGCAGAACCAAGGTGGCGTGGACGGTGTCATCAGGCAGGTTGTTAAGGTGGTTTTCAAGGGGGAGGCGAGCAACGTAGTGGTGCTCGCTGCCAAGGATGTGGAGGCTTCCCCGGAGCCTGAAGACAACCTGCCGGTCGGACAGCAGTAAGCTGAGGGCTCGGCTTTTTTCAGAGGATACCTGGCGTGAGCGCGACTGCTCTTGATCTCCGCGGCGTTTTTACTGCGCTGGTTACTCCTTTCACCAAAGACGGAGCGGCTGTAGACACAAAGTCGCTTGAGAAGCTGATAGACTTCCAGCTCGGGGCGGGGGTGCAGGGGTTCGTTGCGTGCGGTTCGACCGGCGAAGCCGCAACGCTCACTCCGCAGGAGTACGTGCAGGTGGTGCGCAGTGTGCGTGAGCGCACCAAGGGAGTCTGCGCCTGTATCGCTGGCATCTCAGTCAGCTCGACTCGGCTTGCTATTGACACCGCTCGCGCGGCTGAGGAGCTGGGCTGCGACGGGATCCTGCTCGCGGCTCCACCCTACAACAAGCCGTCACAAGCGGGCTTAATCGAGCATGTGCGTGCGATCGCTGATTCAGTTGATCTGCCCCTGATTGCCTACAACATCCCCGGCCGTAGCGGCGTGGGTTTCACTGCAGCGACCCTCGGCACGCTCAGCAAAGAGAAGCTCATAGTGGGAGTCAAGGAATCATCGGGCTCAGTAGACTTCATGGCGGACACGATTCGGGCCGTCGATCCTTGGTGCCAGGTGCTCTCGGGCGAAGACTCGTTGGTGCTTGCGGCCCTTGCCTACGGAGGGACGGGAGTTGTCTCGGCATCGGCCAACGCTATGCCGAAAGAGTTCGTTGAGCTGACGACTTCCTTCTTCGATGGGCGAATAGAAGACGCGCGCAGGGCCCAGCTGTCGATGCTCCCGCGTATCCGCTCGCTCTTTGTGGAGTCGAATCCCGTGCCAGTGAAGACGGTGCTCGCGCTGCAGGGCGTCATCGCGGAGCCAACGGTCCGCCTGCCGCTCGTCGAGCTCGCGCCAGCGAGCCTAAAGCTCGTTCGTTCGGAGTTCTCGCTGTGATTCGCGTTGGAGTGGTCGGGGCCTCTGGTCGTGCCGGTTCAAAAGTTGTTGAGGCGCTGGACGCTGCGCAGGGGGCGGTCCTCTCGGCCGCGGTGGTTTCGCCTTCATCATCGAGGCTCGGAGCCCGGGTGAAGGGCAGCGAGCTGTTGTACTCTTGCCAGCTCGAAGACCTTAAAGGATGTGACGCAGTAATCGAGTTCTCGACTCCGGAGACCTCTGTGGCTGTTGCTGAGCGCTGTGCGGAGTTGGGGATTCCGCTCGTTGTTGCAACCACCGGGCACTCTGCCGAGCAGCTAGCGCGGATTGAGGCTGCCGCCCAACAGGTGGCGATCTTGGTTGCCCCAAACACCTCGTTGGGGGCTACGATACTCGCTCTCCTGGTTGAGCAGGCGAAGGAAGCATCGGCTGGAGCGTTCGACCTTGAGGTCATGGAGATTCACCACCGCATGAAGAGAGATGCACCCTCCGGCACAGCCAGGGCGCTGGTGCAGGTGGCACTATCCCCCGGCCAGCAGGTTGTGTTCGGTCGTGAGGCTCAGCGCAGCACGGGGGAGGTCGGTGTCGTTGCCCTGCGCGGCGGGGATGTGCCGGGAGACCACACCGTGTACTTCTTAGGTGAGGGCGAGCGGCTTGAGCTGACGCATCGGGTACACGATCGCCGTGTGTTTGGAGCCGGTGCGGTAGCGCTGGCGCGCAGATTAGTCGGGAGGAAGCCTGGGCTCTATTCTGCCCGGGTGCTGCTGCTTGGGGAGTAGTTGCTAGGCGCTGGATGCGGCATGCGAGGTTGCGGGAGTGTTTAAAAGTTTGGGCCGGAGCCGTTGTCGTGCCCGTGCCGGAATTTTTTTTAGGGGTTTGAATTGGTTTCCTGTGCAGGGAGATCGCGGTTATTAAACCCCTGAAAATAGTACGTTGCGTTTTGGGGATCCCCCTGTTATAAGCCGCGACTAGGGCTATAGAACAGCATTGTGAGTCTGTGAGGTCCTCTTTTTTGTGGTTGAGCTTCGGTGCTGAGAAGTCGTTTCAGGCGCCCTGCTTACCGAGCGTTGCGGCAGTATCGATGGCACTCGGTTGTGAAGAGAGGTTTGCTGGTCACAAGAGGTGGCGTAAGAGCAGTTAGCCGCGAGCTGGGAATCAGGATTACTTTAATCAAGCAGGGGAAGTGACTCTATGAAGCGCGAGAAGTCAAACTACATGATTCAATCGGTGTCTCATGCTCTCGACGTCCTTGAGGAGCTGTGCAAGGCAGCAGGAGAGGTTGGTGTCACCGAGCTCTCGAAGCGCCTGAAGCTTCACAAGAACAACGTGTTCCGTTTGCTCGCTACCCTTGAGCTGCGCGGTTACGTCGACCAGAACAAGGAGACTGAAGATTACCGCTTGGGCGTTAAGGCACTCCAGATGGGTCAGTCGTACCTGACGCAGAGCACACTCGTTGGCCGTGCCACACCTGTTCTTCGCGAGCTCTCCGAGGCTATCGGTGAGACAGTCAGCTTGGCGGTTCTGCAGGCTGGCCAGGTTCAGTTCCCGATTAGCATCGAGTCTAAGAGGCCGGTCAAGGCCGCTCCTCGCATCGCAATTTCGTTCCCGGCCAAGCTCAATGCGGCTGGCCGACTCCTCACAGCTCAGCTATCGGACGCTGCTCTCACAGAGGTATTGGCGGGCAACACCGTTCAGGATGCAGCTATTCGCAGCCAGTTGAACGAGCTTCGCTCTACAGGCCAGATCATCGACCGCGGCGCTATCGAGGCGGACGTGGTCTCGATTTGCAAGATCATCCGGAGCAACAACGGCGAGACGGTCGGCGCAATCGAGGTTCTCATTCCTCAGTACCGCGCCAAGATCGACTCTCTGGCGCCGCGCATCGACGAGGCTGCAAACCAGCTTTCGATAGCTCTCGGTGCCTCAAAGGCGAACCTCTCAACGTCGCTTGAGAAGGAGGTGTCAACGACCACTCCGACCCAGCCGACAACTACTCCGCCGACGGCCAATGGCTCAACCACAACCCAGCCCACTGCGCGGCTAACGAAGTAAAGCGAACGCGCCCCCCGGGGGCGCGTTCTTTTTGTAGCTCCGCTGCAGCGAACTTCCCGCTCGGCGGTGCGGTGGAGGTTCAGTGCAATCACTCTTTGGCTTGACGCCCGAGCAGCAATCTCTCCAGGAGATCGCGACACGCTTCGCAACGGACAAGATCCGGCCGGCAGCTCCTGGGCTCGACGAGCGGGCCGAGTTTCCGGCAGCCCTGATCAAGGAAGCGCACACTCTCGGGCTGATCAATCTAACCCTTCCTGTTGAGTGCGGCGGCTCGGGCTTAAGCATTTTTGACGGCTGTCTTGTGATTGAAGAGATAGCGTGGGGGTGCTCCGGCTTTGCGACCTCGATGGTAGCGAATGACTTGGCCCTCACCCCGATTCGGATCGGGGGCACCTCGGAGCAGAGGAAGCGTTTCGTTGAGTCGCTGGCGACAGGGGGATTGCTTGCATCTTTTTGCCTCACTGAGCCGGGCGCTGGCTCCGACGCCGCAGGGCTACAAACTACGGTGGAAGATGGCGGAGACTGCTGGATTATCACCGGCGCAAAGCAGTGGATAACGAACGCCGGGCATGCGGCACAGTTCACCGTGTTTGCGACGATCGACCGAACGAAGAAGCATAAAGGGATCTGCTGCGTCGTGGTGCCGCGTTCTGCACCGGGTATCACCGTTGGGCACCATGAGAACAAGATGGGGCAGCGCTGCTCCGACACTTGTAGCGTAGTGTTCGACAAGGTTCGCGTCCCCAAAGATCACATGATCGGGGCTCCGGGCGAGGGCTTTAAGATAGCGATGCAGACCCTCGACGCAAGCCGCCCAATGACGGCAGCGATCGCTGTCGGAATCGCTCGAGCAGCCTTGGAGCACGCCATCGGGTACGCCAAAGAGCGAAAGCAGTTCGGGGTGCCTATCAGCAGCTTTCAGGCGATCCAGTTCATGCTGGCCGACATGGCCACCGCAGTAGAGAGCTCACGGCTCCTAACCTGGAAATCAGCCTTGATGCTCGACGAAGGGAAGGTTGCCAGCATCGAGTCCAGCATGGCGAAGCGCATGAGCGCTGATACAGCGATGAGCGTTACCACCGATGCAGTGCAGATCTTCGGAGGCTACGGCTACACCAAGGATTACCCCGTTGAGAAGCTGATGCGCGACGCGAAGCTGCTCCAGATATACGAGGGAACAAGCCAGATCCAGCGCATCGTTATTGCTCGCGAACTGCTTCGGTAGACGGCGACTCTGCTCTTCGTGCGCTTGTTCTACATGTGCCCGTTGAAAGGGTTTGGGGCTTTTTCGGAACCGGTGCCGGAACCGGAGCCGTTCCCGTTGCTGGGTCCTACGTGAATAGAAGAGACATCGGGAAGATGCACGAGGCGGTGCTAGTTCGTGGCTACCGCCGAGATCTGCCGAAGGGTTTGAACGCCCTGGCTCGTGATCTGCCACGTGCGTGAAGTGAAGTCGCCCTCAGGGAAGGGGCTGACGAGCTTCTGCCCCTCAAGGATGAAGAGGAAACGCTGAGTCTCCTTTTCGTCGCGCAAGCCGCTAAGCTCGGCGATCTCGTTTATCTGCAAGCGGCGCGGCTCCGGAGCAGGAGCTGAGTTCGGGGCGAGAGCATTAAGGATCTGGAGCTGGCTCATCGATGAGGGGCTAAGGCGCTTCTTCTTCGACGTCGTTCCTGATTCCATGTTTTCTCTCCGAGTAAATCAAAAAGGTGCCCCAACAGGCGAGCGATGAGTATACGCCTCGCCCCCCGAATACGCAAATCAGGGGGCTGTTCTGAACGGGCTCTAGGAGTGCCGCACGGGCTTTTTGAGCGGGGGCGATTCCAGCGCGCTCGAAGTGCCGGCAGAGTGGGTGATGTTCTAGAAATCACACAAGTTTTCCCCCTTTGTAAGATTGCCACGGTGCAAGCCTTACGGTAGAAAGTGCGGTTATGGCTACAGCAGCGCGTCCCGTCGAGGAGCTCAAAGCGGCCCTAGCAGCCGAACTCGGTTCTCTCGCCCAAGAAGCAGCCGTCGAACACGGCGATCTGATCCTTACTTTGCAGCCGGCAGAGATCTTCGAAACCCTCAAGAAGTGCAAAGAGTCGGCAGCACTCGGCTTCAACCTCTTGGTCGATATCACAGCGGTCGATTGGCTCGACTCTCGCTCGACGCGATTCGAAGTTGTGTACCAGCTCTTGAGCCTCGGCAACTTGTGGCGCCTCACAATCAAAGTGCCGGTGGGCGAGGATAAGGCTGAAGTTGCCACCGCGACTCCGCTCTGGAATGGCGCCAACTTTCTGGAGCGCGAGGTGTGGGACATGTTCGGTATCCGCTTCGCAGGGCACCCCGATCTGCGCCGCATCCTGATGTACGAGGAGTTTGTTGGCCACCCGCTACGCAAAGACTACCCGGTTCAAGGGAAGCAGCCGCGCATTCCGCTACGGATGCCTGAAGTTGAAAACACGGCGCGCAATATGTTGCGCCCAGATCTGGTGACGATCCGCTCGCGCAGGGGCGGCACGTCCGGCCAAGAGGTGAGGTAGCTCAAGTATGTCAGGCGGAAAGCTTATTCAGTTTGACGTAGGTGTTGGCGGGCTCACAACAGCGGCCCGCCCGCGCGCGCTCGGCGACGACCTGCACTCAGAGACGATGATCGTCAGCATGGGGCCAACCCACCCGGCGACACACGGCACGATCCGAATCGTCACAGAGCTCTCCGGAGAGAAGATCGTCGACGCGGATGTTGACGTCGGCTACTTGCATCGCGGCTTTGAGAAGATGTGCGAGACGGTCGACTACAATCAGGTCATGCCGTACACCGATCGCCTTAACTACGTCTCGCCGGTGATTAACAACTTCGGCTGGTGCCTGACGGTTGAGAAGCTGCTCGGCATCGAGGCGCCCAAGCGCGCGCAGTATATCCGCGTGCTGCTCTCTGAGATCTCGCGCGTCAGCGATCACTTGACCTGCCTAGGTGCGTCGGCCATGGAGCTAGGCGCCTTCACGGTGATGCTCTACATGATGGAGGCACGCGAGTTCCTGTGGGATCTGCTGGAAGAGGTCACTGGTGCTCGCCTGACCGTGTCGTACGGCCGAGTGGGCGGAGTGAAGGACGACCTTACGCCAGACTTTGCCCCGAGGATGGTCGACGCCTTCAAGAAGGTGCGCGAGCACATGCACAACTGCGACAGGCTCATGACCCGCAACCGCATCTTCATCGACCGCATGTGTGACGTAGCGGTGATGACGGCGGAGGAGGCGGTGGGCTTCAGCCTGACTGGCCCGATGCTGCGCGGCTCGGGGGTTAACTACGACGTGCGCAAGGCGTTCCCGTACTCAAGCTACGAGGAGTTCGATTTCGAGGTCCCGCTCGGCAGCAAGGGCGACAACTACGATCGGTTCCTGGTGCGCTTCGCCGAGATGGAGCAGTCGCTTCGCATCTGCGAGCAGGCGATCAAGAACATCCCGAGCGGCCCGGTGATCGTTGACGACCCTCACATCGCGCTCGTGCCGAAGGACGAGGTGTATGGCTCGATCGACGGAATGATTAACCACTTTGAGCTCGTCATGTACGGCGTGAAGCCGCCGAAGGGCTCAGCCTACCAGGCGGTTGAAGGCGGCAATGGCGAGCTGGGTTACTACGTTGTGTCAGACGGCACCGGCAAGCCGTATCGCGCGCACGTGCGTGCGCCGAGCTTCATCCACATGGGCTCGATGAGGAAGATGCTCCTCGGGGCTAACATTTCAGACCTCATTCCGACCTTCGGAATGGTTAACATGATAGGTGGTGAGTGTGACCGATAACGGACAGGTGTTTCACATCAACACGCGCGGCATCACGCCGACAAAGGCGCCGCTCGTCCTCTCGGATGAGTCGGAGAGTCGCGCGCAGGAGATAATAAAGCAGTACCCGCAAGCGCGCTCTGCTATTATGCCGCTGCTCTACATCACACAGGAGCACTTCGGGCTGATCTCGCAAGCCGGCGTTGACTGGGTTGCGCAGAAACTCTCGATGCCGCCGGTGCAGGTGTGGGAGGTCGCGACCTTCTACACCATGTACTACAAGAAGCCGGTCGGTCGGTACCACATCCAGGTGTGCCGCACCCTGCCGTGCGCGTTGCGCGGGGCGCGCAAGGTGTCCGAGTTCCTGCACCACCACCTTGGTCTTGAGCCGGGCGAGGTGAGCAAGGATGGCATGTGGAGCTTCGAGGAGGTTGAGTGCCTCGGCTCGTGCGGAACTGCGCCGATGTGCCAGATCAACGACGTGTTCTTCGAGAACCTCACCGACGAGAAACTCACGGCGCTCCTGAAGCGGATCGAGAAGGAGAAGCCCGACCTGCGCTTCTCGACGGTGCGCGACGAGCTGGGCGCTGGGCTTGAGGGCTGCCCGAAGTCAGAGATTATTTGAGCGAGAGAGCATCCGAATGTCCGAACAAGCAGCGCCGAAACAAGCTGAACTGGTAAACATCACCATCGACGGGCGACAGCTCCAGGTGGCGAAGGGCACCAACATCATCGAGGCCGCCAAGACGGCTGACATCGACATCCCGCACTACTGCTACCATCCGCACCTCTCCGTGGCGGGCAACTGCCGTATGTGCCAGATCTCGGTGAAAGGGATGCCGAAGATGACGATCGCCTGCAATACAGGGGCGACGGAAGGGATGGAGGTCTCAACTCATCACACCTCGAAGGAGGTTGCCGACGCTCAGGCAGCGACCCTTGAGTTTATCCTGATTAACCACCCGCTCGACTGCACTGTGTGTGACCAGGCCGGGCACTGCAAGCTGCAAGACTATCACTTCGAGTACAACGCTCGCTCGAGCCGCTTCCTTGAGCAGAAGGTTCATAAGGTTAAGGCGCTGCCTCTTGGGCCCACGGTGATGCTCGACGGCGAGCGCTGCATCATGTGCACCCGCTGTATCCGCTTCTGCGACGAGATCACGAAGACCTCAGAGCTCGGGATGCTCAATCGCGGAGACCAGAGCGTGATTGCGGTAAGCCCGGGCAGGGAGCTCGACAATCCGCTCTCTGGGACGGTCGTTGACCTCTGCCCGGTTGGCGCTCTGACGCACCGCGAGTGGCGCTTCAATACCCGCATCTGGTTCACCAAGCAGACAGACTCGATCTGCCCCGGCTGCTCCACCGGCTGTAGCGTCAAAGTTGCTGAGCGTGACGGGCAGGTAGTGCTCGTCAAGGCGCGCCGCAACGATGCAGTCAACAAAGAGTGGCTGTGCGATGAGGGCCGCTACGGATTCGGGCGATTCCTTCCTCAGAGCCGCATCACTGAGCCCTACACCGTCTCAGACTCAGGCTTCGAGCCGTGCCAGCTCGCTGACTCGCTCAACGCCATCAAGGGCAACGTGAAGACCCTGACGGTGCTTGCCTCTCCGGACCTGCTGCTCGAAGAGTTCTTCATCCTAAAGCAGCTCCTCGCCCGAACATCGTCGCTCGGCCGTGTCACGGTAGCGTACCGTGGCCGCGAGCTAAGCGAAGTCGAGAAGATCCTCGTTGCCCCAGACTACTCAAGCAACTTCCGCGGCGCGCAGCTGGCGGGGCTTGTAGGGGAGGACCCTGAGAGCGAGTACGACGAGATGCTCGGCAAGATCCGGCGCCAAGAGATTGAGCACGTTCTGATCTTGGGCGACAGGGCAGTAGCTCAGCAGGATATCGATGCGGCGCTGATTAGCGGCCTTAAGGCGGCCAAGACATCCGTTGCGCTCCTAACGAACCGCGAGTCTCCGCTTCTCGCTGGAGTTAAGATGGTAGTGCCGGGACGCAGCATCCTTGAGAAGTCAGGCTTGCTCGTCAACCGTGCCCTACGCCTGCAGCACGCACAGGCCGCAGTGCCCCTCAAGGACGGCACCGTTCCAGAGTGGCGTTACCTGGCGCTCTTGGCGGAGGCCGCTGGCGCAAAGGTTGTGCCCGCAAACGTCCAGCAGATGAGCGACCGAGACCTGACCCGCTGGTACCTGACCGCGGACTCGCTCGTGTCGTCGCTTGGACTCTCAATAGCCTCGCTGAAGGATGGGGGCTTTCAGCTCACGCCATCGCAGCGGGAGCCGGCAGTTGCGTTTACTGGCGAAGAAGCAGGAGCATCCCCAGCGGTGTAGAAGCGTATGATGGAATTAGGCATCCTGCTCATTAAAGTCTTCGTTGTGATGAACGTCTCGCTGGTGCTGGCGTCGCTCTGCACCTGGCTTGAGCGCAAGGGCTCGGCCCTGATTCAGGACCGCGTTGGCGCAAACCGCGCAGGCGCCTTCGTGGAGTCGAAGCGCTGGTACCTCAAGCCCGCTCTCCCGGTGATCCGCGCCATGGGCTGGCTCGGTGTCATCAACACCCTGATGTGTGACTCTCTCAAAGGGCTCTGGAAGGAGGACTTCGTTCCGGAAGGCGCTTCGAAGTTTCTGCACGCATTGGCGCCCGTGATCGCAGTCCTGCCTATCATGCTGGCGTTTGCGGTGCTGCCGCTCGCCCCGGACTTTACGCTCGGGGGCTATACCATCCACCCGCGTGTCGCCGCGATTGATGGCGGATTGCTCTTCGTGCTGGCGATGGGCTCAGTGGCGGTCTACGGCGTGGCGATCGCTGGATGGACCGGCAACAACAAGTTCTCGCTCCTCGGGGCGCTGCGCGCCGCTGCGCAGATGATGTCGTACGAGCTCCCGATGGGGCTGGTCTTCGTTGCCCTGATCGTGGTGTACGGTACCCTCGACGTGTACTCCATCGTTGAGGGGCAGCAGAAGCTCCTGTGGGGCTTTATCCCAATGTGGGGCATCGTGCTGCAGCCAGTTGGCTTCGTTGTGTTGCTGCTGGCTGGCATGGCCGAGACGAAGCGTGGCCCGTTCGACTTGCCAGAAGCAGAGTCTGAGCTCGTGGCCGGCTACTTTACTGAGTACTCTGGGATGAAGTTCCTGCTCTTCTGGCTGGGCGAGTTTGCGGAGATCGCGCTCTTCGCGCTGTTGCTCGCGCTCCTCTTCTTCGGCGGGTGGGACATCCCGTGGGTGACGCTGCCGCAGGGGGCTTGGTGGGCGGCGCTCATTGGCCACATCGTGCTGATGACCAAGGTGGTCTTTTTCTGCGTTCTGCAGATAGTCATCCGCTGGACGCTGCCGCGCTTCCGGTACGACCAGCTCATGAACATGGGGTGGAAGATGCTGCTCCCGGTGGCGCTAGCTAACCTCGTAATCACGGCAGTTCTGAAGGTGGCACTATGAGCTTCATGGGGTTCGTTCTCTCTGCAGTCGCAGTCGCTTCTGCCCTTGGGGTCGTGTTCAACCGCAATCCGCTCTACAGCGCCTTCCACCTGATAGTGAACCTGCTCGCGATGGCGGGTGTCTACTCGGTTCTCGATGCGCACTTTTTGGCCGTCACGCAGGTGGTGGTGTATGCCGGCGCCATTATGGTGCTGGTGCTCTTCGTGCTGATGCTCCTTAACCTCAAGGCCGGCTCGGGCAGGAAGCTCGGCATCTTCCGGCCGCTGTGCGCGATCGCCGTAGCTTGCTCCGTTGTGACGACCGTGTACCCGGCAGTTGAGTCGAACTTCAAGGACCTCTCGCTGCACGAGCTTCAAGAGAAAGCGTGGCGCTCTGAGGGCACAGTCAAGGCGGTGGGAGAGGAGCTGTATGGCCGGTACGTTCGTCAGTTTGAGCTCTCGTCACTGGTGCTCCTGATCGGCATCGTCGGAGCAGTGACTCTCTCGAAGCGCAAGGAAGGGAAGATCGGCCCCCGCGAGGGTGGCCTTGGGGGAGGGAAGTAATGGGCTCTGTCGTCACCTACGTCGGTCTGTCGCTCGTGCTGTTCGCAATCGGAGCGGTTGGTGTGTGCATCCGCCGCAACGCAATCGTGGTGTTCATGTGCATCGAGATGATGCTCAACGCGGTCAACCTCGCCTTCGTGGCCTTCAGCAAGCTGCAAGGCAATCTCGATGGCCAGGTGGCGGTGTTTTTTGTGATGGTGATCGCCGCGGCAGAGAGCGCGATTGGCCTCGCGATCATTATAGCGCTCTTTAGGAACCTGGTGTCGGTTGAGACCACCGACGCAGCACAGCTTAAGTGGTAGGGGATATGGGATCTGGAGACCTCAGGTTGTCGCTCGTTGTTCTGGCCCCGGCTCTTGGGGCACTGCTTTCGTATGTCATCGGTCGACGTAGCCCCAAGCTGTCGGGGGTGATCGCGTCTGGCGCGGTGTTAGTCTCTTTCCTCTGCTCGGTGCTCCTGTGGCAGCAGGTCGGAGCGACCGGCAGCTTCACTGCAACGCTCAGCTCCTGGATCTCGTTCGGGGACGTGTCCCTCCCGCTGCAGCTCTACTTCGACAAGCTCTCGGCGGTAATGTGCCTGGTGGTTACCGGTGTGGGCTTCCTGATTCACCTGTACTCGATCGGATACATGGCGCACGACGAGAGCGTGGCTCGCTTCTTCTCGTACCTCAACCTCTTCGTGGCAGCGATGCTCGTGCTAGTGCTCGGAAAGAGCCTGCCGGTGATCTTTATCGGTTGGGAAGGGGTGGGGCTCTGCTCCTACCTCCTCATAGGGTTCTGGTTTGCCAACACTGAGTACGCCAAGGCAGGCCGGAAGGCTTTCGTCATGAACCGCATCGGTGATGTCGGCTTCATCGTGGCTATGGCGGTGCTCTACACACAGTGCGGCACCCTCGATGTTGTCGAGCTTGGGCAGGGGAGCGTGCTCTCGAAGCTTCCTGCCGGCTTAGCGTTTCTGGCGGGCCTCTCGCTGTTCGTCGCAGCCACCGGAAAGTCCGCTCAGATTCCGCTCTTTACCTGGCTGCCTGATGCGATGGCCGGTCCTACGCCGGTGTCAGCGCTGATCCACGCTGCAACGATGGTGACAGCAGGCATCTACCTGATGGGCCGCATGCACGGGATCGTCGAGCTCGATCCGGCGGTGCCCGCGATTATCATGTGGGTCGCACTCGTGACATCAGCCATAGCAGCACTCACGGCGCTCGCGCAGAACGACATCAAGAAGGTGCTTGCGTACTCAACCGTGAGCCAGCTCGGATTCATGTTCTTGGCAGTCGGCGCTGGGCAGTACGCGATCGCGCTTTGCCACGTTGTGACGCATGCCTTCTTCAAGGCTTGTCTCTTCTTGAGCGCAGGCTCGGTCATCCACGGCTGCCACCACGAACAGGACATGCGTCGCATGGGTGGGCTCGCCAAGGCGATGCCGATCACGGCTATCTGCTACGGAGTGGCAACGCTCGCGATCGCGGGCATCTGTCCATTTGCAGGATACTACTCAAAGCATGCGATCCTCGGCGCTATTTCGGGCACGACGAATCCGCTCTTGGTCGCTGCGGCTCCATTCATCGGCTACGCCGCGACGGCGATAGCTGTCTGCACAGCGTTCTACATGGCTAGGTCTTTCATCATGACTTTCCTCGGCGGCTACCGAGGTGAGGGGCATCCGCACGAGGCTCCGCTCGTGATGACGGCTCCGGTAGGAGTTTTGGCGCTGCTCTCAGTGATCGGAGGTTTCCTGCTGGTGCACCCGATCACGTCGTTTGTGACAGGACCCCTTCCAGCAACTGCAGGGGAGCACGGCTCAGAGGGCTTCGTTTCGCTCTTGATCGGCTCGTTGCCGGGCCTCTTCGGCATCGCGCTTGCCGCGTACCTCTTCTTGGTAGCGCCGCGGGAGAAGGAGTTGCTGCGCAGGATCTTCTCGCCGGTCGAAAAGCTGTGTGGCGGGAAGTTCTACGTGGATGAGATCCTGCAGGTCTTGGTTGTTACGCCCTGCAGGAAGATATCTGGCATAGCGTTCCGTGCGGTCGACCAGCGCATCGTCGAAGGGAGCGGAAGCGCTCTCGGCAGCGTGACGCAGGCTGTGGGCGAGCTGACCTGCCGGATTACGACGGGGCAGGTTACGACCTACGTGCTGCTGATGTTCATAGCGGCGGCGGCATTCTTCAGCGTTTTTTCTCAGGTGAGGTAGGAGATGGATATCGGTTGGCCTCCGCTGAGCTTCGTTATTCTTTTGCCTCTTATAGGCGGACTTGTGTGCCTTGGGCCGTGGTTCGCGCCTGAGCGTGATGCTGCCAGCCGGCTCTGTCGCACCTGGAGCCTCGTGGTGTCTTCGCTCACGCTAGCGCTGCTGCTGGCGGTGGCGCAGGGAGGGATGGGCGCGCCCGATGTGCTGCTCTCGGTCAGTGAGACGCGCGCCTGGATCCCCTCACTCGGGATTTACTGGAACCTGACCCTCGATGGCCTCTCGCTAGCATTCACGCTCCTCACCTGCGTTGTGTCGCTCGCAGTGCTGGCGTGGTCGGCGCGGCCGGCTCAGGCGGGCGCGGGGTGGTACTCGCTCCTGCTGATCGGCCAGGCCACCGTCCTGGGCGCGTTCCTCGCAACAGACCTCGTGGTTTTCTACTGCTTCTTTGAGGCGATGCTCCTGCCGATGCTCGCGGCTATGGCGCTGTGGGGCGGGCCGCGCAGGTTCCAGGCTGCTCTGAAGTTCCTGCTCTACACGATGGTCGGGTCAGTAATGATGTTCCTGGCGATTCTCTACATCGGCTGGAAGGGCTTAGGCGTCCTTGCGACTCACGGTGCCGAGACGATCTTTGCCTTCGATGTGACGACTCTCTCTACCACCAAGATGCTCGGACCAGACGAGCAGCTCTGGCTGGGGCTCGCGTTCCTCATTGCGTTCGCCGTCAAGACTCCGATCGTGCCGCTACACGGCTGGCTTCCTGAGGCCTACCGCGAAGCTCCGCACGGGACAGCCGCCTTCACGGCGGCGCTGCTCGGCAAGGTGGGGATCTACGGAATCATCCGTTTTGCGATGCCCCTCTTCCCTGGCTTTATGCTGGAGGCAGCTCCGCACCTGGCAGCGCTCGGCGCAA
This sequence comes from Deltaproteobacteria bacterium, assembly GCA_947491545.1. Classification (GTDB taxonomy): domain Bacteria; phylum Bdellovibrionota_C; class UBA2361; order UBA2361; family OMII01; genus OMII01. The sequence goes on from CANLJX010000011.1 coordinate 23,793, forward strand.
TCGGCGTTGCGTACGGCGCAGCAGTTGCTATGGCGCAGCGAGACGTGCGCTCGCTGCTCGCGTACTCTTCGGTTTCGCACCTGGGCTTCTGTGTGCTCGGAATTGCAGCAGCGACCGAGATGGCGGTAACGGGAGCTGTGTTCCAGGCTGTGAGCCATGGTCTTGTGACTGCCGCGCTCTTCCTCGTCTTCGGAGCTATCACCGACCGTGAGGGAACTCGTGACATGGACTCCCTCGGCGGCTTGGCAGCCAGGATCCCGGTTGGTGCGTTCTTCCTGATGGTGTTCAGCATCGCGGCGGTGGCATTGCCGCTCACTAGCAGCTTCGTTGGCGAGTTCCTTGTGATTATTGGCTCGTGGCAGGCCTTCCCGCAGTGGACTTCGGTGGCGCTGATCGGAGTCGTGCTCGGAGCGGTGTACACCCTGACTGCATACCTCAAGGTCATGTTTGGGCCGGAGCGCGAGCCAGCGACGGCAAGCGATGCCGACCTTCAGGGTGGAGATGTGCTCGTGCTGGGAGCGCTCGCGGCGCTCGTAATCATTCTCGGCATCTTCCCGCAGGGGGCGCTCTCGAGCATCTCGCCTGCGATCGAGGTGCAGCTCGCTCAGGCCGCAGGCTCGGTTGAAGACGAGGCGAAGGCCCAGCTTCGGGCGCCGCTGTCGGCCGAGGTAACGGTCCAGCCAGCGCGGCTAGAGTCAGCGATTGCAGAGTCAAGCAGGTAGGGGATCTATGAACGGCGTCACTTCGTTTGCACCAATTCTTACCCTCTCGCTCGGCAGCCTCGTGTACCTCGTCACGGGCAAGCTCCTTGAGCGCACCAAGCTTGCGGCGTTCCTCGCGTTCGGGCTGGTTGTTGCGGCGATAGCGATGCTCGGCATCATCCCAGACAGCATCGGCGAGAGTGAGTACGGCCTGATCGTGAACGACTTCTCGCGGCTGCTCGCCGTTGTGGCTTGCGTTGGGGCGCTCGTCAGCCTCGTGTCAACGCGCGCAGCTGTTGAAGGCGAGGGGATAGACACGCTCAATGAGTACTACTTCCTTGCGCTGACGGCGCTCAGCGGCGCGCTCGTGATGATCTTCTGCTCGGACTTCCTCTCGCTCTTCATTGGGGTTGAGGTTGCTTCGCTCGCGCTCTACTGCCTGTGCGGCTCGCGTATCCACCGCGGCATTTCAGCCGAGTCGTCGATGAAGTACTTCCTGCTTGGCTGCTTCAGCTCGGCGTTCCTGCTGCTCGGAATCGCATTGTGGTACGGCGCGACGGGCTCGCTATCAATGGTGCCTCTGGCAGCGGTGCCGTACAACGCGATGATCTTCCTCTCGTTCCTGATGATGCTCGTGGGCCTGGCGTTTAAGGTTGGCCTCGCGCCGTTTCACTTCTGGGTGCCAGATGTATACCAGGGTGCGCCAACATCGGTGACCACCTTCATGAGCTGCGTCGTTAAGGTCGCTGCCTTCGCAGCACTCCTCAAGGTGCTCGTGCTCGGGTTCACCTATCCGCAGCCGTGGTCGTTCGGCGCGCTGTGGGTGCTGGCAGTGCTCGCTATGACCCTCGGCAACCTGGCCGCGCTGCAGCAGCGCAGCATCAAGCGCATGCTCGCCTACTCAAGCGTTGCGCAGGCCGGGTACATGCTCGTTGGCATCGTCTCGACTGAGTACGGCTCAGACGGAGTCGCAGCAACGCTCTTCTACCTCGTTTCGTACTGCGCCATGACAGTCGGCTCCTTCGCTGTCTTAGCGGCGGTTGGCCCGGATGCAGACGGAGTAGACTCGATTCAGGGATTAGGGAAGAGAAGCCCGCTGCTCGCTGGCTGCCTTACCGTATTCTTCCTCGGCCTGGCGGGCCTTCCGCCGAGCATGGCCGGGCTTACGTCGAAGCTCTTCGTGTTTTCCGAGGCGCTCAGTGCTGGGCTCTACGGCCTGGCGATAATCGCCGTGCTTAACTCTGCGCTCGCCTGCGCCTACTACTTCCGGATCCCGGTTGCAGCCTTCTTCCAGAGCGCTCCAGCCCAGCAGACCCAGCCGATCTCAGTGCCGCTCACCACAGCGCTCGCTCTCGTCCTGTGTGCCGCTGCCGTGGTGCTGATCGGGCTCTTCCCAGAGCCGCTTCTGGCGCTGGTGCGCGATGCGGCGGATAGCCTGGTTGGTCCGTAGAGAACAGGCAGGAGCTGGGCTGTACGGTAAGTGCCCCCATCAAGATGCGCGGAACGCGTGCCCAGTAGGGAGCGTCAGTTCTCAATCACGCACAGATGCCGTCCCGTGTACTGGTCGCCGTAGTAGGCCCCAAAGACGTACCCCTCGGGGAACACAAAGTAGTACACCGCATCACCATCAGCTAGGTACCAGGCATTAACCATGTTGAGCGCCGCCATTTGCCCTACAAGACCGTTGTTAAAGCCGGACTGGTAGTCCGCTATTGTTGGAAGCCGCGCGCCCAGTCCGGTGCAGTAGCTCTGTGCAAGGCCCTGGTACCTGCTGCTTGTCGCGTCGTCCGAGATCCAGGTCAGGTTGGAGTTCGGCTGTTGCCAAGTCGAAAGGACCGTGACCGGGCTAGAAGAGGAGAACGCAGGAAGCGAGGCTGTTCCATCGGTTGCAGCACCGGCGCTCACACTAATCTTGACTGTTCCATAGCCGGAGAATGAGCCGAGGGTCACAGTCCGAGTGTCTCCGGTGCCAGAGACAGAAACCACCTCGGCACTCGCCGAGCCTGTGGAAACGATAGAGACGTCTTCAGCCGACAAGGTAATTGACGTGGCTGCCGTAAAGGTGATCGTGTATTCGCTCGTGGCCCCGCCGGTCCCGGATAGAACGCTCGTGATGCTTGGCGCCCCTACAGAGACCGAGGGACCCCGAGCGCACAGCACGCGGCCTGTGTACTGGTTTCCGTAGTAGGCTCCGAAGTGCTGGCCAGACGGAAAGAGGATGTAGTGCACTGCATCCGGCTCGTTAGTTAGGTACCAAGCGTTCTCCTGAATATTCAGCTTGCCGGCCTGGGCCCAAATTCCGTCGGTGATGGCCGCGCGATGCTCTCCCCACGAGGGATGACGCCATCTGTCTCCGAGTCCGGCGCAGTAAGCCGAAGCCTGAGGCTGGTTGCGAGAGCCGTCGCCGTCATCCCTAAACCACTCAAGAGCGCTGTTTGGCTGCGCCCAGATCAGATCCGGTGTTGGAGTTGCGGTCGGCGTGTCAGTGGGAGTCGCCGTTGGCGTGTCGGTTGGTGTGTCTGTTGGTGTGTCGGTCGGCGTGTCTGTTGCGGTCTCCAGTGGCGTGTCGGTTGGTGTGCTTGTTGGCGTATCGGTTGCTGTGTCAGTCGGTGTGTCGGTTGGCGTGTCGGTTGGAGTTTCCGTCGGTGTCTCAGTGGGGGTGTTTGTTGGCGTATCGGTTGGGGTGTCAGTCGGCGTGTCGATTGGCGTGTCGGTTGGAGTTTCCGTCGGTGTCTCGGTCGGCGTCATTGTTGGCGTGTCGGTAGGGGTGTCGGTAGGGGTATCAACAGGGGTGTCTGTAGGTGTGTCAGTGGGAGTTTCTGTAGGGGTGTGGGTGGGGGTGTCTGTTGGGGTGTCGGTGGGTGTGTCTACGGGAGTTTCCGTGGGCGTATCAGATGGTGTGTGAGTTGGTGTGACGGTTGGTGTATCGGTTGGAGTGTCTGTTGGGGTGTTCGTTGGAGTTTCTGCGGGAGTGTCTGTAGCTGTTGGAGTGTCCGTGGCGGTTGGAGTCTCTGTCGCTGTCGGTGTTATAGATGCTGTTGGAGTGGTCGTGGGCGTCGTCGTCCCCGTGGGGGTATCGGTGGGAGTCCCGGCTCCGGCACCGTCAGGAGCCGAGAAGAAGCCAGTAAGTTTCGCGCTCGCGAGCACGCTCGGCTTGAGCTTGCGGCGAATGGCAGCCGCAGTTGTGCCGTAGCTGCGCTTCTGCATATTTTTCAGCGCGAACGCTTCGAGCACGTAGCTCCGGCGTTGGCCGGGATTGGGGCAGGGACCGCTGTACCCCATGATGCCGAAGTCGTTTGGCTGCTCAAAGATCTTCTGCACATCTGGCAGCGATGAGTTTGTGAATCCTAATGGAATACCCGTTTTCCAGGTCGGATGGGTTCGGCTGACGATTGCAAACCAGAGGATGAGGTTCTCGTCTGGAGCAGACATAAGGAGCGCGAGGTGCTTGGCGCGCTTTGGAACGTTTTTCCACTCGACCGGGAGCGTGAGCCCAGAGCCCGAGTTGCGCTCGCCGCTCGCCCAGCAAGAGCTGCGCATCGGGATGTTGCCTCGGTTGATTAGGTCCGGGGATGAGACAGAGAATTTTTGTGCCCGAACTCCGACGCGGGCAATGCCCCAGGCGAGGAAGATCTCGTGGTAACCGAATACAAGTAAGCCTGCTAGCAGCAGCCACGAGCAGCGTAAAGTGCGCCGTAGTTTTCCTCCTTTCTCCACAGCACGAATATCGGGCTGCCAGGCCTAAACCTTGAGGGATTGAGGTTGCTTGTTCTATGCAGCCAGTATCCTTGGCTTTTTCGGCGACTGTAAGCGCGGCACGGATTCTCGCTGTTGAAGGGAGGATGGCTTAGCCGCCCGGTCTTATTGCCTATCACCCGCGGTGGATTGCTGCTTCCCCTGTAAGTAAAGCCGCGCCGCTTTTCCATCGGCAGAGAGCATTTCTTCTGGAATAGTTGAAAGCACCGTGAGGGCCGCGAGATGCTCACCCCCTAGCATGAGCGCCGCTGCTTCGTCTTGCTTGATTCGCGAGTCTAAAGGGCTGAGAACACCAGCCTCCCGCAGCAGCTCCAGCGCCATCTGCCACTCACCGCGCGCCAAGAAGCAGCGCCCTAGAAGATGGAGTGCTCGAGCTCTCGCGCGTGGCTTCCGATAGGAGAGGATCTTCGCTGCCTGCCCAGAGGCGTAGGCCGTAGCCACATCGCCGGATTCAAGAGCAGCTTCGCCTAGCCTCTGGTGACCGTTGCCCCAAAAGGGGTACGAGCGCAGGATTGAATGCAAGCGCGGAACCTGTTCTGCGCCGGTCTTAAGCGATGTTCGAGCGTATGCGTCGAGCAGCGCAGGAACGAGCGCCGTTGCTATAACGTTAGGCAACCGCAAGGTTAGTGAGCAGGAGCCTGAGCCAGCTCGGCCTTGTTGGCGTCCTCAAGGGTGAGTGGCAGGGTCTGGCGGGAATCCGTTACCCGAGCAGGCAGCGAGGCCTGAGCAACGCGCAGGCTGTGCAGCTCCTCGTTGTGCGCCGCGTCGCGAGCGGCAGCACCGCCCATGACCGTGTTGTCGCACCAGAAGAGGATGACGCTCAGGAGGACGGCGGCTGAGCCGGCGACCATAAGCCACTTAAATCCGTCTTGAACTTCTTTTGTCCTGAGGTCCATAGGGTATCCTTCCGTAAAATCGGGGGGAGTATACCGCGGTGGCGTATTCCTGCAAGGCTGCCTCTGTCCCTCTCCGGAGCCGTTTCTAAGGGGTGAAAGGCCTCTCCCTGACGGCGATCCTACCCCGCGCCGCGGACCGCCCTTGGGCCCAAAGTCGCCACTTTTCGCCCTGCTGGACCGAAGCTAGCGGTCCGCCTCCCGAGCTGGCCTGGCGAGATCACAGGACCACTCGCGCGACCTGCCGTAAGTGCCCTTTGGGCTTGAGGAGAGGGGCTTCTCAACGTACTGTCGAGAGGCGATTCTCGACGCACCCCGGGCAGCTCCGGAGTGGCTGCGTCTGGTACAAGTTCCTAAGGAGATTGGTCGTATGATGCTGTCTAACGAAGACATTAAGCGGGTGATTGAGAACGGTCAGCTCAAGGTCTCTCCTTTTAACGATGTGTGGCTGCGCTCATCGGGCATAACGATGCACCTCGGAGAGGAGCTGCTTAAGCCGCAATCCGGCTTTGTGGTGGATGTGCGCCAGCCGGCTCCCCCGCCCTACGACGCAATTAAGATTACGATGGAGAAGCCCTACGCCCTTCAGCCGGGGGAGTTCTTGCTCGGGCACACCTTCCAGAACGTCACGGTCGGCTCAACTCTTGGATTCATGATCGAGGGCCGCAGCACCTTGGCACGAGTTGGCCTCACGATCGTGCAGACCGCGATGATGGTGTACCCCGGCCACAGCGATCGTCCTGTGACGCTTGAGCTGGCGAATCACGGCCCCAACCCGATCCTGCTCTACCCGCGCATGAAGATAGCGCGCGTGGTTCTCTTCGAGCTCAAGAGCCCCAGCTCAGAGCGCTACGACGATCGCGGCAAGTACCGCGACCAGCAGTCGGTCGGGCTCCCGATCTTCAACAACGAGATCATGAGCGACGACGAGATCCGCTAAGGGCGAAACCCGATGGGCAACAGCGGCGCAAAGGTCACGTCAGGCAGCGTGCCGCTCAGCGAGGCGGTGCAGGCAGCGCTGCGCGTTGCCGCAGCCCGGGGCGAACGGGTGTTCCTGGTTGGCGGCATCGTGCGCGACCTGGTGATGGGGCGCGGGGTGGGGGACTACGACCTCGACCTTGTTGTGGAGGGAGATGGATTAGCTTTCTCCCAAGCGCTGCAAGCTGAGCTCTTGTGCCAACTCCGTCAGCACCCGTCGTTTCTCACGGCGAAGCTCACTGGCCCTTTCACCGCGGCAGCTACAGATGGGCCGCTCTTAACAGAGCTCGACATCGCAACAGCGCGCACTGAGGAGTACTCGGCGCCCGGCGCCTTGCCGACCGTCAAGGCTGCGCCGATCGAGAAAGACCTGTGGCGCAGGGACTTTTCAGTGAATGCACTGGCTCTGCCGCTGCTCGACTACGCGCGTCTGCGTTCTCACGAGCTTACGCCAGAGCAGGTAATCCCCGACATCGTAGACTCTACCGTTGGGCTGCCTGATATCGCCACCCACACCTTGCGGGTGCTGCATCCAGAGAGCTTTGCAGACGACCCAACACGGCTCTTTCGCGCTGTTCGGTACGCCGTGAGGCTCGGATTCGATTTCGACATGGCGACATCGGCTGCCTTTCTGCATGCGGTGAAGAACGGCGCGCTGGGCACCCTCTCTGCCCGTCGGGTGTGGAACGAGGCGATCACCGCGCTCGATGAGGAGCGAATTCCGGAGGTGATCGAGGAGTTCTCGGAACGCGGGCTGTTCTCGGCGCTGCCGGTCATAAGCCCGGAGCGGCTCCCGGAGGTTTCGGCGGCGCTCAAGCTGCTGGCTGAGGTGCGTGACGAGCTGCCGCAGGGAGTCTTCCCGTTAGCAGCCAAGGAGATCCTTCTTGCAGGGCTCGTGCTCGATGCCCGTGAGGATATCATCGCGGCTGTGCACGAAGGCTTGAAGGCGAGCAAGCGTGTGCGCGCCATGCTGGACGGGCTGCGGTCAGGGCAGGCTCCGACAGAGCTTTCTAGCCTCGTCGCTGCGTACGCGTTTTCAGGTTCACAGCAGCTGCGCATCGCGCTCGAAGCTGCGCTTCAGGGCGGAGGTGATTAGCCGATCATGAAAGGAGATCTTCTGCCGCTCGACAGCTCGCTGCGTGACGCAGCCTCTCGTCTCTACCCGCAGGTAGTCCTTAGCGAGCGGGCGCGCTTCATGCCGATGCTTGAGCTAGAGAAGGGCGAGATTAGCTCCACCGCTGCAATTGAGGTGGCGCGCGTGACGCGCGAAAAGGCGCAAGAGGTCGCGCAGAAGCTAATTGCCCTCCTGCCACAGCCTGCTCACGCCGAGTGGCGCAGCGATCTAGGCTACATCGTGCTGCGGGAGGCCCCGGCGGAGTTCCTTATCCCGCAGGTGAGGCTTCTCGCGGAGACCTTTCCGCGCAGCGCAGCATCGCCGCAGCCGCGAGACGTCATCGTGCTTACGCCAGATGCCACCGTTCCTCTCTACGCAAGGCTGCGCCTGGTTGCTGTCGCGGCTCTGCAGGCGCTACTAACTGCTGCGTACGAGGGGAGCTGTCGCCTGATGATCTCGCCACGCCCGGCGGTGCTCATCACGAGCCGTGCTGAGCTTCTGGGGGAGCTAGGGGCTGCCGTTCAGGCTTTGGTCGCCGAGGGCTCCCCGGCGCGCCCAGATCCGCTCTCGCTTCTGGCCACAGCCTCTCCATGCCGCACCACATCTCCATGCCGCATCACCGTTGTTGCCGCTCACCACTACCACGACACGCTGCCACAGCCGACGAAAGCGAAGCTTGGGGAGCTGAAGCTCTGTGATGCGATCTCGCTTCGAATGCCGGGAGATGGCTGGCTCATCAGCCGCGATCGGGCTCTTCCAGAGATCCTCTCTGCGGCTTCGCTCCGGAGGGTAGTGGAGCAGCTCTCCTCAGAAGACGGCTGGTTGCGTTGGCTCTTCCATGCGGTCTCAAGCGTTCCGTCGGGTGACTACGACCCGATGGTGGCGCTCTTTGATGAGTGCGCATCACCGCTATGGAGCGTGCGGATGCTGCACGAGCGCTTCGTGGATCTGGTCGGAGCCGGCCGGATCTCTGGGCTTCGGCCAGAGATCACGCAGCTTCCGGCCAGCCAGCGCGAGCTGCTCCTGCGGTCGCTCTTCCTCCCCGCGTGGTGCGGCAGGGCGGTCGAAGAGGGGGAGGTTCTGGGCTGGATGATGGTCGTCGAACGGCTCGCCAGCCAGGGGCACGCCTTCCTCAACACCCCCGAAACCCGGCGAGCGATCGGCGCCGGAGCGCTTTCCGGCCCGGAGGCGCAGATTCTCGCTGGTCTGGGCTTCGGTCTATCCAGTATACTGCCGGTTGTTTTTTAGAGAGGGCTCATGAAGGGATCTGCGGCGCACAACAATCGGAGCAACGGCGACGACAAGGCTCAGGCTTCCGGTCGCGGATTCATGGGCTGGCGGCTCGGCGGGTACCAGATGAAGGCCGCTGACGAAAAGGGGAGGATCCCGATGAACTCAAGGCGTCCAAGCGGCGAGAAAGCAGAGATCCGGCTCGGTACCCTGCAGGTCTTCGTTTGGCTCGGTCTCTCTCTCGGCTGCATCTTCGGCGCGTACGGCCTGGGATTCGTCTCCGGCAAGTCAGTCGGCTTTGAGAGCGCGAGAACGTCGTCGGGCACTGAGGTGGCGAAGCTGACCGTGACAGATCCGCTCCCAGAGCGCGGTGCTGACCGCAACCCTTCAGGAATTTACGACCGCCTCAACGCCCCTGCTGTGCTGCAGCAGGAGCCTGCCCCAGCCAAGCCAGAAGGGAAGGCAGGCGCCAAGGCGAAGCCAGTAATCGACGCGACCGCAGAGAAGGTTCGGCAGATCCAAGAGCAGCAGCAGGCTGAAGAGGCCGCGGCTCAGAAGGATTCCTTCGATAGCACCAGCAGCTCTCTCTCTCAGCTTGAGCAGATGTTGGGCTCCGAGGATAGCGCAGCAGTTGAGCCGGCAGCGGCCGACAACGTGCGCATGCTGGGCGCAGCCCAAGGGAAGTCTGAGCCAGCTCGGAGCAAGGAGCCAGCAGCTCAGCAGAAGACAGTAGGCTCGCTCCTCGACGAGCGGCTCGCTGCATCCTCGCAGGGTGAGGCACAGGGGGCGTACGAAGAGCAGAGTTCTGGCAAGGTGATCGGCGCTGTAGCGGTGCCACAGAAGACCGAAGCCAAAGCAGAGCCGAAGCCAGCGCCCGTTAAGGAGAGCCCGCCGGCCTCCAGAATTCCAGTCACCAAGAAGCTGCAGAAGGGTTTCTACGCCCAGGTACAAGCGCCTGAATCGATCGATGAAGCTGAGACCCTGGCTCGCAAGCTTAAGGACTCCGGGTTCCCGGTCGCAATTGAAGCGGCCGCCAAGAACGGCCAGACCTTCTACCGAGTCATGGTTGGTCCTGAGACGAAGAAGGTGCAGGCGGATCGCCTGGTGGGGCAGCTCAAGGGCGAGAAATATATAAAAGGTACGCCGTTTATCCGCTCGGTTAACTAAAGGTACCTCGTCCTTTCAGGCGGTTACGGCCTTTTTTTCGCTCAAAAACATTTCCCAGGCTTCAGCCTTAGTAAAACTCGTACGATAACTGATTCATGTTAGAACTTCCTGCGGATACGGCTGTAGGGAGAGGGCTATCTGCGGCTTATGTGTTAACACCGAGCCTCAACTTGCCCTAAGAAGCTGATTCAGATGGGTACAGTAAGCGAACAGCGTGGTTTTAACTTGTCGTTCCTGCGGTGCGCAGCCGGCACCGACGTGGGCATGCGCCGCGACGAAAACCAGGACTCGTTCGGTGTCTTTAAGAGTGGCCAGTGCCACGGCTACTTCATCGCCGACGGAATGGGTGGAGTGCACGGCGGAGCCACAGCTTCCCGCCTTGCTATCGGAACGGTTGAGGAGCTGCTGAGCCGCAGCAAGGGCGGCGTCACCCCAGACGCACTAATCAAGATCGCCTCTCAGGCCAACACCCGCATCTTCGAGCGAGGCAGCCAGGATCCATCGCTGGCGGGGATGGGCACGACGCTAGTGGGGCTGGTCTTCACTGCCGATGGCGCGATCTGCGTGAATGTCGGAGACTCGCGCGCCTACCGAGTGCGCGGCGGGACGATCCAGCAGCTCTCAGAGGATCATACCCTGGTGCGTGAGCTGGTGCGCTCTGGCGCAATCCAGATTGAGGAGGCGGAGCGTCACCCAGTCTCGCACATGCTGACGCGCTCGCTGGGCCCGGTGGCGGATGTGCAGGTGGAGGCGCGACTGCTGCCGGAGCAGCCCGAGCTAGGCGATATCTACATCCTCTGCTCGGACGGGCTGTACAACCTAGTGTCTGACGAGGAGATGCTTGGAGTTGTTCGGCAGAATCCGCTCGATGACGCAAACCAGATACTGATTAACTTGGCCAACCAGCGCGGTGGCCCCGATAACGTTACGGTGCTCGTTATCTCAGTTGGAGACCGAGTCGGGCGGGGGCGCACGCAGGAGTACCGCAAGGCGCGAGACTTCGCTGCGGCCTTCCCGCAGGAGCCAGCGCACGCGGATATGCCATCGGGTCAGGCCTCTTCACCTGGAGCTGAGGTCGCTGACGAGCCTGAGATCAAGCCACCGCCGGTAGAGGAGCCGAAAGACCCGCGGCTGCAGCGCCAGCAGCTTCTCTCTCAGCGTGCCCAGGCGCCTCAGCCCCCGCGAGGGGTGCCAGTTCCTCTCATGGTTCTTGCGGCACTGGTGCTTGGGCTTACAGCGGGTGATATTGCACGTCGATTTGGCGTCGAGCTTGGCTCCTTCTCGACCAGGAATGCAGGACAAGACCGCCCAGCGCGTGCCACCTCGCTCACGGAAGTTTCGGCGGGGCTCGACCTTGGCAGCAGGTCGTCTCAGGGGGACGCTCGGCTGCCTGAGATCGCCCGCCAAGTCGATGCTAGGGCGGGTGCTTCCGGGGCGAACGGAGTTCAAGACAGCGTCAACGCCAGCCGTGAGGTGTTGCGGCGTGCGGTGGCGAGCCTAGATCAGCAGGTACGGCTCTTGTCTGGGCCGGTTTCAGACGCCAACGCTCAGACCCTAGCCGGTGTGCGGGCGCGCCTCACAAAGGTTAACAGTGAATTTGAGACGATTGAAGTCGAGGTTGAGGCTGCTGAGCACGCCGTTACGCGCTGGGGCGGCCGTCGGGCGCAGCTCGATGACCCGAACGCCGATATCTTCAAGCTTGCGAACCAGCTCAAGGCTGCTGGAGCGTGTCCGGAGCCGACTAGGCAGCGTCTCGACCGAATCTCTGACCTCTCAAACAAGTACCAAGAGATCGAGGGTGGGCTTGAGGTCGATCCGTACGATGAGCAGCTCAAGACTGAACTCAGCAGGCGAGGAGATGAGCTGCGCCGTGCGCGGAACGAGATGGTTATCGAGCTGCGAGGTCTCTTTGACGGAGTTGTCTTCAAGGCCGACGCCGAGTTCGGCAACCTGCGAATCCGCCGTGACTCGCTCTTCTCTCAGCGCAGCTCGCTGCTCAACGAGATATCGATCCTTGAGGCCATCGCCGACCCGAATCCGGGCAGACGCGCCGAGCTGCGGCTCAAAACAGAGCAGCAGCTTGAGGAGATGCGCGCAACCTTGGCCGCCGTCGAGGGGCGGGGGCGGTAGTTGTTTCCACTCTGTAGGCCTCCCCTACAACGGACACGGCAGCGGGAACGGCTCCGGCCCCGACTCCGACGCAACTGGCAAAAATCCTCGCCGTTTACGTGCACGTTCGCGTTTGAGGGACGAGCGATTTGGGGGTGGAAACAGTGAGAGCGGCGAGGGCAGCGAGAGGGGGAAGGCAAGTTGATTGTTACTTACCCCTCGCTGTTCTCGCCGCTCTCTTTGTAAATATTGAGCTGTTACTGGCCGTGGGCAGGCTGGAGGGCGGGTGCGTGCACGTTCGCGTTTGAGGGTCGGGCTGCCTGGAGGGGAACAAAGAGAGCAGCGAGGGCAGCGAGAGGGGAAAAGCCCTGTCGCTTCGTACTGACCCCTCGCTGTTCTCTTTGTAAATATTGAGCTGTTACTGCTGGTGGAAAGGCTGGAGCGCGGGTGCGTTAACGCGCACGTTCACGAACCGGGCAAGAACTTAGGCCTCAAAACCCAGAGTTAGCTCCCGGGACGCCCAACCGACTTTCGAGAAATGCCTCGAAGCTCCTCTTTTTTCCCCGCCCCCTCCGGGCTATCCTCCCGCCATCTTCCTGCTTGGAGAGGACCCCATGAAAAAGTACGCGCTCCTGAGTGTTTCTGATCGAACCGGTTTGCCAGAGCTCGCAGCGGCTCTCCACCGCGCCGGCTACGTGCTGCTCGCCACATCTGGCACCGGCAAGGGGCTGGATGAGGCGAAAGTTCCGTGGACCTCGGTAGAGTCGTACACCGGGCTAGCTGAGCTGCTCGACGGGCGCGTCAAAACGCTGCACCCGAAGATCCACGGCGGAATCCTCGCGCGTCGAGATCTTGAGAAGCACATATCGCAGATGGAAGAGGCAGAGATCGGGCCGATCGATGTGGTGGTGGTAAACCTCTATCCGTTCCTTAAGTACCTAGGCTCCGAGCGCGCCAACGACCCGCTGGAGATGACCGAGTTGGTCGATGTTGGCGGTCCCACGATGATCCGCGCTGCGGCGAAGAATCACCGCTTCGTTTTGCCGCTGATCGACCCGGCTGACTACCCTGAGATTATCTCGGCGCTCTCTGGCGCTGCAAAGGGCACTGATCCGTTCGCAATTGAGTTGCGACGCAGGCTCGCGGCGAAGGTGTTTGCTACCCTCTCGCAGTACGACGGCGCGATCGCTGGCTACTTCGGCGGCTTGGCAGAGGGTGAGCAAGCGGGGGGATCGCTGCCAGCGAGCTTCTCAGCGACCTTCGCTCGCCAGGCTGAACTGCGCTACGGCGAGAACCCGCACCAGAAAGCAGCCCTGTACAGAGCCGACTCAGGCCTGCTGCCCTTAATCGGCGGCCCAACCTGGCAGCAGCTCGGAGGGAAGGAGCTCTCGTACAACAACATGCTCGACTTCGACGCGGCGCTCAGGCTTCTGGCAGACCTGCCGCCAGGGAAGCCAACGGTTGCAATCCTCAAGCACCTTAACCCCTGCGGAGTTGCGTCTGGCAGGGATGTGACCGAGGCGATTCAGCGCGCCAAGCAGTGTGACCCACGCAGCCACTTCGGCGGAGTGCTCGTGTCGAACGTTGCGATCGACCAGCAGGCAGCCGAGGAGATCCGCGGAGACTTCGCCGAGATCGTGATTGCGCCGGGCTACACGGCGGATGGCCTTGAGACGCTGCGGCTGAGCAAGAACCTCCGCATCCTCGAGGTAAAGGGCACTGCCCTTAAGGGGTACGACGTGCGAACAGTAGCCGGGGGTCTCTTGGTGCAGGAGCCCGACATCGCCACCTCGCTTGTGGCCCAAGCCTCGCTCGCATCACCGCGCCAGCCAACAGACGAAGAGCTGTCAGACCTCGATCTGGCGTGGCGCATCGTGCGGCACGTTAAGTCAAACGCGATCGTGCTCGTTCGGGACGGTCTCCTGGTCGGAGTAGGGGCAGGGCAGATGAGCCGGATCGACTCAGTCGAGCTGGCGCTGCGCAAGGCGAAGCTGCACGGGCACCTCTTGAGTGGGGCCGTTGCTGCGTCTGACGCCTTCTTCCCGTTCCCTGACTCAGTTGAGGCCCTGGGTGAAGCGGGGATTACCTGCGTTGTTTCGCCGAGCGGCGCTCGGCGAGACGACGAAGTGAAGAGCGCTGCCACGCAGCGCGAGATGAGCCTCTTCTTTGCCGAGCGGCGTCACTTTAGGCACTAGGAGTTTTCGCCATGAACGTTCTCGTAATCGGAAGCGGCGCGCGTGAGCACGCCATCTGCTGGCGGCTTGCGGCTTCGCGGCGTGTCTCGAAGGTGTTTTGCGCGCCCGGAAATCCAGGGATAGCGTCGGTCGCTGAGATCGTGCCAGTCGCCGTCACCGCAGTCAGCGAACTGCTGACCGCAGCAGAGCGGCTCGGAGTTGGGATTACTGTGGTCGGGCCCGAAGCAGCGCTGGAGGCAGGGGTAGTTGACGCGTTCCGTGCGGCCGGTCGCGCGATCGTTGGCCCAACCAAAGAGGCTGCGATGCTTGAGACCTCCAAGGCGTTCGCCAAGGAGATCATGATAGCGGCGGGAGTGCCCACGGCGAAGCACGAAGTGTTTCACGACCGAGCGAGCCTTGAGCGCCGCTGCAAGGAGCAGGGTGCGCCGCTCGTTCTCAAGGCCGATGGCCTAGCTTCCGGCAAAGGGGTGTTCGTGATTGAGGACGCGGCTGACTTCCCGGCTGCGCTCGATGCGCTCTTCGGGCCGATTAAAGCCGAGCGCGTTGTGGTCGAGGAGTTCCTCACGGGCGTTGAGGTTAGCTGCATCTTCGCCGCGAATGGCTCAGAGGTTATCCCTCTCGCCCCCGCACACGACTACAAGCGGCTCGGTGAAGACGATCGTGGTCCTAACACAGGTGGCATGGGCTCAGTGTGCCCGTCGCCCCGCATCAGCGAGAGCGAGCTGGCCTGGATCCAGGAGCACTGTGCGGCGCCGATTTTGCGTGTAATGCGCGAGCGCGGAACCCCGTTCTCTGGGTTCCTGTACGCCGGGCTCATGGTTCCAACCGACCCTGCCAAGCGCCCCGATGGCATCCGGGTGCTTGAGTACAACACCCGCCTGGGAGACCCAGAGTGCCAGGCGATCCTCTCTCGCCTTGCAAGCGACCCGCTAGAGCTGATGGAGTGGATTGCGGGAGAAAGAGCCACTCAGCCGAAGCTTGCGTGGCGACCGGAGGTAAGCACCTGCGTGGTGGTGGCTTCAGATGGATACCCTGAGGCGCCGGCCAAGGGTGACCAGATTACGGGGCTCGATCTGGCGGCGCTTGTGCCATCGACGGTCGTTTTTCACGCTGCCACGACCCGTGACTCTCGTGGTAACCTCGTTTCGGGCGGGGGGCGCACCCTCACGGTTGTGGGGCTCGGAGCTGATTACGGTTCGGCCCGTTCCGCTGCTTACAAGGCAGTGGACCTCGTCCAGCTGCGTGGACGCCGAGTTCGGCGTGACATTGGAGCTTAGTGTATCGGTCCGCGATGATGCGGCGGTCGGCGGTTAGCATGAATCGGTGTTTCTTACTTCTCTGTGCGGGGTTTCTGCTTGCTTCGTTAGCTAGGGAAGCGAGCGCTGCTGAGCTGCGGGTTCTTGATGGCTCGGGGTTGGTGCGCGCAGTTCGCGTTGTCTCTAAGCCGGCCGAGGTCAAGGTGACTATCGAAGGTGGGCAGTCACCGAAGGGCGAGTGCATCGCGGCGAACGTCGATGGGCTGCCGTCTGAGAGGAAGGCGCCTATCTCTCCGCAAGGTGTGTGTGTGTTCAAAGAGCTTGCGGCCGGCACGTGGCAGGTGACCCTGCCGGTCAAGGCCCGCTGGAAGGTTCAGATAAATCCATGAGCGAAGGAACTTCTCAAAGTTACACGGCAGGCCTTGAGCCAGCCAACATAGACGAGCGCCCGTTTTCCGCTCTTGCAACGCGGGTTGAGTGCCTCAGTGCCCTCGAAGCAGGCGCGGCCTTTGACCTCGTTATCTGTGGCGGCGGGCTTACCGCGGCGATGACAGCGCACCAGCTCGCCCTTGAGGGAATCAGAGTGCTGGTTCTTGAGAGCGGCTACTTCGGCGTACGAGGCGTGGCGATGCGAAACATCTTCGCCAGCACACTGGCCCGTCAGCCGCTCGACCTGGTGCGTGGCTACCGCGCTGTATGGAAGCTCTCTCGCTCTATCGCGCCGCACCTCGCAACGGTTGTGACGGCTGAGCCCCACGAGTGGGCGGGATGGCGCGGCAAGCTTGGCGCCGGGGCGCTCAAGCGAGGGTGGCGTGAAGCTGCTGGCAGGCTGCCGGGGGTCAAGAATGGGTTCGCGGATCTAGACGAAGTGCTGCTGACGCGAGAGTGCATCCTCGCGGCTCGCCAAGAGGGCGCAGCAGCACTCTCGCACGTGCAGCCCCTGTACGTTGAAGCAGAGAGCAGCAGCGGCTGTTACACCGTCGCCCTCCGTGATCTTGTGACACTCAAGGAGTATCAGGTTAAGGCCGGAGGGATCTTGGTGGACCCTACCGACGGCTTCTTGCCGCCGACCAGGCTTGGCTCGCCGCTCGTCAAGGCTCCAGAGATCCTCCCAACAACGATGCACCACGTATTCTCGGTTGAGCCACGAACGCTGAGCGCGGGAAGCCGCTTCGCCTGCTTCGAGCTCTCTGATGGCTCACTCGCCACCGTGTCGAGGGTCTCGGAAGGAGTGGTCGAAGTTGTTGCCGTGTGTGCCTGGCAGCTCCTCTCGCCGGAAACCGCGAGAGCTGTGGCCGAAGATGCCTGTCGGCAAGCTGGGTGGGTAGTCCGATCGGTGGTGAGCTCTTGGGCTTCGGGACGGAGGTACTCAAGCACTCGCGGCGTAACGCGCCACGGTGGGGTGCTGCTAGTTCAGGAGCGCGGTCCGTGGGACGCTATCGAGAGCTGTCGCCAGGTACTGAAGCTTATGATCGGGCTCTCGAAGGGACGCGCTGATCGCAACGCACGATTCCTCTCTCGTATCTTGCCAGGAGTCGAGCGCGCCTGTGAGCTAGACGCCTTCCGTGCCCTGGCGCGTTCGCACGGCATCTCTGAGGCGACGATTGAGCTGGTAGTCAGCCGCTGGAAGGGCAGGGTGCGCTACATCGAAGAGTTTGAGGGTGGCTTCGAGGAGATCGTCCCAGGAGTGTTGGCGGGAGAGGTTAGCCTCGCGGTGTGCTCCGACCAAGTGGCAACGCTCGACGACCTCTGCTTCGCAGCGCTTAAAGTTCACTACATCCCGGGCTGGCAGTCGATGGTTCCGACACTTGCGGCGCGGCTCGCGCAGGAGCTTAAGCAGCCGGTTGCCGGGGGGGCGGTGCAGAGCTGCTTATTAGGGCGAGGCACGTCGCAGTAGCTCGGGGAGATCCCGTTCTCCTGATGGACTTAGTGGAGAATTCAGAGAAGGACTCCGACCCCGGCATTTGTATCGACCGAGGACGCCCTATGCTATAGCGTCCCCGAGATGATCCATCTTTCTGATGTTGAGCGAAAGATTCTGTCGATTGCACAGGGTGATGCCGACCTCTCGTGCGGAGAGATCTCCCAAACGCTCAGTGTAAGGCCCCACACAGTCCGCTACGCACTGTC